>NZ_BAAGRL010000021.1:0-290035 GCF_054782975.1 Myceligenerans halotolerans
TCAGGGGCGCGGCTGGCAGGGTGGCGCCTGGCTCGACCAGGATGGTGCGTCCCAGCCAGGATTTTTCTGGAATGGCCGATGCTTGGTTCAGCGACTGCCCCTCGATGCGGGTGACCCGGTACAGCTTGAGGTCGGTCTGTGGATCGATGTCGGGCGCGTCCGCCGAGCCCTCGGTGCCTGGGATGCGCGTGATCCGGATCGGCCCGGGGGCTGTGCCGTAGGTGGCCGGGTCGCGGCGCAGCACGATGCGGTCGGTTCGGCCGGTTGCGCCGCCACCGGACGACTCTGGGATATCGATCGACTGGGTCTGCCCGGCCGGGACGATGTGCGGGTGGCCGTGGATGAGCGCGATGGACTCGATCGTGGCCGATCCGATCTCAGCTGTGTCCGAGCCGGACGGCAGCGTGAGGTCGTAGGCGCTGCCGTCGGTGTCACTGATGATCCCGGTGTCGTCACCGAAAATCTGCGCCCACCGCGCGAGAGTGAACTTCTCGCCCGGCAGCGGCCCTGAAAGCTCGATTCCTGTAGGCACGTCAGCGGCTCCTTTCGAGCTGTGCGAGACGTCGTTGGAGCTCGACCATCTGCGCGTCTGTGGGGTCCTGGATGGTGGTGGCGCCGGGAATTCCGACGGTGACCTTGCGGTCGACGACCTCGCGGGGTCGCACTGTGGTCATGACCTCGCGAACGCGTGGGTTCGGGATCGCCAGCGGCAGGCCGGGCAGCTCTACGCCGACACGGCTGCCGAGTCCGTAGGTGTCGCGGTAGACGGCGTCGCCGCCGTCGGCCAGGGTGAGCGTGACCGCGACGGGTGTAGCGCCGCGTTCGAGCTCACGGTTGGCGGCGTCAGCCATGACGGTCGAGTCGCTGGTCTGGCGCTGGTCCACCAGCGCCTCGCGGCGGCGCCCCCACAGGGTGACGGCGCCCTCGTTCGTGTACAGCGCCGCCTCGCGGGCCGACAGCTCGCCGGCAGCGAACACCACGGCGTCGGTAATCTCGGGCGCCTGCATCCGGTACCGCCAGGCAGTGACCTTGCCTGAGGTGCGGGCCGAGGTGAGCGAGCCGAACACAATGTCGGCGGACACGTCATCCACGTCAGTGACGACCACGGCCAGGCGCGGTGTTCCTGTGGACTCGTCGTGCACGATGTCGACGTCGAGATCTCCGCCCTCGGCGAGGTCGGCCACTACCTGCCCGAGCGCGTCCATGCGCGCCTCGTAGGTGGCGGTGCCGCCGCGGCCGGCCGAGGTGGGAACGAGCAGCTCGGCCAGACGGCGCGAGGCGATCGGAGCGGCCGGGCCCAGGTTGTCGGCGATGTAGCCCAGCAAGCTGTCCTCGCGCGCGCCGGTGCGAACGTCGTGCGACGCCGAGAAGCTGGATGGCGTGGAGCTCAGGGCATGAGACGGGTCTGGCCAGCAGCGACGGGACCACAGTTCGTCACGATCGCCGATGAACCCGAGGGTGGTTATGTCGGCCAACCTGCCCGTGAGCGGGTCGGCGTCGTAGGCGCGGTCGATCGTGCGCATCCGCCCCGAGGTCACGAACGCGCCGTCGTCGTAGAGGATCGTGCCCATGCCGGGCGTGAACGTCGGCAGAGCGTCTGACCGGCCGGTCAGGATCCACATGGGCGGCCCGTTGGACACGTGCCGCTCCACGACGTCCAGCTGCGACCAGGAGCTCAGTGGGTCCAGGGTGCGCTCGAGGTTCGCGTCTCGCGGGTGGATGGTCCAGGTCACCACATGCCCCCGTACTGCCCCCGCCACGTCAGCCGCAAGCGGGTGTTCGCGGTGGCGCCGGTGGCCGTGATCGAGATGAGGTTGTCCCCGACCGCCAGGGGCGCCAGGTTCGATCCCAGCGCGACCTTGCCCGCGGCCGGCGACCCGTTCAGGCGGATGGACTTGCGGCGGGGGTCGGTCACCACGCGAAGCGTGTCGCCGTCGGGCACACCGTCGGGCACCTCGAGGTAGAGGCCTGTGTTGGCCTCCAGGATCAGGCCGGCACCAGTAGGGCCGTCGATCTCGATCGTGGCGTAGGGCGGTAGTTCCGAGGTGATCGGCAGGGGCATGTCCGCGCCGAGGATCACGCTGGGTGCGAGTTCCAGGTCCTCGAAGTTCGGCGCGGTTGCGTCGAGGTCGTCCACGGCGAAGAAGTTGTCGGCTCCCGCACCCAGGCCGACCTCGAACGGCGGCGCGTCGGCGCGGTCCTCCGCGAACGGGTGCGGCGCAAAGAGGTCGAGCACGCGGTTCTGTCGCACCTGCGACGGGCTCCCGTTGCCCTCCAGGCCGCCGCGACGCACCATGCCGATCTGCCGAGTACCGTTCGGCGACTTCACCACCAGGCGGAACGATCCATCCTCGGTCATTCCGTTGCGCGGATTGGTGAGGTTCTTGAGCCGCTGGAGGCTCGCGTTCAGATCGACCCAGTCGCGCCCGCCGATCGTCACCGGCAGCAGTGCGTCACGCGGCGGGTACTCGACGCCGACGACCTGCGACCCGGCCGACCCAGGCGTGTACTCCTCCAGGATCTCGGTCGGTGCCTCCTCGAGCCCCGTCGCGCCGGCCTTCCACCGGATCGGTCCCGTGGACAGTTCGACGCGCCGAGTTCCGTCCCAGGACTCCAGCCACAGCGTCAGGTCGCGTGCGGCCGTGGTCGGCGGGGGCGGCTCCTGGACCGAGGCCAGCACGTAGAACGTCATGCGCTTCCCCCTGCCCTGAGCAGTTCGCGCTTCTGGTAGGCGCGTGTCAGTCCGCGCTCGATCGCCGCGTCCGTGCCGCCGTAGTGGGTGATGTGGATGTCACCCATGGACGACCCCGACGACTGGTAGGCCGGTGCCGAGGACAGTGCCTGCGCCGTCTGCGCGGCCGGGACCACGGTCCCCACCTGCGAGAAGCGGACCAACTCCGGGCCCTCCTCGCCGACTAGGAAGTCCTCACCAGGCCAGACCGGCCCGCCGTGCGCTCGGGCCTCGAGGTGCCTGTCGACGCGGATTCCCACGGTCCGGCCTGATGCGTCCGTGATGAACGACTGAACGGCGCTACGGGCCCTGGAGGTGTCCGCGACGATCTCGGTGACGATCTCCTTCGGAATCAGCCCGTACTGGTCTGCCAGCCGCTTGGCGTCGCGTCGCGTGACGCCAAGCGCTTCGGCCTGGTCCAGAAAAGCCTTCCGGGCCTGGCTCGCGCGGTCGCGCAGGGATGCCTGACTCTCTCCGGCATCTGCCGCAGCGCGCACCTGGTCGTGCAGCGAGTCGGACACGCCCCGGATCTGGTCATCCAGCCGGCGCCCCGAGCGGGTCGTGGTGTCGATCTGGCCGTCCAGGATGTCCAGGGACGACTTGGATCCGTCGGCCTCGTAGCCGACCTCGCCGATCGCGCCCGCGAGCCGCTTGCTCGTGTCCGACAGGCGCGCGGCGGCTTCGGCCGGGATGCGCAGCTCGTCGAGCTTCTCCTGCGCGGGGTCGAGGCCGTTCTGGATCAGGTTGGCGCGGATGGCGTCGGCTGCCGCCTCGGATCCGGCGTCCAGTTCGGCGAACGACGCCTCGGCTCCCTCGCGGATCTCGTCGAATTTTTCGACGGCATCTTCGAGATCCACGAAGGGGATCGAGTCGATGCCCTCGATCAGGGATCCGATCAGGCCCAGGATGCCGGGGCCGACTGTGGCGACCATGTCGCCGAATCCCTCGGTCCCTGCGGCGGCACCTTCGGCCAGCGCTCGCCCGAAATCGAGTGCGCCCTCAGCGGCATCGAAGAGGAAGGTTGTGACTGCTTCGCGATTCTGGGAGACGAAGTCCGCGAAGCCCTCGATCTGGGGTGAGAACGCCTCGGCGAGCGCACCCTTGATGCTGTTCCCGGCCACTTCGATGTTGCGCACGGCGGATTCGAGCTTGCCGGAAGCGTTGTCCCCGATGGTGTCCAGCGCCCGGGCAGCGGCTCCCGACAGGTTGTCGAAGTCGCTGGCCGCGGTGTCCAGGTCCATCGCGAAGAGCGCGGCGCCGAGGTCCTCGGCCTGGGTGCCGAAGAGCGCGACAGCCGCCGCGTTGCGCTCGATCGGGTCCTCGACGTCGCGCAGGGCGTCCAGGGTCCGCCCGAGCGCCTCAGATGCGGTCTCGCCACCCTTGCCGACTGCCTCCTCCATCTCAGAGGCGGACAGCCCGATGGTCGCGAATCCGTCGGCTGTGGTCTGGGAGTCGTCGACCGCCCGGACGGCGAATTCCTTGAGGGCGTCCGCCGCGATGTCGGTGTCGCGGGCACCTGCCTGCACGCCCTGGGACAGCAGCCCCAGGACTTGTTCGCCCTCGAGGCCGAGCACGCGCCACTGGGTGGAGTACTCGTCGAGCACATCCAGCCAGTCCTCGGAGACGTTCAGACCGGCCTGCTGGCCGCGCACGATGATGTCGAACGCTTCGCTGGCGTCCCGGGCCAGGCCGGTACGCAGGAGCTGCTGCGCCGAGCGGGTCACGCGAGGGATGTCCTCGCCGATGACATGGGCGACGCCGGACAGGGACTCGATGATCTGCTGCGCGTCGCGCTGGGTGGCGTCCGGGTCGAGCAGTCCGGCCTGCACTGCCTGGCGGGCGGTGTCCATGTTGGCCGCCACGGAGTCGCCCCAGTTGGACGCGTACGCCTCGCCAGCGGCGGCACCGAATTTCCCTGCTGTGGCTTCGTCGAGGCCGGTTCGTGCGGAGAAGAGATCCTCGCGCACTTCGACCCCGAGGCCGTCCTTGAAACCCTGGATCACCGCGTCGGCGGCGGTGTGCGCGATCCCGACGATGGCGCCTGCGATTGGGATGGTTGCCAGTGCACCGACGATCCCGCCGACGAGAGCGTCGCCGCCACGGGAGCCGCCCTCGCTGCCGCTCCTCTCGGCCCCGTCCGCGAGACCGTCGAGTGCGCTCTCTGCGGCGGACGTGTCGGCGTCCACCTGGATCTCGGGGTCAAGCCCTCCGATGCGGTCTGCCTCGGCCTCTACGCGGGAGGACGCAGCCAGGGCGTCCTGCACGTTCGCGCCGATATCCAGAGCGACGCGGCGTGCATCCAGTTTCTTGCCGCGGGTCTCGACGAGGTCCGCTGCCTGGGTAAAGCCTCGGACGTCGCCCGTGAAGATGGACTCGAGCTCGGCGACGATCACGCGATCACCCCCCGAGGGCCTTGCGGAGCCGTGAGCCTCGCTCGCTGAGGAGGCCGGAGATCAGGTCGCGCAGCGCGGGCCAGGGCTGCTCGAGGATCTGCGCTGGAGCGATGCCGTACAGGGCGGCGAGGTCGACGGTGACGAGGTGCCAGCGGGTCAGGATGTCCCACCAGTCGACCGACCGCCCCGGCCCCCCTTGCGCTTGCGCGACCCGTTCCGGCGGGACGTCGTACCACTCGTAGAGGCCCGTGTTCTCGTCGTAGGCGCCGCGTCCGTACTGGTCCCAGTCCTCGACCGTTTCGATGACGCCTTCGCTTTTGGGCCGACATCACCCGCCTGGAGCGCGTTCACGTACGCCTGCGCTTTCTCCTCGCCCTGAACCCAGGCGAACAGTGCGATGGTGGTGAGGTAGCCGAGCGCGCGTTCCGGGATGCCGTCGGCGTGCATGCGCTGGGCCATCTCGGCACCGAGGATGATGTCCTCGGCGCTCTCGTCACCCGCGACCTGCTTGATGGCCGCCGCTCGCTCGCCCTCGGGCAGCCGGTAGGCGGCCAGGAGCGCAGCGCAGCGCAGGCGGCGCTCCGTGCCGGGCGCGGGGATGACGTATGTTTCCCCGCGCCACGGCAGCTGGATCGAGTCGCGTTCCACCGCATGGTCGAGCAGATCGACCAGGCCCGTGAGCTGCATCGATCAGACCCGGCCGTCGAACGGGTTGGTCGCGAGGCGCGTCGGCGAGCCCTTGCCGGTCAGGGTGACCTGCCAGCGCTCGATCGAGCCGTCGTCCACAGGCGCGATCGCGACGGTGGCGTCGCCCTCCCAGGCGCCCTTCGGGTCGCCCACAGTCCCTGTCTTGGGGGCGTGGTAAAAGCGCACCTTGACGACGGCCACGGTCCCGATCGCGTCGCCCACGGCGGCGCTCAGGATGCCGTACTCGTCGACCAGCGCCTGAGTGGTGCTGTCACGCGACGGGATGACGCGGAAGCCGAGTGTCCAGTTCCACGCCGAGACGTCGGAGTTTGCGGCCCCGAGGTCGTCGTTCGTCTGGGCGTTGTCGAGCACCGGCGTGAACGTCGGCACGACCTGGTCGGCCCGGCGGATCGAGATGTAGGCCGGGGTCGCGAGGGACTCGTCCCAGATGTCGATGAGGTGCTCGTACCGGCGAGCGAGTTCGGCGCCGGCGGGCAGTGAGGAATCGTAAGGCATGGGTCAGCCCTCCGGGGTGACGAGGTAGTTGAGAGTGAGTTCGGGGCGGTCGTTGCCGTCCGCGCCGAGGGGCAGTGGGCCCGAGACCCACTCCGAGTTGAGGCCAGAGACGCGAGTCATCTGGGCGAGGACGGCATCGATGGCGTCAGCGATGTCGTCCGCCGAGGTGCGGTCGCCGGACGAGCCGCGTACACGGATCTGCACGAGGCGCGGGCCGCGGTCGCCGTCGTTGGTTCGCACGCCGGTCCCGCCGTAGCGAGTGATCCCGATCGCGCGGTCCGGGTCGGCGCCGATCGCGCCATACCAGATCCCGACCTCGGCGGCCGTGTATGCCGGGCCGCTCGGACGCCACACGCCGATGCCCTGATCGGCGAGGATCTGCGCCAGGGTCTGGATCAGGGTTGAGTCGTTCACGGTTCACCCCCTGATTTCCTGGTGCTCGCGCAGGCGCGGGAGGACGATCGACGGCATGTCTCTCATCGCGGCACTTTTTGACGTCCGGTTCGACCGTCTGATCTCGCGGCAGCTGCTCGGCCTCGTGTACGGCATCGCGCTCGGTCTGCACCTACTCACGGGCGTGGTGCTGACCATCGCGTTCCTCGCCAGCGGCGCGGTGTGGATGGTGATGCTGGGCGCGGTAGTCGTGCCCGCTGTTACCGTCCTGGGCGCGCTCGGATTGCGTGTCCTGTTCGAGGCGGCGGCCGTCTTCTTCCGCGGGGCGGAGGACTTGCGGGCCGTCCGGGATGGAGCGCTATCCCAGCCGCCGGCGCACTGACGCGGCGACGATCTGCTCGACCTCGCGCGCCGAGTCCAGAGCGGCGGACTCCAGGAACTTCGCCTGCCCGTCGTCGTGGCGCAGGGTGAGGTCTTCGTGCTGCTTGACGGCGTAGGGGAGGTCGTTCACCACGGCCGACCCCAGGTCGTCCGGGGTGGCGGGCACGACAGTGTGTGCGGAGCGCAGGTCGCCGTACTCCAGCGGCGTGCGTGGGACCGCGACGGCGCGGACGCGCTCAGCTGCGAGGGTCAGCCCTTCGGCAGCGCCTTCACGCACGCGGCGCACCATCTCGGCGGCGCTCATTACGCTCATTCGAGGATCACCTCCACGCCTGCCAGATCCGGGTCGTCGGCGTGGTGCGTGGCGGTCGTGATGACCCGCCGCTCGGTGGTCTCGGTGGGCAGCTGCATGAGCGACCCCGCGGGGGCGATCGTGCCCGACGGCGCGTAGACGGTCGCCGATGAGACGACCTCGGCCGCATCGGGCCCGCGCACGAGCCGCGTGGACTCGTCGACCAGGGCATCGACCTCGACGGCGGGGCCGTAGATGTCGCCCATGCCGCCGGAGCCGGTCAGCGGCCGGATCGTGACCGCCTGGTCCTCCCAGTCGGCCCAGACCTCGCTCATCCGATCACCTGCACACCGGGCCAGATGTCGAGGTCCCACAGGTAGCCCGCGGCCTCGTCGGTCAGGTGCGTGGTGATGTAGCGCCGCTGGGACGCGTCGCGCTCGTACACGGCGTACTGCACGCTGCGAGGGCCGAGAGACTTCGAGGCGACGACGCCGGGATTGCCGCCGCCCGCCTGCGCCGGGTCGATGCCAGCCTCGACCCAGGTGGAGACCTGTGCACAGACGGCGTCACGGAATCCCTCGGCCACCGTGGTGTCGGTCGGCAGCCTCTCGGCATCGACGTCGTACACCGCGGTGAGCGTCGCGGTGCGCACGAGACCGGAGGCGTGGGCCAGGAGCCGGGCGACGTTCGCGGGCGGGTCGGTCAGGCCCCACGGAGACGCCGCGAGGTCACTGGTGGTGGCGTAGACGAGGACCATGGGCATCTCCAGGTGAAGCGGTGACGGGCGCAGGACGAGTCATGACAGGGCCGGAAGTGCCCGGATGGACAGCCCCGACTCGACCTTCGGTGGAGTCAACAGGTGCAGCGTGGACCTTTCCGGGCCACCGTTGACGCCCGTCACCAGATGGGGGCACGCGGACAGGCGGCAGGGCCTGCCCCCGTGCGGTCTCAGGACTGCGGCGGGGTGTTCGCCGCGTCGGCCTCGGCCTTCGCCTTACGCTCGGCGACGGCGGCGAGGACGGCCTCGACGACGGCGGGCTTCGGGCCCGCCGGGACATCGACGCCGTTGTCGCCCGCCCACGCCGTGAGCTGGGCGACGGTCCAGCCCTCGG
This sequence comes from Myceligenerans halotolerans, assembly GCF_054782975.1. Classification (NCBI taxonomy): domain Bacteria; kingdom Bacillati; phylum Actinomycetota; class Actinomycetes; order Micrococcales; family Promicromonosporaceae; genus Myceligenerans; species Myceligenerans halotolerans. Next base: position 8,506 of record NZ_BAAGRL010000021.1, read on the forward strand.
CCGGGTCCTGGCCCTCGGGGTAGGCGCGCTCGGGCTCCGGCTCGACCGGCGCCCAATGCGGGCTCGCCGCGTATCGGGCCTCGGCCACTGCGCCGGAGGCGTGGACCGTGCGGCCGTCGGCGGCGTTCTTGAACAGGGGCATGTCGTTTCCCTCCAGGGGGTGCGCGCGGGCGCCCGTGTGAGTGGGCGCCCGCGCGCTGCAGGTCAGGCGAGGGCGCCGCGCAGGACGCCGTGCGAGGACGCGTTCATGTAGTCCAGGCCGACCTCGCCGTAGATCTGCACGTCGTCGGACGAACCGGTCTTGGCCAGCGGCTCCTCGAAGAACACGCCCTTGCCGGGCGTGTTCAGGAAGACCGGGCGGCACTCGGACAGCGTCGCGATGCCGATCGCGTCCTGCGGCACAGCACGGTCGAGCATGATGCCGAGCGTGCCGAAGTCCGTGAGGACGCTGTCGACGGCGACGCCACCGATGCGCTCGCCCGAGACCAGCGGGTCCGCCTTGCCGTACAGGTCGGCGAAGACGCGGGTGATGGCCCGCTTCTGCGTCGAGTTCACGAGGAACGAGGCGGCGCCACCGGTGAGGCCGCCGGCGTCGAACACGTCCTGCACCATGCCGAGGATGTCGTCCGCGGCCAGGGCCGAGGCCGACACCGAGTGGTAGTCGACGTTCGCGGTGCTAGTGCCGAGCGTGATGTCGGCGCCACCCTGGGTCGCACCGATCTCGAACGAGACCGTGGTGGACACCGAGGTCACGTAGTAGATGCGGCCGACCACGACGTTCGTCATGTCGCCGACGTCGGTGAACACGATCTTGTCGTTCACCGACAGTGTGTGACCGCCCACGGGGGTGATGACCGTGGTCGCTGAGGAGGCGCCGGTGGCGACGTTGTCGCCGAGGTCGACCCGGGTCGCCGCGGCGGCGAACAGGCCACGGGTCTTGCGGGCCGTCGTGTTGTCGGCCGGCTTCTGGTAGACGCCGTTGATGAAGCTCCAGTTGACGTCGCGCGCCTGCTGGGTCAGCTCCTGGGCGACCTGCCAGTCGAGCTCGTTGGTCACGGGGTTCGTCCCGGCGATGTTCGCGCCGGCGAACTGCCCGACCGAGGCCTGCTTGGTGTACGACACCGACACCTTGGCCTGCTGGATCTGGCAGACGTTGGAGAAGTTGGTGCGCACGCGCCCCTGCGCGGTCGGTGCCGTGGCGCCTTCCAGCGCGGTGTTCTGGCCCGGTTCACGCAGGTCGTAGCCCTGCCACTCGAACTCGGCGCTGGTGGTCTGGCCGCCGCCGCTGTTCAGGCTGCCGATGGCGGACAGGAACGGCGTGTCGGCGGGGGTGAGCGAGATGAGCTCGCCGTGGTAGTTCGGCAGGTTGAAGGTCGTGCCGAGTCCGGTGATACCGGCCATGATGGGTCCTCCTCAGGACAAGGTCAGACGTTCGCCTTCCGCCGCTTGAGGGCGATGGCGAGACGGTGGTCGCCAGCCTTCTCGGCAGCGGCGATCTGGGCGTCGATGTCCACGAGCTCCCCGGACCCGCCGGGGTGCTGCGGGCTCGATGCGCCGGCCACCGGGGCCTGTGCGAGGAGCCGTGGGTTGTCGGTGACGGCCTTCTTGACGAGGGCGTCGACCTGGGTGGCGAAGTCGGCGGCGGCCGGGTCGAGTGCCTCGAGCTGGGCCACGATGGACCTGCGCTCCAGCAGCTCGGCGGGGTCGGCGCCATGCTTGCCAGCCGCCTTGTAGGCGGCGAGTTCGACCTGTGCGGCCTTCGCCGATGCCGTGGCCTCCTGGGCCGCGGTCGCGAGTGCTGCGGGGTCGGGCGGGGTGTCGTCCTGGACGAGGCCGAGCGCCTTGCCGATGGTCTGGGCCAGCTCCTGGCGGGCCTCGTCAGCGGCGGCGGCCTTGGCGTTCGTGCGGTCGGCCCCGTTCTCGCGGCGGAGGCGTTCGATCTCGGCCTTGGCCTTCTCGGGGTCGTTCCACGGGCTGTCGTTCGCCGGGGGGTCCGTGGCCGGCGGCGCACCGGGCGCAGGCGGCGTGGGGGCCGGCGGGGTCGCAGCGGCCGGGTCGACCGCGGGCGCTGCGGGGACCGCAGGTGCAGCCGGAGCTGCGGGAGCCGGAGCTGCCGGGGTCACCCCGGGCGTGCCGTTCGCCGGGTCCTGGGCGTGGAACCGGAGCCGCGTGAAGCGCGGGTGGTCCAGGCCGGGGGTGGGCAGGATCGGCAGGCGGGTGTTGCGGGACATGATCGGCCTCCTGGGCGCGGTCGAGTGTCAGACACCGCAGATAGGTTCAGCGGTGACCCCTGCCACGCACCGGGCGTGCAGGGAAGAGCGAAAGGAAAGGGATGAGCTCCACCATTACCGAAGCCCACGACGCGGCATGTATAGCCGCGTTGGACGCCGCGAAGGCGTGCGCCGACAGGGCAAAGTCCGCCACGGGCTCGAACGCCGCCCTGGCTGCGACCTGTGCCGCAGCAGCGAAGGACCTGGCTGAGGCGTATGCGTTTCTCACGGCGCCTGAGGCGTCGCACTGACAGCTCTACGCACGCACGTTGCCGAGGTCGGGCTGCTCGCGGTTTCGCTGCCGCATCAGCCCGGTCTCGGCGACGTGAGCACGGATATGCGCCTGTAGCGTCCGGATCTTCGCGTTCGCAGCGCGCTTGGTCTCGTCGTCGACGGCGGCCATGGCCTCCAGCTTGGTCTTGCGGACCTCGCGCTCCAGGCGCCGGAGCTTCTGCCGCTCGGCCTCAGCCTCGGGGTCGTAGTGCGTGACGTCCGCGATCACCGAGAGGCCGGGCAAGTATGCAACTGCGGAACAGCGACAATTCGGATGACGCCACCGGGTCCGCTTGGCCTCGTCGATGGTCCCGGCCACGGTGACCGTGACCTCGCCGTCGCCGTTCGCCCTCGGGACGCTGGTGCGGCCGGTCGGCCCCGAGTTGGTGCGCAGGATCTTCCCGGCCCAACGCGCGCAGCGCTCGCACGCTCCGGCGCCGACGACGATGGACACGAGGTCGACGCCGTTGTCCTGCATGGCCGTGACCTTGGCGTCGTCGTACGAGCGCCTCGTGGCTGATCGCGTGGCCATCTCCACGTAGCTGGCGAGGTTCCACCGGCGGCCTGCCTTGTCGACGAAGCCGGTCACGCCCTGGCTGAGCAGCTTGCCCCACGCGCCCTGCTGGGCCGTGCGGGTCGTGCCCAGACCGAGCGTGACGTCGGTGGAGAACGTGGCGACGGCGCGTTGGAACACGTCCTGCGGGAACCTGAGCACCCGCCGGGTCACATCCTCCAGCGCGTTGGACAGGTCCGCGCGGATCGCCGACGCGGCACCCGCGCCCGGGATCGCCTCCGTGGGCCGGACGAGCGACGTGCCGGGGGCAACTCCCTCTCGCGCACCGGTGGTGCCGACGACGTCGGACAGCTCGTCCAGGGCCGCGGTTATGCCGCGCTCCTCCGCGGTGGCCAGCACACGGTCGAGCACCTCGGGCGAGGTCTGGCGCAGCCAGTTGGCCACGCGCCTGGCCTCGGCCGTGAGCTCGCCCAGGCGCAGGATCCGATCGGGTGAGGTCTCGCCCGCGCCGAGGCCGGCGCGCACCTGGAGCGCCACGGACCCGACGAGGCGGCGCTCGGCCGAGGTGAACAGCTCCACGAGCTCGACCATCACGGCGTCGAGGCCGTCGCGGCGGTCGGGGATGAACCGGGGCATCGGTCATGCCTGGATCTGGAACGGGTCGGGCAGCGGCGTGCCGGTCTCGGCCATGATCTTGGCCGCCTCCTCCTTGATCTGCTCGTCGTCCCAGTCCGAGTGGACCATCTGCACCCGCGTCTCCACGGACGCCGCCTGGGCGATCTGTAGCGACTGCACGGTCTGCGCCATGGACAGGGCCGAGTCCTGCACGGTGTCCGAGAACTCGACGTTGACGGGGTCGAGCCAGTCCAGGCCCGGGGTGCGGAAGATCGCGGCGTCGATCGACATCATCTTGCGCGACAGGTAGGCGACGGCGGGCTGTTCCTGCCGGATCTTGCGGCCCCGGGTTTGATAGCTCTTCCGCTCCCGCGAGTGGACCTCGGTCGCGGTCATGATGCCGTCGGTGCCGTCCTCGAACGTCGCGGAGGCGTACCCGGCGGCGCTGATGACGCGCTTGACGCCGTCGGCTACGGCGGCGAGGTGCTCCTCCACGCGGATGTCGAACTGCTGCGGCGTGATCTCCTGCTTGCCGTCCTCGGTGGGCGGTGCGTTGACGCCCTCGTAGACCTCGCGGTCCAGATCGAAGTTGGCGCCCTTGCCGGGGCCGTTGGAATCCAGCATCGAGGACGGCACGATGATGCGGGCCTTGGCGAGCCGGATGTCGCGCAGCAGGGACGAGTACTCCTCGTCGACGGCGTCCATCAGGCCCATAATCGGGCCCGCCCAGTCGGACTCGCCGAGGTCGCGGCCGACGGGGTCGGTGCGCCACTCCTTGGCCGGGGTCGCGTTCGGGATGTAGGCGACGCACAGGCCCGGGGTGCGCAGGTCGACGAGGGCACCGTCCATGCCGACGCGGGTGGCGTACGGCGCAGTCTCGGGCTGCTCGGTGAGCGGGATGGGCCGGCCGAGCTGGTTCTCGCTGCCCTCGTACAGGCCATGCGAGACGGTGCCCATGCCGGCGCTGTCGAGCTCGTGCCGCTCGAGGTGGCGGCGTACGACGTTGCCGTTGCGGGCGACCACGGTCCAGAACGTGACGGCGACCAGGTTGCCCCAGACGAACTCGGGCCAGGCGGCGTCGGCGTCCACGGTGGACAGGAACGGCATGTCGGCGGACGGGTCCCAGGTGACGCGGTGGTAGCGCCCGCCGAGCGCTGCACCGACCTCCGCGCCGGTCGCGAGCAGGTCGTGCAGGCCGCCCTCGGCGTACTCGTCGAGGCGGTCCTGCGTCTGCGTGCTGCTCGTGGTCGCGAAGAGGCTGGGCGGCTCGGAGTACAGCAGGTTTGCCGAGGTGCGGGCCAGGTCGGCGGCGATGGGGATGTGCATGTGGTCGCCGCGCTGGGATTCCTGCGACGTCTGCCGGCCCCACCAGAGCCGCGTGTAGATCCGGCCGATCGGACCGTTGGGGCGCTGGACGGCGCGCGGGCCGGTGATGCTGCGGCCGTAGACCTTCTCCAGACGCTCGGGCGTGCCGACGTACCAGGCGTCCCACTCGTGCAGCCGGGGCGTGATGTTCTTGAGCTGTTCCGGCGGCCAGATCAGGTCCGTGGTGGGGAGCGGCATTCGGTCACTCCTCTCCGGCGCCTGGTGCGCTGTCGTAGGCCGGTGTGAGCGGGATGAGCCCGCGCCAGCGGTCCCGGGGCGTGTAGACCGCGTACCGGAGCGCGTCGGCCTCGTCGTCGTCGGCCTTGACCGGCGCGGTCTCGCCGCGGGCTGTGGCCTTCTCGTCCCAGACGTAGCCCGGGATCTTCTCGATCAGGTGCTTGCACCGGTCAGACACGACCAGCTTGTCGACGGCGAGCAGCGCGGCGACGGTGCGGATGCCGGGCAGGACGGCCTTGTGGGCCTTCATGACGTTGGTGTAGCCGTCGTGCCAGAGCTGGTGGCCGAAGGTCGAGGCCGCGTGGTCGTAAGCGATCCACTCGGGCGGCCACTGGTCGCGCTCGGCAAGCCAGCGGCGCAGGTCCGCGGAGTGCTGGCCGACGGTCATGGAGCCAGGCGCCCACTCGTCGAGGACGTACAGCCGGTGTTCGCCGTCGTGGCCGGGCCGCATGTCGGGTCCGAGGCCGAGCAGGTACCCGCGGGTGGCGTGCACGTCGCCGTAGTCGGCGCCGAGCGTGAGAACCCGGGTTATCTCCGGGATCGCTGCGGCGCGGATCACGTGCCGTGCCTCGTCCCAGCCCTCGTAGACCGCGCCGGCGGCCTGGACCCACTCGCCGAGGATGAAGCGCCGATACCAGAGCCCCACGTACTCGCGGCTGATCTGGGCGACGTACTCGGCGGCCAGGTGGATGTTGTCCACCAGCGTGAAGCGGAAGACCCGGTAGCCGAGCTCGGCGGCGCGGTCGACGACCTGCTTCTTGAACCAGTGCGCGGGCCCGTCGGGGTTGGTGGTGGCGAAGAGCCTGGCTCCGGGGACCGACATGCGGCCCAGGAGCTGCGTCCAGAACGCCTCGGCCACGAGCGTGGACTCGTCGACGTAGGCACCGGCCACGGTGAGGCCGCGAAGCACCATCTCGGCGCGCGCGTCGCTGGCGCCGAGGACGTGCACGGTGCGGCCGAGGATGACGCCGGTGGGCGCTCCGGGCGTGTAGCTGACGAACTGGGCGAAGCGGCCGAAGATGGCGCGGTCCTGGAGCGGCACGAACACGTTGCGCGCGACGCTCTCCCTGGTCCGTCCGACGACGACGAGCGCGCCGGTCGTGGGCGCCGACCGGACGTACAGGAGCCACGCCAGCAGCGACGCGATGGTCTTGCCGGAGCGGATGGCGCCGACCCAGACGTTGACGCGCGCTGTGGCCCGCACGATGGACCAGACCTGCCGGGGGGAGAACCCGGCGAGGATCGTGGTCACGAGCGCGGCGGACAGGGCAGCTGCGGTGGTCACTGGTCGGGCCCCATGTCGGGCAGCGTCTTGGCGACCTCGGCGAGTGCGTCGGCGATCTGGTCGAGCGCTCCGACGGCCTCGGCGACGCCCGTGTCGGCGTCGTGGGTGGCGATCTTGAGGGACCGGTCGACGGCGACGACGGCGGCTTGCATGAGCCGCTGTTTGTCGGCGGGGGTGGGCTCGTCCTGGGTCCAGGTGACGCGGACGTAGTCCTTGCCGCCATGGTCGATGTACTCGTGGGGCTGCCAGAGCTGGGCGCGTAGCTTCTCGGCGTCCTCGAGTAGCTGGAGCTCGAGCGTGGCCCGGCGTGCCTTGGCGTCGATAACCTTCGCCTGTGTCGCCGCGACGGTGACCGTGCGGTCCGACCGCACCCCGAGCGCTCGTGCCCGGTTCGCCACAGCCCCACGGCTGCGGCCGATCCGCCGGCCGATCTCGGACTGCGGGACGCCTTGGGCGACGAGCTGGCGGAGCGCCTCGTCTTCCTCGGCGCTCCAACTGTTGGATCTGGCGGCCATGCGCGACCACCTCGCCCCCGTCCAGGCACGCAGAAGGCCCGGGAACGGTTACGTCCTCCGGGCCTTCTGCGGGAAATTCTCCAGCAGAGCACACTCTAGGGATTCAGACTGGCGTCCGCAACGCGGCGTGCCGTGCAGCGTGTCACAGCATCGGGCGTATCGAGCACTGCTGCATCGTGTGGCGCCAGTCCGCCTCGATCGCCTGCTCGTCGATGAGGAAGACCATCCCGGCGGGCAGCCAGCGGGAAACCCTGACGGTCACGATGCCTTCGAGGCCACGTGCCTTGACCGTCTCGACCGCCCGCGACTCCAGGTCGGGCGGCACGATGAGCGTACGCCGTGAGTCCTCGTACACCTGTGCCCAGAACCGGACGTCGTCGAGCATGCTCATGCCGCCGATCCTTCCACGTTCGCCCGCGCCCCACGCTGCCACCGCACGATGGCGAGGCCGAGGGCCGTGCTGAACGGGTAGAGCCCGTCTCCGGGCGGCAGGTACGGCACGCCGGCCCACAGGTCCCACCGGAGACGTTCGGGCAGCTTCCTGCGCCGCGCCCAGGTCTGTACGGTGCGGAACGGGGTCTCCAGCCCGCACACCTTGAGCGCACTGGTCAGCTCCGACAGCGTCATGAGGCGCCCCTCCAGGCACTCCCGGATGTACGCCGCCTGCTCGTCCCGTGTGTGCTCGGCCCCGCACTCCCGACACGTCCGCGCCTGCCGCCCCGGGGCGATGTGCACCTCGGCCACGCATCCGGGCGTCGGGCAGGGCCCCAACCAGTCGGCGCGCACGGTCCCGCCGAGCACGGTCTCGCACCGGTGTCGCAGCTCGGCCGCGGTGTCCCGCAGGTCGATGCGTTCGTGCTCGTCGAGCCGCCACGCCTCGTATGCGGCCTGGCGGAGGCGTCCGGGCGGCGTGCGGGCCGTGAGGTCGACGCCGCGGTCGCCGAGGGCGAGCACCAGGTAGGCGAACGTGCGGTCGATCTCGGCGCACACGTCGGCGGCGCCGAGGTTGACGGGGATGCGTGACGGGTCGCCGGCCGACGGCATTCCGGTCAGCGCCCGCCCGCCTCCTCCCGCGCGGCGTGCGGCGACGTCGGGCCAGAGGTCGGCCACTGTGAGGAGGTCGTCGCGCAGGGTCATGTCGGCCAGGCGGGCGGCGGCGTCTTCGTGTGCGCGGGCGAGCAGCGGGGCGACCGCTCGCGACCGACGTCGGCTCATGCTCGGACCTCCGTGTCGGTGTTGATGGGCGGCCACCAGCCGTGCAGGCCACACCTGGGGCACTCCCGGCTGCTCCACCCCTGGTACAGCCGCGATCCAGCCATCTCGGCGGCGTCCACGTACCCATCGGGCAGAGGGTGGTCGTGGCAGGCGTCGGGGCATTCGGTCCCGCGGGCTCCCGGCGCCTGGTCGCCGCCGCAGATGTAGGTTGCACCGGCCGTCACGCCCGGCCCTCCTTCGCCCGTGCCCGCAGCCATTCCGTGACGTGCTGGGCGGTGGCGATCCGCTCTCGCGCGGGGTCGGCGTAGCGCGGCGCGTTAGCCCACTCGCCTCGCTGCCAGGCGCGGGCCGTCGCCTCCAGCGCCCGCGCGGCCACCTCACGGTCATGCTCGGCGAGCCAGCGGTCGAACTCGGCGACCTGCCCCGGGATGTCCTCGTCGCGGGTGCAGCGCGCCGTCACCCACGCCCCCCGCACCTCGTCCGTCGTCGGCGTGTAGTCGCTCATGTCCCCTCCTTCGCCAGTCCGTCCAGGCGGTCCTGGATCAGGTCCACGACGGCGTCAGCCCGGAAGGCGTCGCCGATGTCGCGGGTCTCGTAGACGTGCCAGGTCGCGACCTCGGCGCGCATCTCCTCCAGCAGCTCCTTGCGCGCATCGACTTGTACCCCGGCAAACCAGGCGTTGAGCCGGTCGGCGGCTTCGATCTGTGCCTCGGTCAGCTCGCTCACGGCCGCCGCTCCTCTCGCGTCTCCCCGCACCCGTCCACCGTGCAGACGAGCCGCCGCTTTCGGTCGGCGTGGGTGGTCTGGTCCTGCCAGCGGTGCACGTGGTCCGCCTCCGTCCCGCCGGCGAGCGCTCGGAGCGCTTCGGTCACCATGTCGTCGGTGTCGTACAGCGGGTCCTTGTTCCAGCGCTCCAGCAGCCCTCGCACGCGCCCGATCACCGCCTCGGCTTCCTCGGCCCGCTTCACGAGGGGCGCGTTGCCCTCCACGGCGGTCAGGAGCGAGGTGTGCGCCTCGCGCAGATGGTTCTCGACCTCGGTGAGCCTGTTGGCGAGGCCCCTGCGCGTCGCAGACTCGTCCTTGGCGATCTGGCGCGCCTCCTCCAGCCGCCGCATGGTCGCCGTCTTCCCGTCCTCGACGCGCTCGATCCGCACGCCGGGCAGCTCGCCCACGCCGCCGCGCGTGCGGACGGTGTGCACGACCTGGGCGACGGCCTGTAGCTCGGCCGTGATCCTCTCCTGCGTCATGAGGTCCGCGCGGGCCTGGTCGCGTTCGCTGGTCAGCCGCGGCACGGTGACCTCGCGCATGTGCTGCGCCGCGATCTGGGCCGGCACGGTTTCGCCGCCGTCGAGCCCCGCCAGCACCTCGTCCCGCTCGGTGACCGCCCGGTCCCGCTCACGCTCCATCCGGTCGGCCTCGTCGCCCCACTCGTGCAGTCTGGTGATGCCGAGGTTGTGAGCCTCGTCCCGTAGCCGATCTCCGAGCGACCCCGGGGCGACGCGTACGACGGTCAGCGGCCCGCGTTCGGCGAGGCGGGTGGCGGTCATGTGCCAGGAGCCGCCGTCGGCGAACCAGTGTCCGTCGGCGTCGCGCTGGAACTCATGGCCGCCGTCGTGGTGGTCCTTGACGATGGTGCCCACGGGCGCGGCGCGGAGGACTACGGCGAGGTCGGCGCCGTCGATCCTGTCGCCCTCGCGGAAGTCGTGCCGGCCGACGCGCCAGCGGGCCGGGGTGGTCTCGGTCATCGGATCTCCAGTTCCAGTGCGTCCTGCTCCCCGGTCGGGGGCAGTCCGGGTGGTGTGGGGTCGAGGGGCCTGCGGGCCCGCCGGGTGAACAGTTCGGTGTTGAGGCACGAGCCGCTGCCCCAGTCGAGCCGCAGGTAGTGCACGCGCCCGTTGTGCATGTGGGCCTTGGGTGGCTCGATCTCGGTCACGACGACGTCGGTCCAGGTCTCGCGGGGTGGCTGGTTGCCGGTGAAGGACCGCAGGCGGTAGGTCTCGCCGACCCGGGGCGTCACCATGCGTCCTCCTCGGGCGGCTCGTTCTCGTCGTCCGGCACCTGCTCGTCCGCCAGCTCTCGCAGCCGCGGCCCGCTCTCGTCCCGCCGGCAGTCGCCGCACCACGCATCCCCGGCGGGTGTCCGGTCCGCGCGGTTCCCGTGCACGCAGGTCTCCCCGGGCTTGGGTGCCGTCCTGGCCCCGCAGTCGGCGAGGACCTCGCGGACGAGTAGGGCGCCGCGCCGGTTGGTGGCGGCCTGGATCTCGGGGTCGATGAGGTCGCGGGGGTCGGCGGGGTGGTAGCCGCGTGGTGGTCCGGCGTAGTAGGGGTTCTCGGTCATGGCTCGTCACGCTCCGGGATGCCAGCGACCTTGATCTTGCGGGGGTCGGTGCGGAGCTTGTGACGCATGGCTTCGACTCCCCTCACGGTCCGACCGAGGGATAGCGCAACCTCGGCCGCAGTCCTGCGCAGGTCGGCGGCCATTTCGAGTTCCGGACCGGTCCACTGCTTGTTCCGGTTCGTAGCCCCCGGCAGCGATTGCGACTGGGTGGCCTCGCGGTACGCGCGGACTCGCGCACGTTCCTTCTCTGGATCGATCTCGTATCGCTTGCGGTTCTTTCGCCTGTCGCGCTCTCGAACCTCGTCGGTGTGCTTCCAGCGATACCGGCGCTGGATCTCAGCCTGGCGCTCGGGGTATTCCTTGTAGCGACGGCGGGCGTTAGCGGCCTTGCAGAACTTGCACCGGGCGTCTCGGCCGAGGAGGCAGTTCGGGTGAGGGCTGAACTCGTCGAGCGCCTTCGTCTCGCCGCACTGAGTGCAGGTTTTGGTCTGGTCAGTGGTCACGCTGCGCCTCCTTCGATGACGCGGAGCTGGGGTGTGGCGAGCAGGTGGCGGACGGGGTCGGGGCAGTCGCACTGCCGCTGGTGCTGGGCGATGACGTCGTGGACGCGGGTGCCGTGGCGGTCGATGAGGGTTCGGTGCGCCTGTTCGGTGGTCATCTCGGCGTCGATCTCTTCGTGGCCGGAGTTATCCACAGGGGCACTCAGGTTGGTCCCATGAGGAGGGTTATTCCTCTCCGTGATTTCCTCCGTCCCTCCTACGTACTTCTTAGGGGTGCGGTTTTCCGCACCCTCGTTTGCGGTTTTCCGCACCCTGTTGGGTGCGGTTTCTCGCACACTCTTGGGTGCGGTTTTCCGCACACTGGACGGGGCAGCCAGCGGGTCGAGGTGGAGTTTGTACACAGCCCGGTACTTCAGTCGGCCGGCCTGCAGCACCTCCACCGCGCCCGCCTCGCGGAGCACCTTGAGACCCTCGTAGACCTGGCGCCGCGAACGGCCGCCCGCCTCGATCAGCGACTGCTCGCCGTCGAAGTAGACGCGCGGCGGCCGTCCGTCCTTGCTCGCGCTGTCCAGCGACTTGAGCGCCATCCAGACCAGGAGCAGCTTGGGTAGGGGCGCCAGGTCGGGGTACATGGCGAAGGCGGCGGAGACGTTGCGGGCGCCCACCTATGCCCCCTCGACGAACCGGCGCAGCGCTCGGCGCACCTCGGCCGGGCGCATGATGACGAGCGGGTCGAGTACGGAGAGCACACGGGCGGCCGGGACCGCCCAGGACGGCACTGGGTCGTCGGTCGTGGCTACGAGCTCGCCCACGGGTTCGACTCGGTACAGCGCGCCTCGGGGGTAGCCGGCCGCGTAGACGCGCGCGTACTGGCGTTCCTGGGTGACGTAGACGAACCGCGGGTCGTTCGGGTCGGTGGCGAGCTGGCTGCCTGCTCGTCGCGCCTCGCACGTCGGGCAGCCGTCGACCAGGTGACTCGCGTCGTCCGCTTCACGCGGCGTGATGAGGTCGCGCGGACGCAGTCCAGGGACGCCGCCGTGGTAGTACGTCATGCCGCCACCCGCCTCTTGCGCGGACGGGTCTCGGTCGGGATGACGTGTGTGTGCTCCTCACGACGGGCGGCAGCGGCGGCGGTCAGGACCTTCACGACATCGTCCCGCCCGAGGCGGTACGCGCTGCGCTCGACCGATTCGAGGGTGATCCCGACCCGCGCGGCGGCGCGGCCGTGGTCCTCGCCGGAGCGCACCAGGTGAAGCCATTCGGTGAGCCGGTCGTCGGCGCCGACCGTCGAGGCGGCGTCGGCAGGCTCGGCGGTCGGGTCGTCGATCGTCTCGTCGTCCCAGGCCATGGCGGGCGCCCAGCCGGCCGAGTTGGCGCGATTGATGGTGCGGGCGTAGGCGGCCTTGTCGTGCCACTGCTCGTGCGGTGGCACCTGGTCCCACAGCTGGTCGTAGATGTCGGCGACGGCCTTGACGGTGCGGGCGCTGGTTCTCGTGCCGCCACGCAGGATCTTGTCCAGCGCCTGGCGGTCTACCCCGGAGGCCGTCTCGAGCTTGCCGACCGACCAGCCGGCGCATGCGAGGGCCTGGAGGCGCCGCCGGGTGCCGGTGGTGTCGATGCGGGCGCCGTCGGCCAGGTCGCTGACGTCGAGGCGTAGCGCGAGGAGCTTCCTGGCTGTGGCGAGCGTGACCCGCTTGGACGGGTCGCGGCGCGTTCCGTCCGGGCGGCGCGTCCCGTAGACCAGCTTGGCGAGGGTGCCGTGAGAGACGCCGGTGCGGGCCGCCACGGTCTTGAGCCCCATACCGGCGTCCATCAGCCGGCGCACGTGTTCGCGCACGGGCTCGGCGTCGGTAAAGGCGTCGCGCCCGTACGCGCGCTGGCGCTTGCGCCACGACTCGTACTCGGAGGCGGCCTTCGCGCACGGCAGGCACCGGCACCTGTCCAGCACGTAGGCGTTGCGGGTGCCGTGCTCGTGGCGGCCGTCGTGCGGGCAGGGCTTCGGGGTGCGGTCGACGGCGCGCATCCGGTCAGCGCCGCGGCGGGCCTTGGCGCGCTTGGCTCGCCAGTGGTTGCAGGAGTGCTTGCGGCGCGCGTAGTCGGCGATGCCCTCTGACGCGTAGGAGCCGTGCCAGCCGCAGTCGCACCAGGCGTTGACGCGTTTCATGCCGCGCCCTCGGTGGCCCCTGCCAGGAAGCGCTCGGCCTGCTCGCGCTCGGCAGGGTTGGAGAAGTCGAACAGCGCGCGGATGCCGTTGCGTTCCTTCGTCGCGAGGGCATCGGCCAGGCATTGCATCGCCACCGGGCACTCACGGCACACGGCCCGCGCCTCGGCGATGTGCCGCCGCTTGGGCTCCCCGCGCTCCTCGTCGACGAAGAAGAACAGCTCGGGGTCCTCGTCGAGGCAGCGCGCGTCCTCCCGCCACTCGATGCTGACGGGCCGGTAGATGCGTGCGTCCAGGTGGGCGACGTTCCGCGGGCCGGTCACGACGGGACCTCGATGCCGAGCGCGGTCTCCAGGACATCGCGGATCTCGTCCCGGGTAGCGCCGACGCCGATCCCGCCGGCCACGAGACCGACCGCGGCGCCGCGCATCTCCTCGACGCTGACGCCGGGAACGGGGCCCACGTCGACCAGGTCACCGAGGTTGGGGTTGGTGTTCTCGCTCATCACTTCTTCTCCTCCAAGCCGAGCTGCTTGAGCGCGGCCTTCTCCTCGGCGGGGGTCTTGCTGTGCTTCTTCACCTGGCGGCGGGCCTTGTCCTTCTCGGCGTCGGTGGCGTCCTTGATCTGGCCGCCCAGCACGGTGGCGAGCAGATGGTTGAGGCTCGGGGGTGGGGTCACTGGGTGTGTCTCCGGAGCTGAGCCCGGGGCCGACGGCGCGACCCCGGGCGGTGGATCAGGACTCGGCGTTGCCGTCGGGGGAGGAGGTGGTCTCGCTCGTGTCGCCGTTCGACTGCGCGATGTCCTCGTTGAGGGCTTCGATCAGCCGCTTCGCCTCCTCGCGGGTCAGTTCGGACCGGGACGCGATCTTGAGGCCGATGGCCTTCTCGATGTAGGCCAGGGCGTGGTCCCGCTCGGTGATGTCCAGGTCGCGCATCTGGGCGCCGATCTTGGCGAGCTGGCTCTTGGTCACCATCAGGACGGGGGCCTCCGCCGGGGGGTCCGCAGGGGGCCGTGCGTCGGACGTTGCGGCGTCCGTGCCCTCGACCTCGACGGCGGGCGTGGCCGCGCCCGTGGTACCGGAGGGAGCCGCCCCCTGCGGGGTCTTGTCCAGGGACACCGGGCGCTCGGGGAAGAACTCCGAGGCCGCGATTCCCTCCTGGGTGATCGAGGTGTAGGCACGGGCGAGGTCGGCCAGCATGACCGGCGTCCACTTCCCGACCTTGGCGCCCACGTGTTCCTCGAGCTGGGCGCGCGTGACCCCGAGCTGCTCGAAGGCGGCCACGGACTCGCGGGTGCGGACCTCGATCGACTTGCCCTCGCCGTGCTCGAGCGTGCGGCGGCAGATCCCCTGCGCCTCGTCGATGACCCAGTCCGGCAGCACCGAGGCGATGCACTCACGCACGGCCTTGGCGCCCACGTTCTGGTTGGACAGGTAGATCTCGTTGAGGTCCACGAGGGCCTCACGCCGCTTGTCCGCGCCCTTGCCGATCATGCGCTGGTGGGGCTGGATGAACGAGCGGGTCGTGCGGGTGTTGGTCTGCTGGTCCCACGCCCACGCCTGCATCTCGGACTCGCCGGCCGAGTCGTCGCGGCGCAGCTCGCGCACGCCGTAGTCGAGGTTCCCCCAGATGCGGGCGATCTCCCGCATGAGGTGCACGGACAGACCCTCGACCCGGCCGCCGGCGCGGGGCACGGAGTAGAACGCCCGGTTGGCTACGGCCATCCGGGAGCAGGTGTCGCGCATGTCGGCCATGGCGCGGTCGAGGTCGCGGGGGAAGGTCTGGGCGACCTGGACGGCGGCGGCGACCTCGGCGACGGCGCGGGACTGCTCCACGACGGTGGCCTGGGAGGTGGCGCGTCCGACGGGCGGGGCGCTGCCGTCGCGGCGCGAGGGCAGGGATACGGTCTGTGCGGTCACTGGAAGTCCTCCATATGCTGGTAGCCGACCCACTTGGGCAGGTCGAGGAACTGGACGTCGTCGGAGTAGGCGGGCCAGATGCCGGCCTCGGTGCAGTCGCGGAAGATCTCCCGGGCCAGGGCGTTGCGTTCCCGGCCCATCTCCCGATCGGCGGCGCGCAGCTCATAGGTGCCGACGAGGTAGGGCGGCTCCTTCTCCTGCGCGATGAAGACGAACGCCGGGTCGTCGTAGCCGAGGGCCTCGGCGGCGTCGATGTACCAGGGGTCCTGCTGGTAGTAGGCGAACTTCGCGACCGAGGAGGCGAACCCGCGCGGGCTGGCGTCCTGGGTGGTCTTGTAGTCGCCGATCAGGGCACGGCCGCCGTTCTCGGTGAGCCAGTCGAACCGAGCGCGGCAGGCCACGCCGGTCTCGTCGTCGGTCCAGAACGCGGACGCCTCGGCGACGCCGTCGCGCTCCAGGAGCGCCCGGGCCGCGCGGTGCTCCAGGACCTTGGCGGCCATGTCCTGGATCTGCTCCCACGCCTCGGGCTTGAGCGGGACCTGGCCGTCGGCGCGGGCCTGCTCGACGCCGGCCTTGGCGGCCTTCGTGTTCCACGGGCCGGGGATCACGGCGACGTCCAGCGGCGTGCCGAGCACGAGCGCGTGCGCCACGGTGCCGACGTCGTAGACGTCCTTGTGCACCGGGTGCTCGCGCTCGTACGCGTACTTCGCGGGCGAACGGAGGATCGCCTTCGCGCCCGTGCTGCTCAGCTCCGGGCCGCCGTGGTAGTCGACGTCCTTCATGCCGAGCACCAGGCCGGTGCGCGCGGTCGTGACGGTCTCAGCGGTCATGGTCACGGTTGTTCTCCTCTCGGTCCTCGGTCCTCTGGCAGGGCTTGCAGATACCGTCGTTCGTCACGACACCGGAGCGTCCGCACCTCATGCACGTGGGCATCACGGAACCTCCGTCTCGTCGCCGATCCGTGCGGCTTCCGTGCGGATGTGGTCCAGCAGGTCGTCGAGCGTGAGCGCCCACCACGCCTCGTCCTCGTTCGCGCCGACCTCGACGAGCGCGGACAGCGCGTTCTTCGCCGCACGGATCCGCACGGGTAGCGCGTCGGCGTTGCGCCGCGCGCGGTAGCGGCAGGCGTCGGTGTGGAACCGTGCGTCGATGCGGGTCGGGGCGAACTGCTCGCCGCAGTCCTCGCAGGTACGGCGGCGGATCACAGGACACCCCCGACCACGACGACGTCGACGACCTTGCGCCCGTCGATCTCCTCGTCGTCCTCGCGGCGTTCGGCCTCGCACCGGTCACACCCGCACTCCTCGTCCTCCGAGGCGTGCAGCCACTCCAGCGCTGCGATGCTGATGGACGGATAGCCGTACACGTCCATGCGGACCTGGACGAAGTGCTCGCCGTCGATCCAGATGGCGTCCAGGAGGTGGCCGCGCCCGGGGCGGACCTCGTCCTCCCACCGGGGCGTCCAGTAGAACGACCCGTTGATGTCCGAGTCGACGTTGACGCCGCGCGACCGGATGTCCGCGACGGCCTCGGTCCACGCCTTGGCCTGGCGCTCGGTGAAGGTGGGCTCCGGGGCGCTCATGCCCGCACCTCCGAGACGACCGTCACGCTCCGCAGCGACACGACGTGCCCCTCCTCGCGGCTGTCGGCGAACCGCTGAGCCTCGGTGAGGGTGCGGGCCCCGACGCTGCGGTCCCAGGTGCGGTGGCGGCCGTCCGTGCAGATGCATGCGGCGTGCGAGTTGGTCGCGAGCTCGGCCGTGTAGACGTCGCCGTCCTCGACGACGTACGTGCCGACGGCGGGCGTCTCGACGAAGGGCTCGACCTCGGCGTTCGGCGGGGCATACCCCGGGCGGGTGTTCACTCGGCACCGCCCATCCGAGCGATCACGACGGCCGCGGCGTTCATGTAGACGCCCCAGTCCTGCTCGTTGGCCTCGCTCCACGCGTGGTCGCACTCGTTCAGGTACAGCACCTCGGCCGCCTGCTCCCGCGCCACCTTCGGCGCCGCGCCGCCCTGCTCGAAGAGGGCGAGGACGACCTCCGCCACGTGCGTCAGGTGCGCCTGCTCGGCCATGTGAGGGTCGACGCTCGGCGCGAGGGGCGCGTGGCAGGCGCACCGGTGCATGTCGGTGACCGTCATCGTCATGTGCCCAGCGAGGGCCTCGGCCACCTGGACCCGCATCGGCAGCGTGCGGGCGGCGCGCAGGCGCTCGACCTCGGTCAGCGCCTTCCGCGACGTCTCGGCGTCCGACTGGATGAGCCCGTTGAGCCGGTTGACCTCGGCCTGCAACTCCTCGATCTCGGCGATGGCGTACTTCACGGCCTGCTCGCGCGTCACCGGCTCTCGGCGCGTCTCGGCGACGAGCCAGAACCCGAGGTGGTCCAGGAATTCGCGGGCTTCGTCCCGCTCGGCCTCCAGCCCGGCGGCCAGCGTGTTGCGCCCCCGCTGCTCCGCCTCCAGCTCGCGGCGCAGGCGCGCGAGGTCGGAGTTCTGGACCTTCCACCGCTCGGTCAGGTCGTCGAACGCGGCACCCAGCCGGGCAGCCTCGGTCCTCAGCGCCTCGGCGCCGTCGGGGGCGAACGAGTCGACCTCGCCATCGGTGAGCCACGTGCCATGAGCGTCGACCCACACGGTGCGGATGAAGCCGCGCCGCGGATCCCCGGCGTCCAGGTCCCGCGGCTCGGTGCGCATCACGCGCCGCCCAGGGCCGTCGGGGGTCTCAGCCGTCCCGACCGTGCCGGGCTTCCACTCGGGGGCCTCGGGCCGGTACCGCTCGGGTACGTCGTCACACCCGCAGGTCGCCGTGTGGAGCTGCCCGTGCTTCCCGTCGGGACCGAGGGGGCGGTGGCGGTCGCACTCGGCGATCAGCTGCTCCAGCCGGGCAACGTGCTCGTCGGCACGGTCGGGCTGGACGTCTGAGCGTCGAATCCCTGCCTGCGCGGCGCACAACGTCTCTCGGAGCATCTTCGGCCCGAACGGGACGGTCAGGGTGGTGGAGTCGGGCACCTCGCGCTCGATCCGCACGATGGTCCCGCCCCACGAGCCACCGTCGGTCACGGGGCCGACGGCGTCGACGCGCTCGGTGACGATGTCGCCCAGGCGCGGGCCCTTCGCGATCTCATCGGGGTCGGTGATGATCTTGGTCCTGCTCACTGGAGTGCCTCGATTCGGTCGGCCAGCCCGGTCAGAAGGCTGGTCTTGCGTGTGCGGGTGATCTCGCGCAGCTCGGCGGCGATGGCGGCCTCCTCGGCGGCCCGCCGGGCGGCGGGGTCGAGGACGGCGAGCAGCGTCGGCAGGTCGGTCGTGCCCGTGGCTTGCAACGCCGCGGCGATCTCGCCAGCCGGGTGTGCCATGACGGCGTCGAGCAGTTCGCGCTCGGTGTCGAGCCACGCGGGCAGCTCGGCGCCGTCAGGACTGCTCGGCGCGACGGCGAGAGCGTCGGGGATGGCGGTGGACATCACGGCTCCTCCGGTCCTTGCTCGGGTGCGTCGTCGCCGTGGACGGGGCAGTCGGGCTGCCCGCACGCCGCCTCGCGGCCCGTGGTGGGCGCCTTGCCCGGTCCGCCGAACGCGAGGCCGTACACCTCGGACGGGGTCAGGTCGACGCGCACGATCGGGTAGACGGGGCGGTGCGGCAGGCGCACGGGCTGAGGCGGGGTAGCGCGCTCGGGCTGCGGGTCGGGGCTGACGAGCCAGTGGAGCCAGCGGGGGATCGTGGTCGTCATCGGGCGGCCCTCCGGTTCTTCGCGGCCTGGCGCTTCGCGGACAGGGGAGTGGGGGCCCAGGGGTGGGTGCCGTCGGGCCGCTTCTCGGACAGGTCGGGGTTCCGCTTGGCCTTGATCGCGGCCTTGGCCTCGGCGAGGTCGAAGCGCCAGAGCGCGCCGACCTTCACGCCGGCCAAGGACGGGGCGTTCATCCGGACCCACTGCGGCGGGCGCTGCAGGTATTCGGCCAGCTCGGCGGTCGTGAGCAGGCGCTGTTCGGGCAGCGTCATGAGGTCTCCTTCTGCTCTGCTTCGGCGCGTCGTGCCTCGCGGTTGACGATCAGCAGCGCCCGCTCCACGGGCGGCAGGGCGGCTCCGGCCTCGCGCTGCGGGAGGGCGTCGGCCGGGATGTACGGGATCGGGCGGTCGTGCTCCGGGAGCCAGCTCATCGGGCACTCACCGCCAGGAAAATGGCGTCGATCGCGATGGCGATCAGGACGATCGCGACCACGGCCACGATCGGGTGGCGGATCTCGCGGCGGCTCACCGCTCCGCCTCCTTGCACTCGACCCACGCCGCGAGGATCTGCGGCGGCAGGTTCGGGTCTCCCTTGAAATCGCCGATGACGTCGACCAGCTCCTTGCGCGCGGCCTGGATACGCTCCTGGCGGCGGCCCTCCTCGATGAGGGCGTTCACTGGTCGGCCCCCCTGTCACCGCAGCGGCACGCGGCCGTGCGCTCGACACGCTCGATGGGGACGATCTGGTAGGTGCCGGGCTCCAGGTCGCCCTCGTGCAGGACGCGGATGCCGTATCCGGCGGCCATGGCGAAGAGGATCACGACGATCCATCCAGCCTCGACGCGGCGGCGGGTGGCCATGGAGGCGTGGTCGCGGTTCATCGGGAACCCCCGTCGACCATCGTGCGGAAGTCAGCGATGCTCATGGACGCCTCGTAGGTGTCGTACGACGTCGGGAACCAGCTGCGGGCGATCGCTTCCTGGTCGTGGACGGCCCGGAACTCGATCTGGTCCCCGTCGATGACCGTGACCTCGACGAGCATGCCGTCGTACATGTAGCGGTCGCCGACCCGGAACTCCACGGCGCCGTTGATCGCGGCGCCGTCCTGGACCAGCGCGGCCCACGTCTCGTCCGAGTCGCTGTCCCACGGGGCGTCGGTGTTGACGAGTGCGACGACCTGCACCGACCCGACGTAGGCCCCGGACGTGCTCGCCTGCACGGTTTCCGTGTGCGAGCGGTAGCGGCGAACCTCGCCGCCGAGCGCGTCAACGACCACCTGCACGCGGGCGGCGCTGTCGACGTGAACGTCGAGGGCGATGTGCTCACCGTCCAGGAGCCCGGACTCGGCCAGATGTGCGAGGCGGCGCAGGTCGGCGGCCAGGGCCGCCCGGCGCGCGGACGGCTTCTGGAGCTGCTCGGGGTTGTACCGCATGGCCTCGCCGTCAGGGTCGCCGAAGCGGACCGTGACGCCGGACACGATGTCGGTGTGCTCGACGATGCCGACGCCCCGGGGGGTGACGACCTCTTCGCCGACGGTGAAGTCGGTGTGCTCGCTCATCGGGCCACCGCCTGGCGGTAGTCGCGGGCGGCGTCGGCGAGCCGGTCCACGAGGCCGATGAGGTTCTCGCCGGGCTGGACCCTGCCGTGGTAGATCTCCTCCCACTCCAGGAGCACGTCCAGCGCACGTGCGGCGGCGTCCGCGTGGTCGAGCTGGACGAGGGCGGGCCGGATGCCGGCCAGGCCCGCCTGCGACGAGGCGCGGCTCCCGACCTCGATGACGGCCTGGAGGCCGCGCTCCGTGATGGGCTCCAGGCTCAGGACGCCTCCGCCGGCAGGGCTGGTCGGCTCCGGCTCGCCCTCTGGGTAGCCAGCGATCTCGTCGAGGGTGACCTGTCGCGGCGCCGACCCGTCGACCGGATTCACCTTCCACCGGCGGACCCGGCCGTCGCCGTCCTGGTAGCGGTGGCGGCTGTCGACGATCGCCTGGGTGCCGTCATGCAGGAGCACGCGGTCACCGATCACGGGCAGGGCCATGGACGTCGGGTCGTCGGGGTTCGCGGTCTCCGGCGGCTTCGCCGGGTACATGCGGTTCATGGGAAGATTCCTCTCGTCGGCGTCCGCCCTTGGGCCTTGTCTGGCGATGGGTTCCCTGGGGCGGGCGCTGGTTTGTGCCTGAATCCGTCAGGCCGCGGTGGTCTCGCGAGACCTGGTGATATCTACGGTCTCGCCTGATGCGGTGGGCTGGAAAAGGAGGTCGGCGGGCACGTCGAGGGCGTCCACGAGGCGCATGGCGAGTTCGTCGCTGGCACTCGCCCTGCGACCGGCCACCAGGTGCCCGATGAAGCTCTTGCCGCACCCCGCACTCGCGCCGAGCTCGCTGTAGGACAGGCCTCGCTGTTTGATCAGAGCCCGCAGCGTGTCCGGGGAGGTGAGTTGAGGCATGGCACGAGCATGCCCGTACACGATCGTGGTGTCAAGTGTCGCCGTATGTTTCGCCTCGCGACGCCGTGTATTGGTACACGGCAGAGGTGGCAGCACTTCCGCTCACGCAGGAGAGTGGGGCATGATGAGGCTCCGTGCTGGTACACGGAAGGTGTGTGCGCAGCCTCCAAAGACGCCATGGACGGACCTGCACGGAGGTAGACGATGAGCAGTAGAGCCTGGGGCCTCATCCAGGCCCATCTGGATCGCTTCCAGGTGAGCGAGGCCGGTTTTGCGCGCCGTGTTGGCATCAGCGCTCAGGCTCTCAACTCATGGAAGCGCGGCCTGAATCGCCTGCCCAAGCCAGAGGTGATCGCCGCCGCCGCTCGCGAAGCCCAGGTTGACCGGCAAGAGCTGCTCGACGCCTTCCTCGTCGACATGGGCCACATGGATCCGCCCGAAGCCGAGATCACCGTGGGGGAGTCCGAGCCCCCACCCCTTCCCGAGCGCCCGCGCAATGGTGAGCATCCCGCGGCGCCCGCCGCCGGGGACACGCGCCAAGCCCCGTCCCGTCCTGCCCACGGCCCAAACCCGGCACGTGTTCAACGTGCTGGGCGCACCAGGTCGCACGGCACCAAGTGATCGGACACGCCGCGCGCGTTGCGGCGCGCGGCTGGTGCAGCGGTAGTTCGCCCGGCGAGTCTCCGATGTCAGGCGTGTCGGCCTCGGTCATGAGCCGATCATGCGCTCATTTCTTGCGGGCGTAAAGGGTAATCACTGTCTCCGAATTCACGCACGCCCTCACCCATGACAGCGTTTTCCCAGGTCGGGCCAATAGTGGCATTAGAATCCGCACGCGAAAGATCACCCACACGGCGTGACCTGCGTCTACTCGGACGGGACGCCCCGTCCACTCCGGCGGGACGGCTCGCCGAGCACATCCGAGAAATGCTTGCTCGTTCTTGCTCGCTGGACATGAAAGGTGTCCTACTCGTGCGCCCGATGATTCCGGGTGTACGGAATTCCGTACACTCTCAGTTGACCATTCGTAAACAATCTGTAGACGGCGGTCACGCTTCGGCCCCGGGGGAGAGGCTCCTCCCGGCTCGGTGCGCAGGGGCCCGCGTGCTGGCCCGGTCCGCCCGTTACCGTGGTAACGACACGCCAACTTCCGACCCTCTGCGACCCGGCGTGTCGGCCGAGGCGCGATACGCCGGAAACGGCTTGATGCTGCGGCAAACCCGGAATTCAGCGACCGAGTACTACGCGCGGTAAGTAGCCAGCCCGACGCCCCGTCTGTGCTTCACGCCCAGGCGGGGCGTCGTCGTCCGGTTCCGCCCCGTCCGCGCCCTCGTGCCCGGGCGGGGCGTCGTCGTCCCACGTTAGGGTTGCGGCCATGACTTTCTCCCTCGGTGACGTGGCGGGACTGCTCGCGGCGATCGCGTTCCTGCTGCTCGTGGGTTTCCTCGCCTATCCGCTCATCAAGCTCGGCCGGGTGCTGGAAGAGGCACGGTCCGGCCTGCGCGAGGTGACCGAGCACTCCGTGCCCATCCTGGACGAGACCGCGACCGCCGTGGCGAGCGCCAACACGCAGCTGGAGAAGGTGGACGTCGTCACCACCAGCGCCGCGTCGGTCAGCGAGAACGTGAGCGCCCTGACCGGCCTGTACGCCGCCACGCTCGGCGGCCCGCTGGTGAAGGTGGCCGCGTTCTCGTACGGCGTGCGGCAGGCGTTCGCCAAGGCCACCGGACGGTACGACGGCGGAGGTGGCGCGGACGGCGCGCCCGGCACCGGCCGGCACGCCGCGGGACCCGAGGGCGGCACCCGGTGAGGGCCCGGCTGTTCTGGATCGGCGTCGGCGTCGTCGTGACCGTCGTGGTGATCCGGCGCGGGCAGCGCCTGGCCGCGAGGTACACGCCCGCGAACATGGCGGCGGCCGCCGGGGCCAGGGCGGTCGACGCGGCCGACGCGGCCGGGGTACGGCTCGTGCGCGGCGCGCGCGGGTTCGCGGGCGACTTCCGGTCCGCGCGCGCCGAGCGGGAGGCGGAGCTCATGGCCTCGCTCCTGTCGGACGGCGCGGGCGGCACCCACGACCTGGACGACCTGCGCCGCCGCACCGGCCGCTGACCGCTCGGCGCGCCGCCGGCCGGCGACCACACGGACGTCGCAGCGGGGCCCGCACGGACTTTCGCGCGGCCGCGCGACGTTGTCCACAGGGCACCACAATCAGTTTCGTCTTTCGCCCTCCGGCGCGGGAGACTAGGACCACGTAGACCGACTCCCGGCGCGCGTCGCGCGCCGGCCCACGAGACAAGGACCGCAATAGATGCGCACCGCCGAGATCCGCAAGCGTTGGCTCGACTTCTTCGAGGCAAGGGCTCACGCGGTGGTGCCGTCTGCGTCGCTGATCAGCCCGGACCCGTCCACGCTGTTCACGATCGCGGGCATGGTGCCGTTCATCCCGTACATGACGGGCCAGCAGACCCCGCCGTGGCGGCGCGCCACGAGCGTGCAGAAGTGCGTGCGTACCCTCGACATCGACGAGGTCGGCAAGACCACCCGGCACGGCACGTTCTTCCAGATGAACGGCAACTTCTCCTTCGGTGACTACTTCAAGGAGGACGCGATCCGGTTCGCCTGGGAGTTCCTCACCGGTTCCCGCGAGGACGGCGGCCTCGGCATCGACCCGGACCGCCTGTGGGCCACCGTCTACGAGGAGGACGACGAGGCACGGGAGCTCTGGAAGAAGGACACGGACCTGCCGGAGGACCGCATCCAGTCGCGCGGCAAGAAGGACAACTACTGGCACACCGGCCAGCCGGGTCCGGGTGGCCCCTGCTCGGAGATCTTCTACGACCGCGGGCCCGAGTACGGCGTCGAGGGCGGCCCCGAGGCCGACGAGGACCGGTACATCGAGATCTGGAACCTCGTGTTCATGCAGTACGCCCTGGACGACGTGAAGGCGAAGGACGACTTCCGGATCGTCGGCGACCTCAAGGCGAAGAACATCGACACCGGCATGGGCCTCGAGCGTGTCGCGTTCCTGCTCCAGGGCGTGGACAACATGTACGAGATCGACGAGGTGCGCCCCGTCATCGACGCCGCCGAGAAGCTCTCGGGCAGGACGTACGGCGCGGACCACGAGGACGACGTGCGCATGCGCGTCGTGGCCGATCACGTCCGCAGCGCCCTGATGATCATCGGCGACGGCGTGCGCCCCTCCAACGAGGGCCGCGGCTACGTGCTGCGCCGCCTGCTGCGCCGCTCCGTGCGCGCGATGCGCCTGCTCGGCGTGGACGACGTCGCGCTGCCGTCCCTGCTGCCCGTGTCCAAGGACGCGATGAAGGCCTCCTACCCGGAGCTCGAGACGAACTTCGAGCAGATCTCCGAGGTCGCCTACGCCGAGGAGGAGGCGTTCCGCCGCACCCTGGCCGCCGGCACCACGATCCTGGACACCGCCGTGTCGAAGCTGAAGGCGCAGACCCCCGCCGGCGCGGGCTCCCTCGTGCTGGGCGGCGACGCCGCGTTCCAGCTGCACGACACCTACGGCTTCCCGATCGACCTCACCCTGGAGATGGCCGCCGAGCAGGGCGTGCGCGTCGACGAGCAGGCCTTCCGCACGCTCATGCAGGAGCAGCGCACCCGCGCCCGTGCCGACGCGATGGCCAAGCGCCACGGCAACGTCGACGTCGCGGCCTACGAGTCGGTCGCCAAGGAGCTGACCCGCCCGGTCGAGTTCCTCGGCTACACCGAGCACGACGCCACGGTGCGGGTCGTCGGCCTGCTGTCCGGCGGCGCCCCCGCGCCCGCCGTCACCGCGCCCGCCGACGTGGAGGTGATCCTGGACCGCACCCCGTTCTATGCCGAGGCCGGCGGACAGCTCGCCGACCAGGGCACGATCGTGCTCGACGGCGGCGCCACGATCGAGGTCGACGACGTGCAGCGGCCTGTCAAGGGCCTGAACGTGCACCGCGGCCGCCTGACCGAGGGCACGGTTGCGCTGGGCGACCCCGGGACCGCCACGATCGACCTGGCCCGGCGCACCGCGATCAGCAAGGCCCACTCGGCTACGCACATGATCCACAAGGCGCTGCACGAGCTGGTCGGCCCGGACCGCACGCAGGCCGGCTCGGAGAACGCCCCGAGCCGGATCCGCTTCGACTTCCGCTCGCCGCAGGCCGTGCCGTCCAGCGCGCTCGGCGAGATCGAGGAGCGCGTCAACACGCTGCTCACCGAGAACCTCGAGGTCACCGACCAGCAGATGCCCCTGTCGGAGGCCAAGGAGCTCGGCGCCATGGCGTTGTTCGGCGAGAAGTACGGCGACGTCGTGCGCGTCGTGTCGATCGGCGGGGACTGGTCCCGCGAGCTGTGCGGCGGCACGCACGTGAAGCTGACCGGCGAGCTCGGGCGCGTGACGCTCCTGGGCGAGTCGTCCATCGGCTCGGGCGTGCGGCGCGTGGACGCCCTCGTGGGCGACGGCGCGTACGGCTTCCATGCCACGGAGCACGCCCTGGTGGGGCAGCTCACGGGGATGTTGAACGTCCGCCACGACCAGCTCGCCGACCGTGTCGGCTCGCTCCTGACCCGGCTGAAGGACGCCGAGAAGGAGCTCGCCGCCATGCGTCAGGCCCGGCTGCTCGCGGTTGCCGGGACGCTGGCCGCCGAGGCGCCACGGGTGGGCGACGTCCGCGTCGTCACCCACGACGCCGGCGAGGCCGGCGCCGACGGGCTGCGCGCCCTCGTGCTCGACGTGCGGGCGCGTCTGGGCGAGGCCGAGCCCGTGGTCGTCGCCGCGGGCGGCACGTCCGAGGGACGGCCGATCGTGGTCGTCGCGACGAACGAGGCCGCGCGCGCGGCCGGGCACAAGGCCGGGGACCTGGTGCGCACCGCGGCCAGGACGCTCGGCGGCGGGGGTGGCGGCAAGCCGGACCTCGCCCAGGGCGGTGGCCAGGATCCGGCGAGGCTCGGCGAGGCGCTCGCCGGGGTCGCGGAGGGCGTGCGGCTGGCCGCGGTCGGCGCGTGATGGCGTCGCAGGATCCGGCGGACGCCCCCGGGCGGGCACCCCTGCCCCGGGGCGCCCGCCTCGCGATCGACGTGGGCAGGGCGCGCGTCGGCCTGGCGGCGAGCGATCCCGACGGCCTCGTGGCCACGCCCGTCGAGACGGTGCCGCGCACCCCCGAACCGGCGGCGCTGCGCCGCATCGCGCACGAGGCCGCGGAGCGGCCCGCCGCGGTGGTCTACGTCGGCCTGCCGAGACACCTGAACGGCAGGGAGGGTGCGTCGAGCGCGGACGCGCGCAGGTTCGCCGGGGGTCTCGCCCGTGCCCTGGCCGACGCCGGGCAGGGGGACACGGAGCTGCGGTTCGTCGATGAGCGGATGACCACGGTCACCGCGACGCAGGCCCTGCACGCGGCCGGACGAAACACCCGAAGGCATCGGTCTGTGATCGACCAGGCGGCTGCCGTTATCATTCTGCAATCCGCACTCGATGCCGAGCGGGCGACAGGGGCTCGTGCCGGCACCGGCATCGAGACGTAGACCGTGCACGACACGCACGCGCACCCCCCAGCACGTTTTCCCGGAAGTGAAGGATCGACGAGGTGACGGACCTGTTCACGGCGCCCCCTGGCACTCAGGAGGGCTCGCCGGCCACCGCTGTACGTCCCCGCACCCGGAACCCGCGCGACAGCCGCTCCCGGCGCATGCGCCGGCGCCGTCAAGGACGGTCGTTCGTCGTGCTGCTCGTGACCTTCGGTCTCGTGGCCGGGGCCGGCTACCTGGTGTGGGAGCAGAGGGACATGCTGCTCTCCTTCGAGCGCCCCATCGAGGCCAAGGACTACCCGGGCCCCGGCACCGAGGACGTGACGATCGAGGTCACGGAGGGCGCCACCGGCTTCGACATGGCCGAGGTGCTGTACGACGCCGGTGTCGTGGCCAGCAAGGACGCTTTCGTCAAGGCATTCGGCGAGAACCCGGACGCCGGCGGGATCCGGCCCGGCACCCGCGACATGCTCACGGAGATGAAGGCGTCGGACGCGGTCGCGCTCCTGGCGAAGAACGAGATGGCGCACCTCGAGGTGACGATCCCCGAGGGCTTCACCGTCGCGCAGACGGTCGAGCGGCTCGCGTCCGTCTCCGGGATCCCCGTGGCGGACTTCACCGAGGCGCTGGATCGGCCCGGGTCGTTCGGGCTGCCGAAGCGGGCGGGCGGCAACGCCGAGGGCTGGCTCTACCCGCACACCTACCCGGTGGATCCCGAGGAGGACACGGCCGCCGACGTGCTGGCGCGCATGGTGCGCAACACGGTCGAGCAGCTCGACGACCGGGACGTGCCGGCGAAGGAACGTCAGGACGTGCTGATCAAGGCCTCGCTCGTGGAGCGTGAGGGAATGATCGCCGAGGACCGGCCGAAGATCGCCCGTGCGATCGAGAACCGGCTCGAGGACGACATGAAGCTCCAGATCGACGCGTCGCTCGCGTACGGGCTGGACAAGCCCGGCACCGAGCTGACCAACGCCGACAAGGAGGCCGACACGCCGTTCAACCTGGAGCGGCGTGTCGGCCTGCCGCCGGGTCCGATCGCGAGCCCGGGCGCGGAGTCGATCGACGCCGTGCTGTCCCCGGCCGAGGGCGCCTGGAAGTTCTGGGTCACGGTCAACCTGGACACGGGCGAGACGAAGTTCTCCGAGACGTACGCGCAGCACCAGGCCTACGTGGCCGAGCTGCGCCAGTGGCAGGCGAAGCAGGGCTGATCCGGGGTCGGCGGCCGGGTCCGGGCCCGGTACGCAGACCTGATATAACCGTCTCGCCGCAGCACGGGCCTCGCGCCGCGGCGAGGGAGACGAGCACGAGAGACGGGTGAACCGCGCGCCGATGGCAGACGTGTCGAACCAGGGACCGCCACGCCACTGGGCAGGAACCGGGAATCGCCGGAGCACCCGCTCCGGCGGGCGAGGAACCCGCGCGGCGCAGGGACGCCGCCGCGGAGGATCGGGGGGCCGCGGCGGGCGCACCGGCGGTGTCCTGGTGATCGTGCTCCTGCTCGTCGTCGGCGGGCTCGGCGCGTGGACGTGGAAGAACGACGGCTATCTCTTCGGCATCGCGACGCCGCTGGCCGCGGAGGACTACGCCGGCCCGGGCGGCGCGGAGATCCAGGTCGACATCCCGGAGGGAGCCGGTGGCGCGGTCATCGGCGAGGTGCTCCTGGAGAACGACGTCGTGGCGTCCTACGGTGCGTTCAAGCGGGCGTTCGACGCCGACCCGGGCGCCGCGGGCATCCAGCCGGGTACCCACACCGTGCTGGCGCAGATGGCGGCCGCCGACGCGGTGGCGATGCTGGCGCGGAACGACGTCGACCGCAGCGGCTTCACCGTGCCGGAGGGGCTGACCGTGGAGCAGGTCCGCCAGCGCATGATCGCGGAGGGCTGGCCGGAGAAGCAGGTGAACGAGGCCTTCGCGAACGTCTCCCAGTACCTGCCGGAGCAGGCCGGCGGCAACGCCGAGGGCTGGCTGTTCCCCCAGACGTACGAGGCGGACCCGGAGAAGACGCCGGCGGCCGACGTCGTGCGGATGATGGCGCAGATGACGATCTCCCAGCTCGAGGACGCGGGCGTGCCGCAGGAGCGGTGGGAGGACATCCTCATCCGCGCCTCGTTGATCGAGCGGGAGGCGGCTCGCCCCGAGGACCGGCCCCGGATGTCGGGGGTCATCCAGCGGCGCCTGGACCAGAACTGGTACCTGGGTATCGACGCCGCGATCCTGTACGGGACGGGCCGCACCAACGGCGCCCTGACCCGGTCGGAGCTCGACGACGTGTCCAACGAGTACAACCTGCGCAAGCACAAGGGCCTGCCACCCACCCCGATCTCCAACCCCGGCCGCGCGTCCATCGACGCGGCGCTGCACCCGGCCGAGGGCACGGAGATGTACTGGGTGACGGTCAACCACGAGTCCGGAGAGACGAAGTTCGCCACCACGAACGACGAGTTCAACCAGCTGGTCGCCGAGCTGCGGCAGTGGGAGGCGGAGCACCCGGACTGGCACGAGTGACGTAGCATTTCCGGCGTGGAACTGATTCGCCAGGGCAAGGTGCGTGAGGTGTACGCGGACGGGCAGGACGTGGTCCTGGTCGCCTCGGACCGGGTGTCGGTGTACGACGTGGTGCTTCCGACGCCGATCCCGGACAAGGGCGCGATCCTGACGCAGTTGTCGTTGTGGTGGTTCCGGCAGTTCGCCGACCTCGTGCCGAACCATGTGATCAGTGAGGACGTGCCGGACGGGTGGAAGGGCCGGGCGATCCGCTGCAAGCGGCTCGACATCCTGCCGGTCGAGTGCATCGCGCGCGGCTATCTCGCGGGCCTGGGCCTGCGCTCCTACGAGGAGTCCGGCGCCGTGTCGGGCGTCGCGCTGCCGCCCGGGCTGGTGGAGGCGGACCGCCTGCCGCGGCCGGTGTTCACGCCGTCGACCAAGGCCGACGAGGGCCACGACGAGTACATCCCGTTCGAGACGGTCGTCGCGACGACCGGCGCGGACACGGCCGCGCGACTGCGGGACCTGACCCTCGCCGTCTACGCGCGCGGCTCGGAGATCGCCCGCGAGCGCGGTGTCATTATCGCCGACACCAAGCTCGAGTTCGGGTACGACGCGGACGGCGTCCTCACCCTGGCCGACGAGGTACTCACCCCGGACTCCTCACGCTTCTGGAAGGCGTCCGAGTACGAGCCGGGCCGGCCGCAGTGGTCGTTCGACAAGCAGTACGTGCGCGACTGGTCCGCCGGCCTCACCGACTGGGACCGCACCGACCCGGGCCCCGAGATCCCCGCCGACATCGTGGCCGAGACCCGGGCCCGGTACATCGAGATCTACGAGACCCTCACCGGCGAGGCCTGGACGTGAGGGCAGCGGTCCTCGGCCACCCGATCGCGCACTCCCTGTCCCCGACCCTGCACACGGCCGCCTACCGCGCCCTCGGCCTCGACGACTGGGACTACGGCCGCCACGACGTCGCCGAGGACGACCTGGAGAAGTTCCTCGCCGGCGTCGACCGCGACTGGGCAGGCCTGTCCCTGACCATGCCGCTCAAGCACCGCGCGCTGGAACTGGTGGACCACGTCGACCCGCCGGCCGCCGCCGTCGGCGCGGTGAACACCGTGCTCGTCTCGCCCGCGGGCCCCGCGGGCGGCGTCACGCTGACCGGCACCAACACCGACGTGTACGGACTCGTGCAGGCGCTGCGCGAAGGACTCTCGTCCCGGCCGGCCGCGGTGACGAACGCCGTCGTCCTCGGCGGGGGAGCGACCGCCGCCTCGACGCTCGCCGCCCTCGCGGAGCTGGGCTGCACCTCCGCCCGCGTCCTGGTCCGCTCCCTGGACCGGATCGGGGAGCTGCGCGCCGCGATCGCCCGCATGGGCGTCACCCCCGAGCTCGCCGAGGCGGACCTGACCGGCGCGGACGGCCAGGTCGCCCAGGAGCTCGCGGCGGCAGACGTCGTCGTGTCCACGCTGCCGCCCCGTGCCGCGGACCCGCTCGCCCCCGCCGTCGGCCACCTCGACGCCCCCCGCGGCGTCCTGCTCGACGTCGCCTACGACCCGCGCCCCACCGCCCTGCACACCGCCTGGGCCGCCGCGGGCGGGGTCGCCGTGAGCGGCGAACGCATGCTGCTGCACCAGGCCGTCGAACAGGTACGCCTGATGACCGGCGGCACCGGCCCGCTCCCCGGGGTGCTCGCCGCGATGGACGCGGCGCTCGCGGCCGCGCTCGACGTGTAAGGATTGCGGCATGCTTCGCTGGTTGACCTCGGGAGAGTCGCACGGTCCTGCCCTGGTGGGGGTGATGGAGGGTCTGCCGGCGGGTGTGGCCCTCACCACCGACGACATCCGGGCGGCGCTCGCCCGTCGTCGTCTCGGTTACGGGCGCGGCTCGCGGCAGAAGTTCGAGCAGGACGAGCTGCGCGTGCTCGGCGGCCTGCGGCACGGGCTCACGCAGGGCGGGCCGCTCGCCGTCGAGATCGGTAACTCCGAGTGGCCGAAGTGGACCGAGGTCATGTCCGCCGACCCGGTGCCACGTGAGGCGCTCCTGAGGGACGCCGGCACGGGCGACGAGCGGGAGATCGCCCGCAACCGGCCCCTCACCCGCCCCCGGCCCGGCCACGCCGACCTGGTGGGGATGCGCAAGTACGCGTTCGACGACGCCCGCCCCGTCCTGGAGCGCGCCAGCGCCCGCGAGACGGCGATGCGCGTCGCCCTCGGGACGGCGGCCGCGAAGTTCCTCGAGCAGGCCCTGGGCGTGCGGCTGGTCTCGCACGTCGTCGGGATCGGGCCGGTCGAGGTGCCCGGCGACGCGCCGGTGCCCGGGCCCGGCGACGTGGCCGCGCTCGACGCCGACCCGGTGCGCTGCCACCACGCCGCCACCTCGAAGCTGATGGTCGAGGAGATCGATCTGGCCAAGGCCGACGGCGACACGCTCGGCGGCGTGGTCGAGGTGGTCGCCTACGGCGTCCCGTCGGGTCTGGGCACGTACGTCCAGGGCGACCGGCGTCTCGACGCGCGGCTGGCCGCGGCGCTCATGGGCATCCAGGCGATCAAGGGCGTCGAGGTCGGCGACGGCTTCCGCACCGCCCGCCGCCGCGGCACGGCGGCGCACGACGCCATCCTGCCCGGCAGCGGCGCCGCGGGGGACGACGGCGGGCCGGGGATCACCCGCGGCACGAACCGCGCCGGCGGTATCGAGGGCGGCATGTCGAACGGCGAGGCGGTGCGGGTACGCGCCGCCATGAAGCCCATCTCCACCGTGCCGCGCGCCCTGCCGACCGTGGACGTCGCCACCGGTGAGGCCGTGACCGCCCACCACCAGCGCTCGGACGTGTGCGCGGTGCCGCCCGCGGCCGTCGTCGCCGAGGCGATGGTCGCGCTCGTGCTCGCCGAGGCCGCCATCGAGAAGTTCGGCGGGGACTCGCTCACCGAGACCCGGCGCAACGCCGAGGCCTACCTCGCCACGATCCCGCGAGCGCTGCGATGAGCCACGACGCGTCCCCGGCCGCCGGCACGACACCGCCGGCGAGCCCGGACACCCGCCCCGCTCCCGGCCCCGTCCTCGTCCTCGTCGGCCCGCCCGGCTCCGGCAAGTCCAAGCTCGGGCGCGTCCTGGCCCACGGCCTCGGCCTGGGCGTGCGCGACACCGACCACGACATCGAGGAGCGCGCGGGCAAGCCCGTCTCCGACATCTTCGTCGACGACGGCGAGCCCGCCTTCCGCGCCATGGAACGCCGGGCCGTCGCGGACGCGCTCGAGGAGCACGACGGGATCCTGGCACTCGGCGGGGGAGCGGTGATGGACCCCGGTACCGCCGACGCCCTGACCGCCTACGCCGAACGCGGCGGCAACGTCGTGTTCCTCGACGTCACCCTCGCGGTGGCCGCGCCCCGCGTCGGCATGAACCAGGCCCGCCCGCTGCTGCTCGGCAACCCGCGGCAGCGGTGGCAGGCCCTCATGGACGAACGCCGCCCCACCTACGAGCGACTCGCGACCCTGCGGGTCGAGTCCACGGAACGTCCCGCGGCCGAGGCGGCGGCCGAGATCGTCGCCGCGCTCGGGCTGCAGCCCGTGGCCGAACTGGCCGATCCCAAGCACCTGGACGACGAGCACCCGGACGACGAGACGCCCACGACGCGGCCCGCCCGGACCGAGCAGGAGGACCAGCAGTGAGCCCCACCCGCGTGACCGTGCCCGGAGAGCGCCCGTACGACGTCGTCATCGGCAAGCACCTGCTCGGCGAGCTGACCGCGATGATCGGCCGCGACGCGCGGCGGGTGCTCGTCATGCACCCGGCCTCCCTGCAGGCCACCGGC
Source organism: Myceligenerans halotolerans (assembly GCF_054782975.1). Taxonomy (NCBI): domain Bacteria; kingdom Bacillati; phylum Actinomycetota; class Actinomycetes; order Micrococcales; family Promicromonosporaceae; genus Myceligenerans; species Myceligenerans halotolerans. The sequence continues at coordinate 41,699 of NZ_BAAGRL010000021.1, forward strand.
GAGACCGTGCGCGAGGACCTCAAGGCCCAGGGCTACGAGGCGTTCGCCGTCGAGCTGCCCGACGCCGAGGAGCAGAAGACCGCGCAGGTCGCCGCCTTCTGCTGGCAGGTCCTCGGGCAGGCCGACTTCACCCGGTCCGACGCGATCGTGTCCGTGGGCGGCGGCGCGACGACGGACCTGGCCGGCTTCGTCGCCGCGACCTGGCTGCGCGGCATCCGCGTCGTGCACATGCCCACCACGCTGCTCGCGATGGTCGACGCCGCCGTCGGAGGCAAGACCGGCATCAACACCGCCGAGGGCAAGAACCTGGTGGGCGCCTTCCACCCGCCCGCCGGCGTGCTGTGCGACCTGGCCGCCCTGGAGTCCCTGGACCGGTGGGACCTGGTGGCCGGGCTCGCCGAGGTCGTCAAGACCGGCTTCATCGCCGACGAGGAGATCCTGCGCCTCGTCAACGAGCACGCCGCCGACCTCAAGGGCTGGCAGGGCGCCGACGCGCCCGCGGCCACCTGGGACGTGCTCGCCGAACTGGTCACCCGTTCCGTGCGGGTCAAGGCGAGGGTCGTGGGCGAGGACCTCAAGGAGTCCGGCCTGCGCGAGATCCTCAACTACGGGCACACCTTCGGACACGCCGTCGAGCTCGCCGAGCGCTACCAGTGGCGCCACGGCGCCGCCGTCGCCGTCGGCATGGTGTTCGCCGCCGAGCTCGCCCGGCTCGCCGGCAAGCTCGACGACGCCGTCGTCGACCGCCACCGCGACCTGCTCGCCGCGCTCGGGCTGCCGACGTCGTACCGCGGCGACAAGTGGGACGACCTGCTCGGCGCCATGCGCCGCGACAAGAAGTCCCGTGGCGACATGCTGCGCTTCGTCGTGCTCGACGACGTCGCCCGCCCGGTCCGCCTGGAAGGCCCGGACCCGACCCTGCTGGCGGCCGCGTACGCCGAGGTGTCCAAGGAACCCCCGGCGGGCCGCGAGACACAGCTGACCCTGGGCTGAGCGCCGGGTCCGGGCTTGGAGGCTTCCGCCAGGAGGAACGAGGTCGGCGTCCCCGACCTCATTTCTACCGGCCCGATCACTTAATCGGTTCAGGGTGTGGACCGCGCGGCCCGCCGTCGCTTGGGTGGGGGCGGCCGGCGTCGTCGCACTCCGGCGTCCTCCCGGCACCCCGACGAAAGGGCTCGATGATGAGCAGCCGCATACACGCAGCCTCGAGAAGCCGATTCCTGCGCCCGGTGGCCGGGGCGCTCGCGGCCACGCTCGCCCTGACGCTCGGGGTGCTCTGGGTCGGCGCGGCGATGCGGCCGGCGTCGGCGGCGAGCCTGCAGCAGGTGACGGACTTCGGGCCGAACCCGAGCGGCCTGAACATGTACGTGTACGTGCCCGACGACGTGGACCCGGACCCGGCGCTCCTGGTCGCGGTGCACTACTGCACGGGTTCGGCGCCCGCGTACTTCAGCGGCGGGGCGCAGGAGTTCGTCCGGGCGGCCGACGAGCAGGGCTTCGTCATCGTGTTCCCCGAGGCGACGCGTGAGGGGCACTGCTTCGACGTGTACTCACCGGACGCCCTGACGCGCGGCGGCGGCAGCGACCCGGTGGCGATCAGGTCGATGATCGACCACGCGACGGCGGAGTACGGCGTGGACACCTCGCGGATCTACGCGACGGGCGTGTCGTCGGGCGCGATGATGACGAACGTCCTGCTGGCGCTGTATCCCGACGTGTTCGCGGCCGGGGCGGCGTTCGCGGGGGTCCCGGCGACCTGTTTCGCGACGGGCAGCGCGGACAACACGTGGAACAGCACCTGCTCGAGCGGGCAGGACATCCGCACGGCGCAGGAGTGGGGTGACGCGGCGCGGGGCATGTACCCGGGGTACGGCGGTTCCTACCCGCGGTTCCAGACGTGGCACGGCACGGAGGACACGGCGCTCGCGTACCCGAACCTCGGCGAGCAGGTCAAGCAGTGGACGAACCTGCACGGGCTCGCGCAGGGCTCGGGCGTGGTGGATCAGCCGCAGCCGGACTGGACGCGGACCACGTACGGGGACGCCGCGCGCCCGGCGTTCCAGTCGATCAGCCTGCAGGGGTACCCGCACGACCTGTACCGCACGGGCATGGCAGGGTACGCGATGGAGTTCTTCGGCGGCCTGGACGAGGGCGGCGGGGAGCCGACGCCGACGCCCACTCCCACCCCGACCGACGATCCGACGGACGATCCGACGTTCTCGCAGCCGCCGTCGGGGACCTGCGAGGCGGTGCTGACCGTCGTCAACGCGTGGCAGGGCGGCTATCAGGCGGAGGTCACGGTGACCGCGACGAACGACCAGATCTTCGACTGGCAGACCCGGTTCATGCTGTCCGGATCGAGCGTCTCGCAGCTGTGGAACGGTGAGCTGTACAGCGGGAGCGGGACGGTGTCCGTGGGCAACGTCGCGTGGAACGGCCGTGTGCTTTCGGGCCAGTCGGCGACGTACGGCTTCATCGGCTCGGGCACGGCCCCGACCACACCCTCGTCGGTGCAGTGCTTCCCCCGGAGCGAGCCGTGACGAGCCAAGTGCGCCCCTGACCGGAGGTCGCCCAGCGCCGCAGGTGGGTCAGGTCCAGAGGCCGCGGGCCGTCAGCACGTCCTTGAGGACGTCGGCGCGGTCGGTGACGATGCCGTCGACGCCGAGGTCGATGAGGCGGTGCATCTCGGCGGCGTCGTCGATGGTCCACACGTGGACCTGCTTGCCGGCGCGGTGGGCGGTGCGCACGGTGACGGCGTCGACCACCGTGAGCCGTCCCGCGACGGGCACGCGGTCCGTCACGGGGACCTGGAGGGCGCCGACGTCGCGCAGGGCGTGCCGTGCGAGCGGGGCGACGCGGGCGCGCGCCCCGGCGAGGAAGCGCGCGACCTCGCCGCGTCCGGCGGAGGTCGCGACCGGGCGGGACAGGCGCGCGAGCGTCGCGCGGCGGCGGGCGGGGGAGAACGAGGTGACGCAGACGCGGTCGTGGGACCGGGTGCGTTCGACGGCGTCGGCCACGGGGGCCACGCCGGAGTCGGCCTTGACGTCGATGTTCACGCGCAGGCCGGGCCAGGTGCCCAGGAGGTCGTCGAGCCGGGGCACGGGCTCCGTGCCGCCGATGCGGGCGGTGCGGACCGTGCTCCAGGGCAGGTCGGCGACGAGTCCGGCGGCGTCGGTGGTGCGGTCGAGAGACTCGTCGTGCAGGGCGACGGCGACGCCGTCGCGGGTGCCGTGCGCGTCCGTCTCGACGTAGGAGTAGCCCAGGGCGACGGCGGCGGCGAAGGCGGCCAGAGAGTTCTCGAGCCCGTTGTCGACGCCGCCGGGGCGGGCGAAGCCGCGGTGCGCGAGCGCGGCGAACCCGTGCGGGGCGTCGAAGTAGCCGGTGGCCGCGGCGTGCGCGCCGCCCGTCACAGCCGTTCCTCCAGCCACGCGAACAGCTTGCCGAGGTACTCGGTGCGCGGCCCGTCCGCGGACAGCGCCAGGTCGTGCACGGCGCCGGGGACGACGAGCTGGGTGACGTCGTCGCCGAGCCGGCGGGCACGGCGCGCGATCTGGTCGACGTCGAGCACGGTGTCCTGCGCGTCGAGCAGCGGGTTGTCGGCGCGGTCCGGCCCGGAGGAGTCGGACCGCGCCACGAGCACCGGCACGGGGATCCGCAGGCCGCGCGCGACCTGCATCTGGACCCGCCGCACGGCGCGCATCCACAGGGCCAGGGCCGGCTGCCCCCCGGGCTTCTTGAGGCGGGTGTCGAACTCCCACCGGCCGCCGTTCGCGGCCAGCAGGTGCGTGGCGTACTCGCTGCGGCCGTCGGTGACGACCCGGTGCGGGCTCGCGGGCGCGGCGATGCGCAGGATCCACGTGCCCACGGTGCGCTCGAAGAGGGTGCCCGGCAGGTCGAGGAACGGGCTGTTCAGCACCAGCAGGTCGGGACCCTGGTAGGAACCGTCGGGGAGCGTGTCGCGGCGGGCGTGCGCCCACAGGGCCGCGGTGAGCCCGCCGGTGGAGTGGGCGTGCACCACCAGCGGGACACCGGGGTGCAGGCCCCGCACGGCCCGTACGGCCTCGTCGATGTCGGCGGCCTGCTCGCGCAGGTCCCCGACGTAGTGCGGCACCTGTCCCTCGCGCAGGGAACGGCCCGCCGCGCGCAGGTCGACGGCGTGGAACGCGAACCCGGCGCGGGCGAAGGCGCGCGCGAGGTGCTCCTGGAAGAAGTAGTCGTTGTAGCCGTGCACGTGCACGACGGCGGCGTGCGGCGGCAGGACGGCGTCGGGCGCCCCGCCAGGCTCACCCCGGCCGGCCACGGGCCCGGCCGGCACGTAGCGCACGAGCGTCGCCGGACCGAGCTTGCTCTGCTCGAACGGCTCGCCCAGCAACGTGTCGGGCTGCCAGCGCAGAGGCACCTGCGACGACGCGGACGGCTGAGGTTCGGGCACGGATGGATGGTAGCCCGGGATCCGGCAACCGGTCAGCAAACAGCGGGGCAAGACCAGGACGCGCCGGGACCTGAGCTAGCCTACGCAACACGGTAAACGCTATCCAAGGAGGGGCAGCATGCCCAGCACCGCACGCCTGGTCTTCGTCGGCGACTCGATCACCGACGCCGACCGCGACCGCGCCGACACCGCCTCGCTCGGCGACGGCTACGTGAGCCTCATCGCCAAGGAGGTCGCGGACGACGTCGTCGTGAACCTCGGCATCGGCGGCGACCGCGCCGTCGACCTCGAGCGGCGATGGGCCGACGACGTCGAACCGGCCGCCGCCGACGTCCTCACCGTCTACGTGGGCGTGAACGACACCTGGCGCCGCTTCGACAGCGACGACCCCACCAGCGCCGCGGACTTCGAGGCGACCTACCGCCGCCTCGTGGCACGCACCGACGGGGCGCGGCTGATCCTCATGGAACCCTTCGTGCTGCCCGTGCACGACGCCCAGCGCGACTGGCTGGAGGACCTCGACGCCAAGCGCGCCGCCGTCGCCCGGATCGCCCGCGACACCGGAGCCGGCCTGGTCCCGCTCCACCGCATCCTCACCGAGGCCGCAGGCCAGGACCCCGAACGCCTCGCACCCGACGGCGTCCACCCGACCCTGGCCGGCTCCCGCCTCATCGCCGACAACTGGCTGGAGGCCTACCGCGGCGCGTGACGCGTGCACGGGCGGCGGCACGGCCGGGGCGTGGTCGGTCCGTCCACGAATGATCGGCAGTTCGACGTGCCGACCACTCACACAAGGACCGACCACACCGGCCGCCGGCGCCACCCCGCCCACGACGCGGGCAGAGACACACCCACCACTCCGCTACCGCCCACCACACCGCTCCAGCACATACCCCGGCTCACCCGGCCCCACCAGATCGCGATCCCGCAGGACCACCAGCCGCGCACGGTCCGGATCCGCGCACAGCTCCGCGAACGACACCGGCACGTTGTCCGTGTACTCGACCTGCAGCACCCGGCCGCCGTACACGGCACGGTAGGCCCCGCACTCCGCATAAGCCCCGCACTCCTCGACCACAGCGAAATCGAACCCCAGATCACGCCCCGCCTCCGCCGCCTCGGCCGCGTTCTTCTGCCCGACGGCGAGCCCCGCGCCGTGCGCCACCTCGACGTAACCGCGCGCCAGAGCCAGCGCCCCGGCCCGCTCCACCAGCCCCGAATCCGGATCACCGAACCGCGTCCACGTATCCAGGTTGTCGATCTCCACCGCGTCGAACCCGTCCGCGGCACACCCGGCGATCACCGGACCGACCATCGCCAGGATCCGCGCGCGCCGCCCGGCCGTCGACGGATCGAGAACGTACTCGTCGGGCCAGTCCGGATCCACCACCAGCTCCCCGTCACCGTCGCGCACCAGCAGATCCTCGTTCCCGCCGACCCACCGGCCGGCCTCACCCGGCTGCGTCTGGAACCCGTTGACGTAACACACCGAGTACACGCCCGCCAACGGCTCCGCCGACGCGTCCCGCACCACGACGTCCAGACCACCCCCCGGCTCGTACGCCGCACCGAGCTGATAGTCCAGCCGCCCGCCCGCCGGAGGAAGACCCACGGCGCTCGCGGACGCCGCACCGGGGCTCGCGCCGGCACCCGTGCCGGCCGTCGCGCCCGGCATCCCGGCGCCACCGGAGGCTGCGCAACCGGCCGACACGGACAGCACCACGACGGTGAGCAGGGCCAGGGGGGTTCGCGACATGAGCCCTACGGTAGGACGCCCCGCCCGGGATCCCCGCCGCGCGAGCCGAAATCACCCGGCCGCGATTGTCCACGTCACCGCGTCGTGCCGTAGGTTCTGACGCTGTGACCCAGACGGCCTTCCCACCTCCCGCCGCCGAGCCGCCGCCGTTCCCGGAACCGGTCCGCGCGAAGCAGCCCAGGAAGCGCCACCGCGGTCGCACCAACACCATCATCGTCACGGTCGTCGCCTTCCTGCTGTCTCTGACGGCCGGCGCCGCGTACTGGTACCTGGAGCGCGAGGCCGACGACCTGGCGAGGCAGGCCGAATCCGCCGAGACCCTGCTCGCGCAGTCGGAGGGCCGCGTCGCCGACCCCGCCATCCGCGAGGCGCTTGCCGAGCAGCTGACCGCCGCCGACGACGTCCTCAACGGCACCCCGTTCGTCGACCGGCAGCCGGGTGAGGCCGTCGACGCCACCGAGGGCCTCATCGCCGCCTCCGACCGCGTCTGGGCCTCGATGGTGGAGCGTGCCAGGAACGACATCACCACGGGCCGCGACGAGCTCGAGAGGACGATGGTCCACGCCGAGAAGGTCTACACCGTCACCGATGCCCTCGACGGCGACGACCTCACGCGCTCCGCTCTCCGCTCCGCCCTCGACTCCGCCGAGGTCACCCGCACCCGCACCCGCGACGACCGCCTCGCCGGCGCGGACCTCGCCCAGCTCGCAGAAGCGGTCGACGACCTCACGGCCCGTCACGCGGAGCTCAGCGCCACCACCGACTCCATGGTCACCGCGCAGGACGCCGCCACCTGCCCCGCACCCGACCAGCTGTGGACCCCTGACAGTGGCCGCATCCCCGACGACCGGCTCACCCCCGTCCCCTGGGACACCCGGTTCCGCGTCCGCGCCGACCTCCTCGACGACCTCGTCTCCCTCAACAACGCCTACCGGGCGCACTTCGGCACCGACCTCACCGTCAACTCCGCCTACCGCACCCTTGACGACCAGGCCGGCCTGTACGACCCCACCTCACCCTTCGCCGCCGCCCCCGGCTGCTCCACCCACGGCCTCGGCCTCGCCATCGACCTCGGCGGCGGCATCCAGACCTTCGGCACCCCCCAGCACGAGTGGATGCAGGCCAACGCACCCGCCCATGGCTGGGTCCACCCCCGATGGGCCGCACCCAACGGCCGCGTCCCCGAGCCCTGGCACTGGCAGCACAAGGAATCCCCGATCGAGACCCTCTGAGCGCGCCGGACGGCCGCGGCGGGGACACCGGGCGGCACCTCGCCGGGTGACCTGCGCTACCTTTCGTTCATCCCCATCGAGGAGAGTTCCGTCCCATGAGCGAGAATGCCGCCCCCGCGACGGGGCTCGAGCTGCAGGCCGACGCCGATATCCCGCGCAAGCGCGTCCTGGCCTGGGCCCTGTGGGACTGGGGCACGCAGCCGTTCAACACGGTGATCCTGACGTTCGTCTTCACGGCGCTGTACCTGACCACGGAGTCGTTCCTGCCGCCCGACGTCGCCGCGCTGGGGGAGGGAAGCCCGGAGTACGAGCGGGGCCTGGCGGAGCTGACCAGCGGCCTCGGCTTCTGGACCACCGTGGCGGGCATCCTCATCGCCGTGCTGGCGCCGGTGCTCGGGCAGCGGGCCGACGCGTCCGGCCGGCGCAAGGCGTGGCTCGCGGGCGGGACGATCGGGCTCATCGCCTGCATGGCGGCGCTCTGGTTCGTGGAGGCCGACCCGCGCTACTTCGTGCTGGGCGCACTCCTCATCGGGCTGGGCAGCGTGTTCAGCGAGATCGCGGGCGTGAACTACAACGCGATGCTCGTGAGCGTCTCGACGCCGCGGACCGTCGGCAAGGTGTCCGGCCTCGGCTGGGGTCTGGGGTACGTGGGTGGCATCCTCGCGCTGGTGCTGGTCGTCATCGCGAACGCGTTCGACTGGTGGGGGATGCCGACCGACGACGGCCTGCCGTTCCGCGTCATCGCGATCGGGTCGGCGATCTGGGCGTGCGCGTTCGCGTGGCAGCTGTTCGCCTACGTGCCCGAGCCGCCGCCGAACGCGACCCGGTCGCCCGTCGGGTTCCTGCGCAGCTACGTCGTGCTCGTCCAGGACATCGCGGCGCTCTGGCGCACGTCCCGCCCCACGTTCTGGTTCCTGCTGGCCAGTGCGGTGTTCCGCGACGGCCTCGCGGGTGTGTTCGCGTTCGGGGCGATCATCGGGAAGGTCAGCTTCGGCTTCACGAACGACCAGGTGATCATCTTCGGCATCGCCGCGAACCTGGTTGCCGGAGCGAGCACCATCCTGGCCGGCCGCGCCGACGACCGATTCGGTCCGCGCGCGGTCATCCTCTGGGCGCTGGGCATCATCGTCGCGGCGGGCCTGTTCGTGGTCCTCGCCCGCGACGGCGGCGCGATGGTGTACTGGATCGGCGGCATGGTCCTCTCGGCCTGCGTCGGACCGGCCCAGTCGGCGTCGCGGTCCTTCCTCACACGCGTCACCCCCGCGGGCAAGGAGTCGGAGATCTTCGGCCTGTACGCGACGACCGGCCGGGCGGCGTCGTTCATGTCCGCGGGGCTGTGGACCGTGATGATCACCCTGACCGGTGCCACCATCTGGGGCACGCTCGGTATCGTCGCGGTCGTCCTCGCCGGACTGATCCTGATGCTGTTCGTCAAGGCCCCTGCTGATTTCGCCCGCCCGGTCGCGCACCAGTAGCATCGCCCCGGGCACGTGCGGGCTCGGCAGGGCGCGGCCCGCGGCCGACGAGCCGAGAACAGACGAGATTCGCGTGTGAGGGGGAATCACAGCGTGTCGATCGAGGCTGGTCCCGGCGTGCCCGGGGCCGCAGGCGCCGCCGCGCCACTGCGTCCGGAGGACCCGCGTCATCTGGGGCCGTACCGGCTGCTCGGTGTGCTCGGTTCCGGTGGGATGGGAACCGTGTACCTCGGCCGGACGCCGGAGGGCGAGAAGGTCGCCGTCAAGGTGGTCCGGCTGGACCTGACCGGCGAGCAGGAGTTCCGCGAACGGTTCGCGCGGGAGGTCGACGCCGCGCGCCGGGTGTCGGGCAGCCACACGGCGGGCCTGGTCTACGCCGACCCGCACGCCCGCCGGCCGTGGATGGCCACCGCCTTCGTGCTCGGCCCGTCGCTGCGGGAGGCGATCGGCGAGTCCGGGCCGTTCGACGTCGCCACCCTGCGCGCGCTCGGCCTCGGTCTCGCGGAGGGCCTCACCACGATCCACGGCGCCGGTCTCGTGCACCGCGACCTGAAGCCCGGGAACGTGCTGCTCACCACGGGTGGCCCGCGGATCATCGACTTCGGTATCGCCCGGGCGCTGGAGGCCACCGCGCTCACGTCCGTCAGCCAGGTGCTGGGCACGGCGTCGTACATGTCGCCCGAGCAGGTGCGCGGGCACGAGGCCGGCCCGGCCTCCGACGTCTTCTCGTTCGGCTGCCTGCTGGCCTACGCCGCCACGGGCAGGTCGCCGTTCGGGAGCGGCCCGGCGGAGTCCGTCGCCTATCGCGTGGTGCACACCGGGCCGGACCTCGACGGCGTGCCGCCGGAGCTGATGGTCCTGATCCGCGACTGTCTCGTGAAGGATCCGGCGGCCCGGCCGACCCCGCAGCAGATCGTCGAACGCATCACCCGCCGCACGGCCAGGCCCGTCACGTGGCGGACCACGGCGGCGCTGAACACGATGATCGCCGCGCGGGCCAAGGCGGTCCGGGCGCTGGAGGCCAGGAGCGAGGCCGAGGAGACCGAGGAGATCAGCCCGCTCGCCGACGGGAGCCCGGCCGGTCCCTCCCGGGCCTCCCGGGCCGGCAGGAGGAGGACCGCCGCGCTGAAGGTCGTCGCGGCGGGTCTTGCCGGCCTGCTCGTCCCCGTGGGCGCGTGGACGCTGTACGACCGTCTCGCGAACCCGCCGGGCCCGAGCGTGGCATCCGACGGCTGGTACACGATCGAGGGCGAGCGCATCGCGCCGGACCCCGACCCGGACCACTTCGTCGAGATCGTGATCACCACCGCCACGCCCGGCGAGCAGGTCCTCGTCGGGTACGCGGCGACGGTGGTGCGGGACGAGGGCGGGGCGTCCCCGAGCCCCGGGCCGTCCGGGCCCGACGGCGTGGTGGGCGTGAGCACCGTGCAGGTGGGCAACGAGGAGGGGTTCCTCGTGGAGACGCCGTGGCGCGGCAGGATCCCGGTCGACGAGAACGTGCTCGCGGTGGGCGCGACGGGCAGCGGCGCCGAGGGAGAGATCAGCTGTCGCATCTCCGTCGGCACCGAGCCGGTCGTGAGCGCCACGGCGCCGTCGACGTCGTCGTGCGTGACGCCTTTCGAGGGCGAGGACGCGCTGGGCGCGAGCCTCCGCGAGACCGGCACGGTTCCGGTCCCGTCGACGGCGAGCTCGGACGACCAGACGCAAAAAAGTGTGCCAAGCGGCTCGAGTGACGAATGACGGACGCCGAAGCCGCGACGGCCGCGAGCCCGGCCCCCTGGGACCACTCGGAGCTCACCGTGGGGGAGGTCGCCCGGCGCTCCGGTGTCGCGGTCTCCGCGCTGCACTTCTACGAGCGGCAGGGGCTGATCACGAGTCGCCGTACCCGGGGCAACCAGCGGCGCTACCGCCGCGACGTGCTGCGCCGGGTGGCGTTCATCCGCACCTCGCGACGGGTGGGGATCCCGCTCGCGCGGATCGGTGAGGCGCTGGCGACGCTGCCGGCGGACCGGGCGCCGAACAAGAAGGACTGGGCCCGCCTGTCGCGCGCGTGGCGCGAGGACCTGGACGCGCGCATCGAGCAGATGGAGCGGTTGCGCGACACCCTCACCGACTGCATCGGCTGCGGCTGTCTCTCGCTGCGGACCTGCGGGCTGAACAACCCGCACGACGAGCTCTCGGACACGGGCACGGGCCCGCGCCGGCTGCTGGTCGACGGTGTCGAGGACGACGACGGCACGGGTGCCGGCGGCGTGCGGGTCTGAGTGGCTGTCGGGAGCCTTCCGCCGGCGCCGGCCGCGCCATCTCGGTCGGTGGGAGCGCGGCCGTCGAGCAGAACGCCGTGGCTGCGCGCGGGCGCTACGGGTTTCCGGGCGACCGCTCACGGCCGCGCCCGCGGGCAGCGCGCTCCGGGGAGGTCGCTCTCGCCCCGCCGCTCCTGGTCCAGCCGTTCGAGATGCTTCGCCCAGGTCTCGCCGTCGTGCACGAACAGGAATGTCCAGTTCGGGAAGCTCGCGTGCGCAGCGCGGGCGGCGGTCTCGTCGTCGTGCGTGAGCGGCCGGACTGTGAGCGGGGCGCGTCCGGCAACGGGGATCTCGAGGAACTCAGGCATCTCCGAACGACACGACTCACCAGTTATAAAAAGTGTGCCAAGCGGCGAGACGTCTCCACGGCAGGTCCCGAGGTCACCTACCCTCATGTCCATGACGCGAGTGCTCGTCCTCAACGGACCCAACCTCGGCCGGCTCGGCGTGCGGGAGCCGGAGATCTACGGCCGCGCCACGCTGGCGGACCTCGAGAAGGCGGCGGGGGAGTGGGGGGCTGGCCTGGACCTGGACGTCGAGGTCCGCCAGACCGACGACGAGGCGACACTTCTGGGCTGGTTGCACGAGGCCGTCGACGCCCGCGCTCACGTCGTCCTCAACCCGGCGGCGTTCACGCACTACAGCTACGGCATGCGCGACGCCGCGGCCCAGGTGACCGGCTCCGGTCTCATGCTGGTGGAGGTCCACCTGTCCAACCCGGCGACCCGGGAGTCGTTCCGTCATCTGTCGGTGGTCGCCGGGGTGGCGACGGGCACGATCGCGGGCTTCGGTTTCGAGAGCTATCGCCTGGCCCTGGAGGCGGTGGCGTCGCGCGTCGGGTGAGGCTGTTCTGCCCTGGGTATGAACTATCCGGCGATCCGGTGCGCGGCGTTCCATGCCATCAGGCGCTCGATCTCGTCCGCGGACAGGTGCGGGTTGACGACGTCGAGCCACTCGCGAGTTCGCCGGCGCCGATGTCGCGGTGCTCGGTCGGGGCGCCCGGACGCCGGATCGTCACGCTGTCGGAGGTGAGTGTCACGTGCATGTCCGGCAGGCGCCGAGCAACGATCAGGCCCCTGGTGAAGTGCGAGGCCGGAGAGGTACTCGTCGCGTGGTGGCCGTCCTCGACATCGGCCGGGTGCACCGGGAGCTCGTCGGTCGTGTGCTGTACCTCCCAGCCCGTCTCGCGTAGCCGCTGCAGCTGCCAGGCGACGACGTCGCCCTCGCGGGCCCGCACGACCCGGAACCGCTCGCCGGCCTGTTCCTCCTCGTGTCCGTCGATCAGCGGAACGGGCCGCACGATGCTCATCCCGAAACCCGGGTCGCAGAGCAGGCGTTCGCCATCCAGGACCACCTCGACGACAAGGTGGGTGCGCGAGCTCACCGGCCCCTTGGCGGGGTCCCCGACGCGCCCGAGCCTCCGGATCACCTGGTACCCGAGCTGCTCCAGCGCCGCGGCCAGAAGGGTCGAGTGCTCGAAGCAGTAGCCACCGCGTCCGCGCCCGACGAACTTCTCCCGCACGGCGTCGAGGCCGACTCCCGGGTGCTGCCGCAGGAGCACGTCGACGTTGTCGAACGTGAAGGTGCCCACGTGCCGCTCGTGGATCTCGGCGAGCGCCGAGAGGCTCGGCGGCCGCGCCGGGATCCCGAGCCGGGCGAGGTAGCCGCCGACGTCGAGGCGGTCGGGACGCCAGTCGTGGGTGGTGGTCGTGGCGCCGTGCGCGGGGTTCGGGGCGTGCTCGAGGGTCATGTGCGCCAGTGCACTACCTCAACCCCGGTTGAGGTCAAGCGGCGCGCGGAGATGCCGATCCGGCGCTCGTGACACCGCCCGGGCGTGCCGCCCTTCCATTGCGACTGAAGCTAGAGGCTTAAGTATCGCCGACTTAAGGGATCTGTGGGCGATGGCTCACAACCAGGTGCCACCGGCGATCGCGGCGTCGAGCCCGACGGCGGCGAGTCCGGCGACCGCCACCAGCCAACTCGCAAAGCTGCCGATCAGGAAATACTCCGATACGGGGTTGGGGCGGGCCCCTGCCGCGGCTGCCTTGTGATCGGCCTTGACGTCCGGATAGCGGAGCAGACCCTTGGCGGCGACGACTGCCGCAGCCGCTGTGAAGGCTCCGGTCATGCCCAGCCCGAGGATGAACAAGCGCTCCATCGAGCCGAGCACCCGCCCGCTCTTGAGCCGCTTTTCTCCGGGGGTCGTCGGTACACCGACGGTTTCGAGGGTGAGGCGAACGATGACGTTCGCCGTGGCCAGCTGGGCCAGCGCGACACCGAGCACCAGAACGGCCCGGTCGTACGGGATGGCGGTGAGCGGGCCGGAGAGGATGGCCGGCCACCGGCCGGTATTGCCGTCGGCCAGCAGGAGGCTGACCGCCACACCGACCGCAAGGCCCGTGAACGCCACGATGCGTGGGGTCCGTCGTGTGCGCGTGGCAAGAGCGTCAGCGGATCCGAGAGTCCAGGCCGCCAGCGCGAGAACGAGCGGGACGGCCAGGAGCCAGCCGGTCCCGGCGGTACCGCCGGCCGCGAGCAGTAGTCCGAGGGTGACGACCCCTACGGCGAGGACGATGGACCGCCGACGCATCGAGGTGTCGTCTTTCGACGCGCGGAACAGGTCGCTCACGCCGAGCGCGCCGAGGAACGCTCCCAGTATTGCCATCATCCTGCCTTTCCGAAGGTGACCTGCGAGTCGTGTGCGGCCCGGACGCCGCGGGCGAACGCTTGGCTGACGGCCGATTCGGTGATGTCCTCGGCCTGCGCTATCGCGCGCTGGGACTTGCCCCTCAAGGCGAGGAGAAGCATCCGGTGCTGGCGTTCGTTCAGCATCGCGACGAGTGCATCGCGAGCGAGCAGGAATGCGTTGACGAATGCGGGATCCGGGGCATCGCCGCCGTCCTCCGGTCCCACGTACCACGTGCCGTGCTTGCCTTTGAGCTTGTCGATGGCCTCGCGGGCCGTCCACCAGCCGGGGCCGTCCTGAAGGAGCGGACGACGGTCGTCGTCGTGCACGGTGACGTCGCCGTACCCGAGGCCGAAGCGCATGTCGACGGCCGGCGCGAGCTCGAGTCGGATGAGGAGCGTCGCGAGCGTCGCGTCGCCGATCGTGGTGAACCCGCCCTGGATCTCGTCGCCGATCGTCGGCTCCAGGAGCTGTGCCGTGTCGACGGCGTCGTTCACCCGGCCCAGGATCTCGCCGATCGTCCGCTGAACCGCGGCGCGGTCAGGAACCTCGCGGGATCCGATGAGGTCACCGATGAGCGTGAACATGACCGAGGGCCGTCCCCTTAAGACGTCGAGACTTAAGCGCTGCGCTCATTGTGGCGCATCCGCAACAGTACAGGTGGGCCGGCGACATGGGAGATGGCTGCGCGGCAGTGATCAGTACGAATACGATCTTGCGAACCGTTGGGGAGGCGCTGCTGGCGTTTCGTCGCGATGACAGCGGATCGGCGTCCGGACCGCGGGTCGGATGCTCGACGAGCGGGAGGAGGAGCCGGTGAGCTGGTGGAGTTCCGGTCGCCTGCAGCGCGATGCACGTCGATTGACAGACCGGTCCGGGGCCGAGGGATCGATCGACCGTGGCGCGGCGAGCGCCGACGCCCAGTTCGTCCAGTCCATGCTCCAGCTCACGATCACCAACGCCGACGTCAAGACCAGCGTCCTCGTCGCAGCGATAGCCCTGACGCTCGGTGTCGGGACGCCCGCGATCCCGTTCGAGCAAGCGCTCGTCCCGGGAGCAGGGCTGGCCGTCCTGGGTGCGGTGCTCGGGGTGATCGCGATCGTGCTCTGCGGTGTCGCCGGCTTTCATCTGGTCCTCTCGCTGCGGCCGCGCATGGCGTACCGGGAGTTCTCCCGGTACTCCTTGCCCGACATCGTCGGCGCCTCGGTCGACGAGCTCACCGAGCGTGATGCGGAGACGGACCGCCGCGAAGCCTGGGTTCAGGTCAAGAACCTCGCCGACATATCGACCCGGAAGCACGCCCATATCCGCCGCGCGCTGAGCTACTACCCGGCCTCGGTGGTGCTGATGGTCGCGTCCGGGGCGATCGGGATCGTGGTTCGGGCGACACCGATGTGAGCGCGATGCCCGCTCGCCGTTAGACTGAGGCGCTACTCCCGAACTTCTCGGTCGTGACGTCGTGTTCGTCGCGCCCGGACCAGATCCGAACTACAGGAAGACGAACGTGGCAACCTCGAACGACATCAAGAACGGCACCGTGCTCCGCATCGACGGTCAGCTCTGGACGATCATCGAGTTCCAGCACGTCAAGCCGGGCAAGGGTGGCGCGTTCGTCCGTACCAAGATGAAGAACGTGCTGTCGGGCAAGGTCGTCGACAAGACGTTCAACGCGGGTATCAAGGTCGAGACCGCGAACGTGGACCGTCGCGACTACCAGTTCCTGTACATGGACGGCACGGACTACGTGTTCATGGACAACGAGACGTACGACCAGATCATGATCAGCCCGGCGACGGTGGGCAACGCGAAGGACTTCATGCTCGAGGGCATGCAGGTCATGGTCGCCACCAACGAGGGCCAGCCGCTGTACATCGAGCTGCCCCAGGCCGTGACCATGGAGATCACCTACACCGAGCCGGGCCTGCAGGGCGACCGTTCCACCGGTGGCACGAAGCCGGCGACGCTGCAGACCGGTGCCGAGATCCAGGTCCCGCTGTTCCTGGAGCAGGGCACGAAGGTCAAGGTCGACACCCGCACGCGCGACTATCTGGGACGCGTCAACGACTGATGGGCGCCCGGACCAAGGCGCGCAAGCGCGCCGCCGACATCCTCTTCGAGGCCGAGCAGCGGGACGTCGACACCGCGAAGCTGCTGGCGGACCGTGTCAGGACTCCGTACACGGAGGCGCCGGTGCCGCAGTACACGGTCGAGATCGTCGAGGGTGTCCTGGAGCGGCTGGACCGCATCGACGAGGCCCTGGAGACGTACTCGCACGGCTGGACGCTGCGGCGCATGCCGGCCGTCGACCGGGCGGTGCTGCGCATCGGCACGTGGGAGCTGCTGTTCAACGACGATGTGCCGGACGCGGTCGCCGTCGACGAGGCGGTCGAGCTCGTCGCCGGCCTGTCGACGGACGAGTCGCCGGCATTCGTGAACGGCCTGCTCGGCCGGATCAAGGACATGAAGCCCAGCCTGCTCGCGTGACGGTGTGAGGAACGCCGCTCGCCGCATCGCGGCGAGCGGCGTTCTCGTGTCCGTGTGGCGGGTTATGGTGGCGGTGTCAGACTCCCTTTAAGCCCGTCCAGTGAGGCGGAAAAGGAGGCCAGGAGAATGAGTCCTAGCACCGCTCTGCCCGGAAACAGGCCGAGCGAGAACCCCCGGGGAACCACGGTTCTCGAAGCCCCCGACATCGCCCGCGCACTGACGCGCATCGCGCACGAGATCACCGAGCGCAACAAGGGGGCGGCCGGCGTCGTCCTCCTCGGCATCCCGACGCGCGGCGTCCCGCTGGCCCGCCGCCTCGCCGAGCGCCTCGCGGCGATCGAGCCCACGTACGACGCCGGGGCCGTGGGCGAACTCGACGTCACCATGTACCGCGACGACCTGCGTCGCCACCCCACCCGCGCCGTCGGCGCGACACGCATCCCGGGCAGCGTCGACGGCCGCACGGTGGTGCTGGTCGACGACGTGCTGTTCTCCGGCCGGACCATCCGCGCGGCGCTCGACGCGCTGAACGACGTCGGCCGGCCGCGCGCCGTGCAACTCGCCGCCCTCGTGGACCGCGGGCACCGCGAGCTCCCGATCCGGGCCGACTTCGTGGGCAAGAACCTGCCCACGTCCCGCTCGGAGCGCGTGAGCGTGCGCCTGACGGAGACGGACGGGGAGGACTCGGTCACCATCGGCGAGCACCCCGCTGCGAGCGCCGGCGGGGTCGGCCGCGCGGGCGGCGACGGCGAGCCGTTGCCGGGTGGCGGGGAGGGTGCGCGATGAAGCATCTCCTGTCCACTGCCGATCTTGCGAAGGACGATGCGATTCTTCTCCTGGATACGTCCGCGCAGATGGCGGCTACGCAGTCCCGTGAGATGAAGAAGTTGCCGACGCTTCGGGGGCGTACGGTCGTCAATCTCTTCTACGAGGATTCGACGCGGACGCGGATCTCGTTCGAGACCGCGGCGAAGCGGTTGTCGGCGGATGTCATCAACTTCTCGGCCAAGGGGTCGAGTGTGTCGAAGGGTGAGTCGCTCAAGGACACGGCTTTGACGTTGCATGCGATGGGGGCGGATGCCGTCGTCGTGCGGCATCAGGCGTCGGGGGCGCCGCACATGCTGGCGCATGCGGGCTGGCTGGATGCGGCGGTGCTGAATGCTGGTGACGGGATGCATCAGCATCCGACCCAGGCGTTGCTGGATGCGTTTACGATCCGGCGGCATCTGGTGGGTGGTGGGTCGGACGAGGGGACCGAGGGTAGGGACCTGGCGGGTCTGCGGGTGGCGGTCGTGGGTGATGTGCTGCACTCGCGGGTGGCGCGGTCGAATGTGCATCTGTTGCACACGCTTGGTGCCCGGGTGACGCTCGTGGCTCCGCCGACGTTGTTGCCGATCGGTGTCGAGACGTGGCCGTGCGAGGTTTCTTACCATCTCGATGAGACGATCGAGCGGGCGAAGCCTGACGCGGTGATGATGCTCCGTGTGCAGCGGGAGCGGATGAGCGGTGGGGCGGGTGGCGCGTTCTTCCCGAGTGCGCAGGAGTACAGCCGCAAGTTCGGTCTGGGTGCGCGGCGTCTTGCGCGGCTTCCTGGTCACGCGATCGTGATGCATCCGGGGCCGATGAACCGCGGTCTGGAGATCAGTGCCGACGCCGCCGATCATCCGCGGTCCGTGATCGTGGAGCAGGTCGCGAACGGTATCGCGGTACGTATGGCGTCCCTGTATCTGCTGCTTGCGGGCAGTGATGACGCCCCTGACGAGAGGACCAGCCTGTGACCACCACGTACATTCTGCGCGGGGTGCGCCCGCTCGGTGGCGAGCCCGCCGACGTCGTCCTGTCCGGTGGGCGGATCACGCAGGTGGGAGCGCCGGGAACGGCTGCGTCGGCCGTGCCGGGTGTGACCGGGGGCGAGGCGGCGACGGGGGCGTCGTCGTCGGGCACGGGGGAGGAGGTCGTCGAGATCGACGGTGGCGGGCGTCTGGTCCTGCTGCCAGGTCTGGTCGACCTGCACACGCACCTGCGGGAGCCGGGCCGTGAGGACGCCGAGACGGTGTACTCCGGGACGCGCGCGGCGGCCGCGGGCGGCTTCACGGCGGTGCACGCGATGGCGAACACGACTCCCACGCAGGACACGGCGGGTGTCGTGGAGCAGGTGTGGCGGCTCGGGCAGGATGCGGGCTGGGTCGACGTGCGGCCTGTGGGGGCGGTGACCGTGGGTCTGGGTGGTGAGCGTCTCGCGGAGCTGGGTGCGATGGCGGACTCGGCGGCGCGGGTGCGGGTGTTCTCGGACGACGGGAAGTGTGTGCACGATCCGGTGCTGATGCGGCGGGCGCTGGAGTACGTGAAGGCGTTCGACGGCGTGGTGGCGCAGCATGCGCAGGAGCCTCGGCTGACCGAGGGGGCGCAGATGAACGAGGGTGTGGTGTCGGCGGCGATCGGGCTTGCGGGGTGGCCGGCGGTGGCGGAGGAGTCGATCATCGCGCGGGACGTGCTGCTGGCGGAGCATGTGGGGTCGCGGTTGCACGTGTGTCATCTGTCGACGGCGCGGAGCGTGGAGATCGTGCGGTGGGCGAAGTCGCGGGGGGTGGCGGTGACGGCGGAGGTGACGCCGCATCATCTGCTGCTGACCGATGAGCGGGCGCGGTCGTACGATGCGCGGTTCAAGGTGAATCCGCCGTTGCGGACGGCCGTTGACGTGGAGGCGGTGCGTGAGGGGCTGGCGGACGGCACGATCGACATCGTGGCGACGGATCACGCGCCGCATCCGGTGGAGGACAAGGACTGCGAGTGGGCCGCGGCGGCGTTCGGGATGACGGGGCTGGAGACGGCGCTGTCGGTGGTACAGAAGGTGATGGTGGACCCGGGGAGGATGTCGTGGGGGGACGTGGCGCGGGTGCTGTCGCAGGCTCCGGCGCGGATCGGGCGGATCGACGCGGTGCACGGCCGACCGCTGGCGGTCGGTGAGCCGGCGAACGTGACGCTGGTGGATCCGCACGCGTCCCGGACGGTGCATGGTGCGGAGCAGGTGACGGCGAGCGTGAACACGCCGCTGGAGGGGATGGAGCTGCCGGGTGTCGTGGTGGCGACGTTCCTGCGGGGCCGGGCGACGGTGCTCGGCGGGGTGCCGGTGGGCGGCGCGAGCGAGACGGAAGGGGTGCTGCTGTGAATCTTCCGATGCCGGTGGCCGTGGCGATCTGGGTCGTGATCGGCCTGGTGCTGCTGTACCTGGTGCTGACGGGGCGCAGGCGGCTGGCGTCGCGCACCAGGACGGAGGTTCCGCTGCCGCCGGAGGTTCCGGCGGAGGTCGCGGCGTCGTTCGGGGGCGCGCTGACGACGGGCCCGGAGCCGCTGTTCGGCCCGGTCGAGGCGACGTACGTGTCGAGCACGCTGCACGGCGACTGGCTGGCGCGCGTCGGTGCGCACCAGCTGGGCGACCGGGCGCTGGCGTGCGTGAGCGTGCTGGACTCGGGCGTGTTCGTGGAGCGTGACGGGACGCGGGACGTGTGGATCCCTGTCCGGGCGATCCGTTCGGCGCAGCTCGCGCCCGGCATGGCGGGCAAGTACGTGGGCGCGGACGGGCTGGTCGTGGTGTCGTGGGCGGTGCCCGACGACGCTCCGGGCGGGGCAGGTCCCGTCCTGCTCGACACGGGTTTGCGCACCCGGCACGCCACCGATCGCGGCGCCCTCGTGGACGCCGTCCGGCACCTGATCGCCGCGGGCCGGGCCGATGCCGCGGCGCACGACGACACGACGCGCGACGACGCGGCGTATGACAACACCGATCACCACCAGACACCCAGCAACACCGGGGGAACCTTCGATGACGACAACAACTGATCCGACGATCGACGCCACGCGCGCCGCGCTCGTCCTGGAGGACGGCAGCACCTTCACGGGACGCGCCTACGGTGCGACCGGTTCGACGTTCGGCGAGCTGGTGTTCTCCACCGGCATGACCGGCTACCAGGAGACGCTCACGGATCCGTCGTACCACCGGCAGATCGTCGTGATGACGGCTCCGCACGTGGGCAACACGGGCGTGAACGACGACGACCCGGAGTCGGGCCGCATCTGGGTGTCGGGCTACGTGGTCCGCGACCCCGCCCGGCGGGTGTCGAGCTGGCGCGCGCGCCGCTCCCTGGACGAGGAACTGGTGGCGCAGGGCGTCGTCGGTGTCAGCGGCCTGGACACGCGGGCGCTGACGCGGCGACTGCGTGAGGAGGGCGTGATGCGCGCCGGCATCTTCTCCGGCGACGCCCTGCTCGAGGAGGGCCCCGGAGGACGCACCCGCGAGCGCCCGGTGTCGGACCTGGTGGCGCAGGTGCGGGCGTCGCCGCAGATGGCGGGGGCGAATCTGGCGCCGGAGGTGTCGACGCGTGAGGTGTACGTGGTGGAGCCGTCGGGTGAGTTCGCGGGCGGGGTTCCGGTGGCGACGGTGGTGGCGGTGGATCTGGGGATCAAGTCGATGACGCCGCAGCGGCTGGCGGAGCGTGGGGTGCGGGTGGTGGTGGTGCCGCAGAGTTCGTCGATCGAGGACGTGCTGGCGGTGTTCGCCGGACTGCCGGAGGGGGCGTCGCGGGGGGTGTTCTTCTCGAACGGTCCGGGGGATCCGGACGCGGCGGAGCATGAGGTGGGGTTGTTGCGTGAGGTGCTGGATCGGGGGATCCCGTTCTTCGGGATCTGTTTCGGGAATCAGATCCTGGGGCGTGCGCTGGGGTACGGGACGTTCAAGCTGGGGTACGGGCATCGGGGGATCAATCAGCCGGTGCAGGATCGTACGACGGGGAAGGTGGAGGTGACGGCGCACAATCACGGGTTCGCGGTGGATGCGCCGGTGTTCGACGAGTCGGGGGGTGCGGCGGTGTCGGTGGCGCCGCACGGTGGGGGCCGGTACGGGCGTGTGGTGGTCTCGCACGTGGGGTTGAACGATTCTGTGGTGGAGGGGCTGACGTGTCTGGATCTGCCGGCGTTCTCGGTGCAGTACCACCCGGAGGCGGCGGCGGGTCCGCATGATGCGGCGTACTTGTTCGATCGGTTCGTCGGGTTGCTGACGGGTCCGGGGGCGTGGCCGCCACGGCTGGCTGCGGATGCTGCTGCCGCGGGTGAGACGGCTGACGAGACTGCCTACGACATTGAGGAGAAGCACTGATGCCTCGCCGGAACGACATTTCCTCGGTCCTGGTGATCGGGTCGGGCCCGATCGTGATCGGTCAGGCGTGCGAGTTCGACTACTCGGGTACCCAGGCGTGCCGGGTGCTGAAGGAGGAGGGCCTGCGGGTCGTCCTGGTGAACTCGAATCCGGCCACGATCATGACGGATCCGGAGTTCGCGGATGCGACGTACGTGGAGCCGATCACGGCCGAGGTGCTGACCTCGATCATCGCGAAGGAGCGGCCGGACGCGTTGTTGCCGACCCTGGGTGGTCAGACGGCGCTGAACGCGGCGATCGCGTTGCACGAGGCCGGGGTGCTGGCCGAGTACGACGTGGAGCTGATCGGCGCGAACATCGCCGCGATCCAGAAGGGTGAGGATCGTGAGCAGTTCAAGCGGGTCGTGGAGCGGTGCGGGGGTGAGTCGGCGCGCAGCGAGATCGTGCACTCGGTCGAGGAGGCGCTGAAGGCCGCGGACGTGCTCGGGTATCCGATGGTGGTGCGTCCGTCGTTCACGATGGGCGGCCTGGGTTCGGGTCTCGCCTACGACGAGACGGATCTGCGCCGGATCGTGGGGCAGGGGCTGCACTACTCGCCGACCACGGAGGTGCTCCTGGAGGAGTCGATCCTCGGGTGGAAGGAGTACGAGCTGGAGCTGATGCGCGACAAGGACGACAACGTCGTGGTGGTCTGCTCGATCGAGAACGTGGACGCGGTGGGTGTGCACACGGGTGACTCGGTGACGGTGGCTCCGTCGATGACGCTGACGGACCGGGAGTACCAGAACCTGCGGGACATCGGGATCGCGGTGATCCGTGAGGTGGGTGTCGACACGGGTGGCTGCAACATCCAGTACGCCGTGGATCCGGTCTCGGGGCGGGTGATCGTGATCGAGATGAATCCGCGCGTGTCGCGGTCCAGTGCGCTGGCGTCGAAGGCGACGGGGTTCCCGATCGCGAAGATCGCCGCGAAGCTGGCGGTGGGGTACACGCTGGACGAGATCCCGAACGACATCACGCGGGTCACGCCGGCGTCGTTCGAGCCGACGCTGGACTACGTGGTGGTGAAGGTGCCGCGGTTCGCGTTCGAGAAGTTCCCGGCCGCGGACGACACGCTGACCACCACGATGAAGTCGGTGGGTGAGGCGATGGCGCTGGGCCGCAACTTCACCGAGGCGCTGGGCAAGGCGCTGCGGTCCATCGACAAGGGCGGGGTCACGTTCCACTGGGACGGTGCGGCGCCGTCGGGCGAGGAGCTGGCGCGGCTGCTGACCGAGATCGAGCGGCCCACGGAGTCGCGGCTGGTGCAGGTGCAGCAGGTGCTGCGCGCGGCCGGGCAGCCGGGCGGAGCGGACGCGGGGGAGCTGATCGAGCGGGTGTACGCCGCCACGGGCATCGACCCGTGGTTCCTGGACCAGATCCTCCTGGTCAACGAGCAGGCGGCGGCCGTGGCCGCGAGCGCCACGCTGACGGCGGACGTGCTGGGGGAGGCGAAGCGGCACGGGTTGTCGGACGCGCAGATCGCGCGGTTGCGGAACATGGGTCCGGCGGGTGAGGCGACGGTGCGGGAGGTGCGGCACGCGCTGGGTGTGCGGCCGGTGTACAAGACGGTGGACACGTGTGCGGCGGAGTTCGCCGCGACGACGCCGTACCACTACTCGTCCTACGACCAGGAGTCGGAGGTGGCTCCCCGGGAGCGGGAGGCCGTGATCATTCTGGGGTCGGGGCCGAACCGGATCGGGCAGGGTATCGAGTTCGACTACTCGTGCGTGCACGCGACAATGGCGCTGGCGGACGCGGGCTACGAGACGGTGATGGTGAACTGCAACCCGGAGACGGTGTCGACGGACTACGACACGTCCGATCGCCTGTACTTCGAGCCGCTGACGTTCGAGGACGTGCTGGAGGTGTATCAGGCGGAGGCCGCGGCGGGGCCGGTGAAGGGCATCATCGTGCAGCTGGGCGGGCAGACGCCGCTCGGGCTGGCGCAGCGGCTGGCGGACGCGGGCCTGCCGATCCTGGGCACGAGCCCGGAGTCGATCGACGCGGCGGAGGACCGTGGCGTGTTCGGGCAGGTGCTGCACGACGCCGGCCTGCCGGCCCCGGCGTTCGGTACGGCGCGCACGCTCGGGCAGGCCACGGAGATCGCCGAGCGGATCGGCTACCCGGTGCTGGTGCGTCCGTCGTACGTGCTGGGCGGGCGCGGCATGGAGATCGTGTACAGCGACGGGCAGCTGGCCGAGTACGTGGAGCGGGCGCTCGAGGACGCGACGCACCAGGGCGCGCCGGGCACGCTGCCCGCGCCGCTGCTGATCGACCGGTTCCTGGACGACGCCATGGAGATCGACGTCGATGCCCTGTACGACGGTGAGGAGCTGTTCCTCGGTGGTGTCATGGAGCACATCGAGGAGGCGGGGATCCATTCGGGTGACTCGGCGTGCGTGCTGCCGCCGGTGTCGTTGTCCGAGGCGGAGATCGCGCGTATCCGTCGTTCGACCGAGGCCATCGCGAAGGGCGTGGGTGTGCGCGGGCTGCTGAACGTGCAGTACGCGCTGGTGTCGGATGTGCTGTACGTGCTGGAGGCGAACCCGCGGGCGTCGCGCACGGTGCCGTTCGTGTCCAAGGCCACGGGCACGCCGCTGGCGAAGGCGGCCGCGCGGGTGATGGTGGGCGAGTCCATCGCCGCGCTGCGCGCGGACGGGCTGCTGCCTGCGACCGGTGACGGCGGCACGCTCGACCTGGACGCGCCCCTGGCGGTGAAGGAGGCAGTGCTGCCGTTCAAGCGCTTCCGCACCAAGGAGGGCATCGTGGTGGACACGGTCCTCGGTCCGGAGATGCGGTCCACGGGTGAGGTGATGGGATTCGACAAGGACTTCCCGCACGCCTTCGCGAAGTCGCAGGCGGCCGCCTACGGGGGGCTGCCGACGTCGGGCACGGTGTTCGTGTCGGTGGCCGACCGGGACAAGCGGCACGTCGTGTTCCCGGTCAAGCGGCTGGCGGAGATCGGGTTCACCGTGCTGGCCACGGCCGGCACGGCCACGGTGCTGCGGCGCAACGGCATCGAGGCGCAGGTGGTGCGCAAGTACTCGGCCGGCAGGGGCCCGCAGGGCGAGCCCACCATCGTCGACCTCATCCTCGACGGGCAGATCGACCTCGTGGTGAACTCCCCCTCGGGGCAGGGTGCCCGCGCGGACGGCTACGAGATCCGTGCGGCGACGACGGCGACCGACCGGCCCATCGTGACCACCGTCGACCAGCTCGCGGCGGCCGTCCAGGGCATCGAAGCGGTTCGCGGCGGACCGTTCGCCGTGGGCAGCCTGCAGGAGCACACCGCGGCGACCCTCGCGCGCCGCGCCGGGTCGGATCCCGGCACCGGGGAGTCCGGTGACCCGGGCCGCAGCGCGGCACGGGAGGTGCTCGTATGAGCCCGGCGCCGTTCGGCGCACGGCTGGCCGCGGCGATGGACTCCCACGGGCCGCTGTGCGTCGGGATCGACCCGCACGCGACCCTGCTGGAGGCCTGGGGGCTGGACGACACGGCCGCCGGCGTGCGGGAGTTCTCGCTGCGCGTCGTGGACGCGCTCGCCGGGCGGGTGGCCGCGTTCAAGCCGCAGGCCGCGTTCTACGAGCGACACGGGTCCGCGGGGCTGGCGGCGCTGGAGGACACCCTCGCCGCCGCCCGCGAGGCCGGCACCCTCACGATCGTGGACGCCAAGCGCGGCGACATCGGCTCCACCATGTCCGCCTACGCGGACGCGTTCCTGCGTGACGGCTCACCGCTGGCCGGTGACGCCCTGACCGTCTCGCCCTACCTCGGGTTCGGCTCCCTGACGCCCGCGCTCGACCTCGCCGCCGCCACCGGCCGCGGCGTGTTCGTGCTGTGCCTGACCTCCAACAAGGAGGGCCCGCAGGTGCAGCACGCACGCTCGGATGCCGCGCCGGGCGACAGCGGGCCGGGGACGTCGGTCGCCGCGGACGTGGCCGCCCGCGCGGCCGCGCTCAACGCCGGCGCCACGCCGATGGGATCGGTCGGCCTCGTCGTCGGCGCCACCATCGGCGACGCCGTCGCGGCCACCGGCACCGACCTGCCCGCCGTGAACGGGCCTCTGCTGGCCCCCGGCGTCGGCGCGCAGGGCGCGGGGGAGAAGGAACTGGCCACGACGTTCGGCGACGCGCGAGAACGCGTCCTCGCGTCCTCCTCCCGCGGGATCCTGCGCGCCGGCCCCGCACCCGAGGGGCTGCGAGCGGCCGCCGGCCAGGCCGCCGAGGCGGCCGCACGAGCCCTGCGCGGCTGAGACCTTCACCACTCGGCGCCCCGCGGGCATCGCCGGCACCGCGAGTGCCCGGCGGTGGCCCGTGGGGCGGGCGTGCGGGTCGCCTGACCAGCGTGCCGGGCGACCTCCGGCACGTCCGGCCTCCGGGAAAACCCGTATCACGTGACGGACATCACACTCCTGCCGCCTTCACGAGGGTTGACACGGCGGCGACCAGGACTTTTGGCGCATTCTGCATACCCTTTACGGTGAAATGCTCTTGATGGGATGTTCGGCAGACGTGAAGGGTTGCGGAAATGTGCGCCACGCGGGGGGTTCTGGATTGCCGACCAGGGAAGTCATGACTACTTTCGAGGCAGCAGTCTCGAAAGACCCACGGACGGGCCAACCGTCCACAACCTGAGTAGGTGACTTGCGTGGCACTCCCTCCCCTCACCCCTGAGCAGCGTGCAGCCGCACTTGAGAAGGCGGCCGAAGCCCGTCGCGTGCGCGCCGAGATCAAGAACAAGCTGAAGTACTCGCAGGGCTCTCTCAAGGAGGTCATCGAGAAGGGTCGGACCGACGACGTCGTCGGCAAGCTCAAGGTCGTCTCCCTGCTGGAGTCCATGCCCGGAGTGGGTAAGGTGAAGGCGAAGGCGATCATGGAGGAGATCGGGATCGCCGAGACGCGCCGCGTGCGCGGCCTGGGGCCGCACCAGTCCGCGGCCCTGATCGAGAGGTTCGGCTGAAATTTCCACCACAGACCCCGCCCGGCTGACGGTTCTGGCCGGGCCGACGGCAGTCGGCAAGGGGACCGTGTCCGCGGACGTGCGTGACCGGTTCCCGCAGGTGTGGCTCTCGGTGTCGGCGACCACGCGGTCGCCACGCCCCGGGGAAGTGGACGGCGTCCACTACCGGTTCGTCAGCCACGACGAGTTCGACCGGCTCGTCGAGGCCGGCGAGATGCTCGAATGGGCCGTCGTCCACGGGAGGAACCGGTACGGCACACCCCGCGGACCCGTCGAGGAGAAGCTCAAGGCCGGTGTGCCGGTGCTCCTGGAGATCGACCTCCAGGGCGCGCGGCAGGTGCGCGAGGCCGTCCAGGCGATGGACGGCCTCGACGCATGCTTCGTGTTCCTCGCCCCGCCCAGCTTCGCCGAGCTCGAACGCCGGCTCGTCGGGCGCGGCACCGAGGGCGCCGAGGAACGCGCCCGCCGGCTGCGCACCGCGCACGTCGAACTCGCCGCCGAGAGCGAGTTCGACGTCACGATCGTCAACGACGAGGTGCACCGCGCCACCGACGAACTCATGTCCGTGGCACTCAGCTCCCGCGAGCAGAGCCGTCCCGGACAAGGCCATCCCGGACAGGGCCGCCCCGGGTCGCGGGACCTCCGGAGCCGTCCCGAACCGACAGGCCCCCAGGGCCCTCCCGAGCCGCCGGGCTCCGCCGCGGCGGGCGCTCCCGCATCGCGTCATCACGTCGGCGCGACCCGACCGGCCGCCGGGAACCGGTGACACCGGCCCGCGCCTGCCCGTCCACCGACCGGCGCCCGCAACAGCGCACGACCTTCCCTCCGCCGTGTCGGCGGTCGCACGGGCAGGTAGACTGTCCTGCGGACTTTTCCCCGTAATCCCCAACCTCCTGGAGCTGCATCATGGCTGGATCCGTCGCACGGCCCGAGGGCATCACCGACCCGCCGATCGACGAACTGCTCGCCCACACCGAGTCGAAGTACGGCCTCGTGCTGTACGCCTCCAAGCGGGCCCGCCAGATCAACGCGTACTACTCCCAGCTCAACGAGGGCCTGCTGGAGAACGTCGGCCCCCTCGTGGAGGCCCGCAACCAGGAAAAGCCCCTGTCCATCGCCATGCGCGAGATCAACCAGGGCCTCCTGACCATCGAAGAGGTCGACCCCGCCGAGATCGAGGCCCGCAAGCAGGCCGAGGCCGAGGCCGCCCAGGCGCTGCCCGAGTTCCCGGGCTGAGGCCGCGCGCGAGCGCGACCACCCGCAGCCCTCCCACCCGCAGCCCGACCACTCGAGGCCATCCATGCGGATCCTGCTCGGCGTCAGCGGCGGCATCGCCGCCTACAAGGCCGTCCTCCTGCTGCGCCTGCTGCGCGAACAGGGTCACGCGGTCCGCGTGATCCCCACGGAGGCCGCCCTGCGGTTCGTCGGCGCGCCCACCTTCGAGGCGCTGTCCGGCGAACCCGTGACCACCGAGGTGTTCGACGACGTCCCCGGCGTGCAGCACGTCGCGCTCGGCCAGGGCGCCGACCTGATCGTCGTCGCCCCCGCCACCGCCGACCTGCTCGCGCGGGCCGCGGCCGGCCGCGCCGACGACCTGCTCACCAGCACCCTGCTCGCCGCCCGCTGCCCCGTGGTCATGGCCCCCGCCATGCACACCGAGATGTGGGAGCACCCCGCCACCCGCGCCAACGTCGCCACCCTGCGCGAGCGTGGCGTGCACGTCATCGAGCCCGCCAGCGGCCGCCTCACCGGCAAGGACACCGGACCCGGGCGCCTGCCCGAACCCGAGGACATCGCCCGCCAGGCCCTGAGCGTCGCCGGGAGGCGGGACGAGGACGCCGCGGCGCGCGGAACGAGTACCGACGACCTGGCCGGCAAGCACGTCGTCGTCTCCGCCGGCGGCACCCGCGAGCCGATCGACCCGGTGCGGTTCATCGGCAACCGGTCCAGCGGCCGGCAGGGCGTGGCCCTGGCGGCCGCCGCCGCCGCCCGCGGGGCCCGCGTCACCCTCGTGGCGGCGAACATCGACGAGTCCGTCCTGGAACCGCTGACCACCGAGCCCGGCGCCGCCGAGCGCGTCGCCGTCGTCCCCGTGGGCTCCACCGCACAGCTGGCCGACGCCGTGCACGAGGCCGCCGCCACGGCCGACGTCGTGGTCATGGCAGCCGCCGTCGCCGACTTCCGCCCCGAGACCATCCCGGACGCCAAGATCAAGAAGACTCCCGGCCGGGCGCCCGACCCGATCCGGCTCGTCGAGAACCCGGACATCCTCGCGGGCCTGGCCCGCGAGCGCCGCCGGCCCGGCCAGGTCGTGGTGGGCTTCGCGGCGGAGACGGGCGACGCGGCCGGGGGCGTGCTGGAGCACGGGCGGGCGAAGGCGCGGCGCAAGGGGGCCGATCTGCTGGTGGTGAACGCGGTGGGGGAACGGCGGGGTTTCGGTACGGCGTCGAACGAGGTGACGGTGCTGGACGGGGCGGGTGAGGTGGTGTCGCGGGCTGCGGGGTCGAAGCGCGTGGTGGCGGACGCGGTGTGGGACGCGGTGCTGAAGTCGGTCCGCTGATGCCGGGTCCCGCGGCGGGCTCGTGGGTCGCTGGTGAGGGGCGTCTCACCTGTCGGATGTCGGCATTCGCGTGCTGAGACCGTAGTCTGGTGTCCATGAGTGATCTGCGTCTGTTCACCTCGGAATCCGTGACCGAGGGGCACCCGGACAAGGTGTGTGATCAGATCTCCGACGCGATCCTGGACGCCCTGCTGGAGCAGGACCCCGCCTCGAGGGTCGCGGTGGAGACGATGGTGACCACCGGGCTGGTGCATGTGGCGGGTGAGGTGACCACGGAGGCGTACGTCGAGATCCCGCAGATCGTGCGGGACGTGGTGCGGGAGATCGGGTACACGTCCAGCGCGATCGGGTTCGACGCGGACTCGTGCGGGGTGTCGGTGTCGATCGGTCAGCAGAGCCCGGACATCGCCCAGGGCGTGGACAAGTCGCTGGAGGGCCGGGACGACTCGTCCGGTCCCGGGGTCGAGGGCGATCCGCTGGACGTGCAGGGTGCGGGCGATCAGGGGCTGATGTTCGGGTACGCGTCGGACGAGACGGCGTCGTTGATGCCGTTGCCCGTGTGGCTGGCGCACCGGCTGTCGGAGCGGTTGTCGGCGGTGCGCAAGTCGGGGGAGCTGCTGGGGTTGCGGCCGGACGGCAAGACGCAGGTGACGATCGGGTACGACGGCGATCGTGCGGTGGCGGTGGACACGGTGGTGCTGTCCACGCAGCACGATCCGGACGTCATCCAGGAGAAGCTCGCGCGCGAGGTCGCGGAGAAGGTGATCGGTCCGGTGCTGGCCGACGCCGCGGCGGAGTCGGGGCTCGTGGTGGACGGTGCGCGCCTGATCGTGAACCCGACGGGCAAGTTCGTCGTCGGGGGGCCGCAGGGTGACGCCGGGCTGACGGGCCGCAAGATCATCGTCGACACCTACGGCGGTATGGCGCGGCACGGTGGCGGGGCGTTCTCGGGGAAGGACCCGTCGAAGGTGGACCGGTCGGCGGCGTACGCGATGCGGTGGGTGGCGAAGAACGTGGTGGCCGCAGGGCTGGCGCGCCGGTGCGAGGTGCAGGTGGCGTACGCGATCGGCAAGGCGCACCCGGTGGGCCTGTACGTGGAGACGTTCGGTACCGAGACGGTGCCGCCGGCGCGTATCGAGGCCGCGATCCGCCAGGTGTTCGACCTGCGCCCGGCGGCGATCACCCGTGACCTGGACCTGCTGCGTCCCATCTACCGTCGCACGGCGGCCTACGGTCATTTCGGCCGTGACCTGCCGGGCTTCACGTGGGAGCGCACGGATCGGGTGGAGGCGCTGCTCGCGGCGGTGTGACCGCTGCGCGCGGGCGCGCGGGCCCTGGTGGGTCCTTCGTCGATGTCCGTCAGTCGTGGTGGGATAGCACCCGTGGATCAGGAGCCGCTTCCCGGGCTGGACGGAGCCGCCGTGACGGCGGCCCCGGGCGGTGGCGCGCGGTCCGGCGGGAAGGGTGCCGCGGGGAAGACGTCCCCCGGGCAGCAGGCCACGGCCGAGACCGGTGGCGTGCCGATCGCCGCGGACCTGCCGGTGGCGCGGGTCGCCCTGGACCTGCAGCCGGCGCATCTCGACCAGCCGTACGACTACCTCGTCCCGGAGTCGATGGACGGCGACGCGCAGCCGGGCGTGCGGATCAAGGTGCGGTTCGGGCGGCAGGAGGCCGGCGGGTTCGTCGTGGCCCGTCTCGCGGAGTCGGATCACGAGGGCCGGCTGGTCCCCCTGAAGCGCGTCGTGTCGGCCGAGCGGGTGCTGACCCCGCAGGTGCTGGACCTGTGCCGGGCCGTGGCCGCCCGGTACGGGGGGACGCTGGCCGACGTGCTGCGCCTGGCGGTTCCGCCGCGGCACGCCCGCGTCGAGCAGGAGGACCCGGCCCAAGCCCCCGAGGGCGACGGCGAGGGCGCGGCGGCGGGGGACTGGTCGACCGATCCGGGCGGTACGGGAACCTCCGCCTGGGCGCCGTACCAGGGCGGGGAGGCGTTCCTGCGGCGGGTGCTCGGCGGTGACGCGCCGCGGGCGGTGTGGTCCGCGCTGCCGGGCGTCGACGACACACGGCCCGGCGGCCCGGCGGCCGGCGGCGCACGTGACCCCGACGAGCCGGCCGGGCCACGTCCCGGCACGGGGACGGGCACACCCGTCCCGCGCTGGGCGACGGCGGTGGCGGACGCGGTCACCGCGTGCGTGGCCGGCGGCCGGGGCGCGCTCGTCGTCGTGCCCGACACGCGCGACGTCGCCCGCGTGCGCGCCGCGCTCGACGCCGCCGGCATCCGCGCCGGGCCCGGCGGGCACGTGCGGCTCACCGCCGACGACGGCCCCGCCCCCCGCTACCGCGCCTACCTCGCCGCCCTGCGCGGTCACGCATCCGTGGTCGTCGGCACCCGGGCCGCCATGTTCGCACCCGTGCGGGACCTGGGGCTGGTGGTGCTGTGGGGCGACGGGGAGGAGACGCTCGCCGAGCCGCACGCCCCCTACCCGCACGCCCGCGACGTCCTCGCGATCCGTGCCACGCAGGCGCCCGCCGCGTTCCTGCTCGGCGCACCCGGCCGCACCGCCCAGGCCCAGGCCCTGCTCGTGAGCGGGTGGGCGCGTGAGCTCGCCCCCGCCCGCGACACCCTGCGCGCGCACACGCCCCGCGTGCGGGCACTGACATCGGTCGAGCTGGCGCGCGACGGCGCCGCGGCCGCCGCCAGACTCCCGTCCGTGGCGTGGCGTGCCGCGCGCGACGCCCTCCAGCACGGCCCGGTGCTGGTGCAGGTGCCCCGCGGCGGCTACCTGCCCGTCGTGGCCTGCTCCCGCTGCCGCACCGCCGCCCGCTGCGAGGCCTGCCACGGCCCGCTCGGCCTGCCGCGCGCCGACGCGTCCCCCCAGTGCACCTGGTGCGGCCGGATGGCCGGCGGCTGGTCGTGCCCCGAGTGCGGCTGGACCGGGCTGCGGTCCGTGCGCGTCGGGTCCGCACGCACCGCCGAAGAACTCGGCCGCGCCTTCACCGGCGTCCCCGTGCGCCTCTCGGCGGCCTCCGCCCCGGCCGGCGTGCTCGACACCGTGCCGGGCGAGCCCGCGCTGGTCGTGGCCACCCCGGGCGCCGAACCCGTGGCCGGCGGCGGCTACGCCGCCGTGCTCCTGCTGGACGCCGCGGTCACGTCCGGCGGCACGCACCTGGCCGCCGGGACCGAGGCCCTGGGCCGCTGGCTGTCCGCCGCCGCCCTGGCCCGGCCCGACGGCCAGGTGCTCCTCGTCGGAGACGGCGCACCCGGACCCAGCCAGGCCCTCGTGCGCTGGGATCCCGGCGGGTTCGCCGCCCGCGAGCTCGACGAACGCGCCGCCCTGGGCCTGCCGCCCGCCGTCCGGGTCGCCGCCGTCACCGGGGACCGCGAGGCCGTGGCCGCCGTCGTCGGGCGGGTCGGCCTGGCGGGAGAGAACGTCCTGGGGCCGGTCGAGGTGGACGACCCGTCACCCACCGTGACCCGCCGCGCCGCCGGCACGCCCCGCGGCGAACGGCCCGCGGCGGCCGCCGCCCAGGAGGCGTTCGACGTGGCCCGGCCGGTACGGACCGTGCTGCGCGTGCCGCTCGACCAGGGCGACGAACTCGCGCGACGACTGCGCGCGTCGATGGCCGTACGATCGGCGAGGCGAGAACGCGGCACCGCCCGCACCAGGCTGGACCCCGAGGAGATGCTGTGAGCCGGAACCCGAGCGAGAACACCTTCACCGTGGAGAACACCGTCGAGAAGGCGCTCCGGAACACCACCGGGGACGCCGCGACGATCGAGACCGTCGTCCTCGACCTCGGGAACGTCCTGGTCGGCTGGGACCCGTACGCCGCCTACGCGGATCACACCGACGCGGCCGGCCACACCTGGACCACCGCCGACACCGGCGCGTTCTTCGAGGAGATCGGGTTCGCCGCCCTCAACCACGAGGCCGACGCCGGCCGGTCGTTCGCGGACATCGTCGCCCAGCTCGAGCGCACCCACCCGCACCGGGCCGCCGACCTGGCCGTGTACGTCGACCGCTACGCCCGCACCCTGACCGGCCCCGTCCCCGGCTCGGAGACGCTCGTGAACGACCTCGCCGGCCTCGGCCTGCGCCTGTACGGGCTGACGAACTGGTCCGCCGAGACGTTCCGGCACGCCGAGCCCGCCGCCCCCGCGATCGGACTGCTCGACGACGTCGTCGTGTCCGGCCGCGTCGGGCTCGCCAAGCCGGACCCGCGCATCTACGAACTCCTCGCGCGGCGGTTCGACGTCGCCCCGGCACGCGCCGTCTTCGTCGACGACAAGCAGGAGAACATCGACGCCGCCCGCAGCTGCGGCTTCCACGCGATCCGGTTCACCGACGCGCCGGCGCTGCGCCGGGAGCTGCGAAGGCTGGGCGTCGCCGTCTGACGCGTCGTGGCGGACCGGATCCGGGACGAGCGGGCACCGAGGGAGCACAGGGCGGTGCCCCTGAGGCAACGCGGGCGCGCGCCCGCTCGTAGACTTGCCCGGTGCGTCTCCTGTTTGCCGGAACCCCCGAACCCGCCGTCGCCTCCCTGGAGGCGCTGATCGCCTCCCGTCACGAGGTGGTGGCCGTGCTGACCCGCGCCGACGCGCCGTCGGGCCGGGGCAGGAAGCTCACCCCGAGCCCCGTGCGGGTCCGGGCCCAGGACGCCGGCATCCCCGTGATCACCGACCGGCCGCGTGGCGAGGAGTTCCTCGCCACGCTGCGCGAGCTCGACGTCGATGCCGCGCCCGTGGTCGCCTACGGGCACATCCTGCGCCCCGACGTCCTCGCCGTCCCGCGCCTCGGATGGGTCAACCTGCACTTCTCCGTGCTGCCCGCCTGGCGTGGCGCCGCGCCCGTGCAGCACGCCGTCATCGCCGGGGACGAGGTGACCGGCGCGACCACCTTCCTCCTCGACGAAGGCATGGACACCGGCCCCGTCCTCGGCACCACCACCGAGACGATCCGGCCCGCCGACACCTCCGGCGACCTCCTGGGCCGCCTGGCCGTCTCCGGCGCCGAGCTCCTGGTCCGCACGCTCGACGCCCTGGAGGACGGCACCCTCTCCCCGCAGCCTCAGCCCGCCGACGGCGTCTCGATCGCCCCGAAGCTCACCCCCGAGCACGCCGAGGTCCGCTGGCACGACCCCGCGCTCGCCGTCGACCGCCTCGTGCGGGGCTGCACACCCGCGCCGGGAGCGTGGACCACGCTGCCCGGCGACGGCCGTGGCGGGGCCGGTGGTGGTGCGCGGCTCGGCCTCGGCCCCGTCACGCCCGCCCCCGACGTCACCGACCTCGCACCCGGCCAGGTCCGCGCCGAGAAGCAGCGCGTCCTGGTCGGCACCGCCACCCACGCCGTCGCCCTCGGCGAGGTCAGGCCACCGGGCAAGAAGCCCATGCCCGCCCCCGACTGGGCGCGCGGCGCGGGCCGCGCACCCATCGAGGCCGGGCTCGTCCTGGGCGGATCGGAGGTCCGGGCGTGAACGCGCACGACGGCGGACGCCGCGACTCCCGCGGGCGGCAGCGGTCCGCCGCCCGGTTCCGGGGTGACCGGCCGGCGTCCCGGCAGGCGCCGGGGCAGCGCGTCAAGCGCACCGACCCGGCGCGTACGGCCGCGTTCGACGTGCTGCGGGAGGTCGACGAGTCCGACGCGTACGCCAACCTCGTCCTGCCGCCGCTGCTCGCCGACCGGCGCATCCGCGGCCGCGACGCCGGGTTCGCCACCGAGCTGACCTACGGCACGCTGCGCATGCGCGGCCGCTACGACGCGGTGCTCGCCCACTGCGTGGACCGGCCCCTGGACGACCTCGACGCGGGCGTGCTCGACGTGCTGCGCCTGGGCGTGCATCAGCTCCTGGGGATGCGCGTGCCCTCCCACGCCGCGGTGTCCGAGACGGTGGCGCTGGCGCGCGCGAACGTGGGCGCCGGGCCGGCGCAGTTCGTCAACGCGGTGCTGCGCCGCGTGTCGGAGGCGAGCCTGGAGGAGTGGCTGGCGCGGATCACCGCCGGGGCTCCGGACGACCTCACGGGGCTGGCCGCGGTGGAGTCCCACCCGATGTGGGTCGTGCGGTCGATGCGTGAGGCGCTGGCCGGTCACGGCCGGGACGCGGCCGAGATCGGGGATCTGCTGGCGGCCGACAACGTGGCGCCGCGCGTGACGCTCGTCGCCCGGCCGGGCCTGGCCGACGTGTCTGACGACGGCGCCTGGCACGATGCCGACCTGGTCCCCGGCCGGTGGGCGCCCACCGCGCTCGTGCTGGAGGGCAACGACCCCGGCGCCGTCCCCGCCGTGCGGGACGGGCGGGCCGGCGTGCAGGACGAGGGTTCCCAGCTCGTCACGCTCGCGCTGGCGGGCGTGACGCTGGACGAGGCTCCCGGCGGCGGGGGCGAGCGCTGGCTCGACCTGTGTGCCGGGCCGGGAGGCAAGGCGGCGCTGCTCGCGGCCCTGGCCGCGCAGCGGGGGGCGACACTCGTGGCGAACGAGATCCAGCCGCACCGGGCACGGCTCGTGCGGCGGGCGCTGGCCTCCGTCCCCGAGGGCGCGGTCGAGGAGGTGCGCACCGGCGACGGCCGCGACATCGGCACCGACGAACCCGGCGCCTACGACCGGGTCCTCGTGGACGCGCCCTGCACGGGCCTGGGCGCGCTGCGCCGCCGCCCCGAGTCCCGCTGGCGCCGCACCCCCGCGGACCTGGCGACCCTCACCGGCCTGCAGCGCGAGCTCCTGGACTCCGCGCTCGACGCGGTCCGGCCCGGGGGAGTGGTCGCCTACGTGACCTGCTCACCGGTCCTGGCCGAGACGCAGCTCGTGGTGACGGACGTGCTGCGCAAGCGGGACGACGTCGAACGCCTCGACACGCCCCGCGCCGTGCGGTCGGTGCTGCGCACCGCACCCGGCGGCACGACGCCGGACCTGCCGCTGCCGTCGGGCGCCGCGGCCCGCGACGACGTCCAGCTGTGGCCCCACGTCCACGGCACCGACGCGATGCACCTGACCCTGCTGCGCAGGCGCTGACCCGACCCGCCCGGCACGGCCCCCCACCGGGTCGCCCGGCAGCTCGCCCCGGCGGGGCCTACGTGCTCCGCCCGGCGCGCAGCGTGTCCGGGACCAGCTCCGCGCCGTCCACGCCGTCGAGCAGGAGCGGGGAGAGCGGCTCGCCGCGCCGGATGACGCTGATGGTGCCCGACGGCTCCAGCACGGCTATCGCGACCTCGTCGACGTTGCGGATCCCGGCCTGCCGCAGCCGGCCCGCGAGCTCGTGCGGCGCGACGCGGCAGCGCCGCAGGTTGCGTTCCACGATCTCGGGCCCGGCCATCAGTACCACCGGACGCGTCGTGATCGCGCGGGCGCCCCAGCCGCGGATGCGGCTCGTCACGAGCTGGCATGCCGCCAGCGTGGCCAGCGCGAGGATGCCGCCCGCGAGCCGCGGCGCCTCGCCGAGGGCGGCGCGGCCCATGATCGAGCCGATGCCGATGATCGCCGCCAGGTCGAAGGCCGACAGCCCGGCCAGCATGCGCTGCCCGAGCAGCCGCACCAGCACCACGAGCGCCGCGTACATGCCCACCGTCGCCAGCACGACGGCGACGGCTTCGAGCGGCGAGATCCCCAGGAGTTCCGTCACGGCACGAGATTCTGCCGTGCTCCGGGTCCCTGCGAGTAATCCGCACGCCTGCCGGGACTCCTCGCGGCGGACCCGCCATAGGCTTGGCCGCATGAGCGCCCTCATCGCACCGAGCATCCTGTCGGCCGACTTCATGAACCTGGAGAGCGAGCTGCAGCGCATCTCCGACGCCGACTTCGCGCACGTGGACGTCATGGACAACCACTTCGTGCCGAACCTGACCCTGGGCCTGCCCGTGTTCGAGCGGCTGACCAAGGTGTCGCCGGTGCCCGTGGACGCGCACCTGATGATCGAGGACCCGGACCGCTGGGCGCCCGCCTACGCCGAGGCCGGCGCGGCATCGGTGACGTTCCACGCCGAGGCCGCCGCGGCGCCGGTGCGCCTCGCCCGGGAACTGCGGCGTCTCGGCTCGCGTGCGGGAGTCGCGCTGCGGCCCGCGACGCCCGTCGAGCCGTTCCTGGACCTGCTGACCGAGGTCGACATGATCCTCGTCATGACGGTCGAGCCCGGATTCGGCGGGCAGTCGTTCATCGAGGGCACCCTGCCCAAGATCCGGCGCGCGCGGCAGGCGATCGGCGAGTCCGGCCTGGACGTGTGGGTACAGGTCGACGGCGGCATCTCCCGCGACACCATCGACCGTGCCGCCGACGCGGGCGCGAACGTGTTCGTCGCCGGCTCGGCCGTCTACGGGGCCGACGACGTCGCCGGCGAGATCGCGGCCCTGCGCGACCTGGCCTCGCGCCACACCCACTGACAAGGGTTCAACAGGGTCCCCGGCCGGTAGCCGACGGCCGCGGGACGGGACAGTCCGGTCCGTGAGACGAACGCCACTCCCGCCCCGCACACGGGCTGTGGCATGCTTGCTGGTGTCAGCACTACGCAACATACGTGCTCCGGGGTCGGTGTAATTCCGAACCGGCGGTGATAGTCCGCGACCCGCGTCCTGCCTCACGGCAGGCCGGTTGACCTGGTGGAATTCCAGGGCCGACGGTGAAAGTCCGGATGGGAGGAAGCACGTACGGCCGCGTCGTCGGGCGCACCCTCATGGGGTGGGCTCTCCGTCGTGGCCGGCGCCGTCGTCCGAGCCGTCGTCCGGGAGGTTCCCGGCCCGGCGAACGGGCGGCTACTCGGCGAACCCCCGGAGCATCGACGCTCTGGGAGGGAAACCACTGATGTTCACCGGCATCGTCGAGGAGACCGGCACGGTCCGCTCCCTCGTCCATCCCGACGAGGGGGGCACCGACGCGGTCCTCACCGTCGTCGCACCCCTCGCCGCGTCCGACGCGCGGCCAGGCGACTCCATCGCCGTCGACGGCGTCTGCCTCACCGTCACCCGCCTGTCCGGGGACGACGACGCGACCGCCGCCCCCGGCACCATCACGTTCGAGGTCATGCCCGAGACCCTGCGCCGCAGCACCCTCGGCGCCCTGACCCCCGCGGCGCGCGTCAACCTCGAGCGCGCACTGCCCGCGAACGGCCGCCTCGGCGGACACATCGTGCAGGGGCACGTCGACGGCACCGCCACCCTGCTGCGGCGCGACCCGGGCCCCCGCTGGGACGAACTCACCTTCGCGGCCGAGGCCGGGCTGCTGCGCTACGTCGCCGAGAAGGGCTCCATCGCGCTGGGCGGCGTCTCGCTGACCGTCACGCACGTGTCCGACGCGCCGGACGCACCCGGCCAGGCAGACGGGACCGGTGAGACCGGCGCTGCCGGCGGAGCCGCTCCCGGGCGGGGCACGTTCGGCGTCTCCCTCATCCCCACCACCCTGGAGTCCACCACCCTCGGTGAGCTCACGCCCGGATCGGCCGTGAACGTCGAGGTGGACGTCCTGGCGAAGTACACCGAACGGCTTCTCGCAGGCATGGGAGCGGGCACGGGAGCACGCCCGCACGCCGCCGGGTCCGGCCCGGGCGGGCACGCCGTTCCCGCACCCGATGCTCCCTCGTCGAGCACGCACGCCAACTCGGAGGTGCCCGCATGACCGCCGTCGTCCCCGACCACACCGCACACACCGAACCGGCCACGCAGACCGGGGCGGCCGCGCAGCCGCGGCCGGGCGGGCGCCCCGAGCACACCGTCGCCGCCGCCCTGGACGCGCTGCGTGCAGGGCGGCCCGTTCTCGTCGCGGACGACGCGACCCGCGAGAACGAGGTCGACGTCGTCCTGCCCGCCGCCCACGCGACCACCAAGTGGGTCGCCTGGACCGTGCGGCACACCTCCGGCTACCTGTGCGCGCCCATGCCCGCCGACCGGGCCGACGCGCTCGGCCTGCCGCTCATGTGGGAGGACAGCGAGGACCCGCGCCGCACCGCGTACACGGTGTCCGTGGACGCCCGCGGCGTGGGCACGGGGATCAGCGCGGCCGACCGCGCCCTGACGCTGCGCACCCTTGCCGACCCCGCCACCGGGCCCGCCGACCTCATGCGTCCCGGCCACGTCCTCCCGCTGCGCGCGCGCCCCGGAGGGGTCGCCGAACGACGCGGTCACACGGAGGCCTCCGTCGACCTCGTGCGCCTCGCCGGCCTCGACACCGGCGCCGGCGCCGTCGCGGCGATCGCCGAACTCGTCGCCGACGACGGCGCCATGCTGCGCCACGACGACGCCCTGCGGCTGGCCGACGCCGAAGGACTGGTCCTGATCACGGTGTCGGACGTCGTGGAATACCGGCAGCATGCACCGGGCCCGGACCACGGCGGTTCGGCCGGCCACGGCACGGACGACGTCTTCCCGGTCACGACGACGTCCGAGGACGGCGAGCTTGCCGACGGGTCGCCGCTCGGCGGCCGGGGGGAGACCGCGCGGCGCGGCGAGCAGCACCGCGTCGTCCGCGTCGCCGAGGCGTTCCTGCCCACCACGCACGGCACGTTCCGCGTCACCTCCTACCGTGACACCGTCACGGGCGCCGAGCACCTGGCGCTCGTGCCCGCTCCGGGAGCGACGACCCCAGACCTGGCGGCGAGCGCCGAGCCCGGGCGTGCGGGTCGGGAGGCCGGGACGGCTCTCCCCGAGGCCGCGGCGGCTGTTGTTCCTGGTCCGGCAGCTGCCGGTTCCGGTGCGGCGCGTGCGGTCGCGGGTACCGACTCCGCGCGGCCGGCGCTGGTGCGGATGCACTCGGAGTGCCTGACCGGTGATGCGCTGGGTTCGCTGCGGTGCGACTGCGGTCCGCAGCTGGCGGCGTCGCTGGAGGTGGTGGCGGCGTCCGCGGCCGAGGGGCGGCCGGGCGCGGTGGTGTACCTGCGGGGGCACGAGGGCCGGGGGATCGGGCTGGCGGACAAGATCGCGGCGTACGCGTTGCAGGACGGCGGGCTGGACACGGTGGACGCGAACTCGTCCCTGGGGCTGCCGGTGGACGCGCGGGAGTACGGCGCGGCGGCGGCGATCCTGGGCGATCTGGGGATCGACCGCGTGGAGCTGCTGACGAACAACCCGGCGAAGACGTCGGGGTTGCGGGCGGCGGGGGTCGACGTCGTCGGGCGGCGGGCGCTGCAGGTGGGTGCCGGACCGCACAACGTGACGTACCTGAGCACGAAGCGGGATCGGATGGGACACATGCTGGAGGTGGCACGATGAGCGGAGCGGGAGCGCCGTCGCTGACGGTGGACGGCCGGGGACTGCACGTGGTGGTGGTCGCGGCGAGCTGGCACACGCAGGTGATGGACGGGCTGCTGGACGGGGCGCGGCGGGCGCTGCGGGAGTCCGGGGCGGAGTGGAGCGAGGTGCGGGTGCCGGGGTCGTTCGAGCTGCCGGTGGCGGTCGCGCGGGTCGCCGGCCTGCCGGACGCGGTGGCGGGGATGGGCGACCCGTTGGCACGGCGGCCGGACGCGGTGGTGGCGCTCGGTGTGGTGATCCGGGGCGGTACCCCGCACTTCGACTACGTGTGCTCGGCCGCGACCACGGGCCTGGTGGACGTGAGCGTGCGCACGGGGATCCCGGTCGGGTTCGGGCTCCTGACGTGTGACGACGAGGCGCAGGCGCTGGACCGGGCGGGTCTGCCGGGCAGCCGGGAGGACAAGGGGCACGAGGCTGTCCAGGCTGCGGTCGCCACGGCCGTGGCCCTGCGGTAGCGATTAGGCTCGGGGCCGTGAAGACCTTCGAGTCCTTGTTCGCCGAGCTCTCCGAGAAGGCCGCGACCCGTCCGGCAGGGTCGGGCACCGTGGCGCAGCTGGACGCCGGCGTGCATGCCATCGGCAAGAAGGTGGTCGAGGAGGCGGCCGAGGTGTGGATGGCCGCGGAGTACCAGTCGGAGGCCGCCACCGCCGAGGAGATCTCCCAGCTGCTGTATCACCTGCAGGTGATCATGCTCGCGAAGGGACTCACCCTCGAGGACGTGTACGCGCATCTGTAGCGGGCAGGTCCCGGCGGTCCGGCCACCGATGGCCCGACCGCCGGGTTCCGCAGGCCCGCTCGCAGCCCAGCCGTCCGTCCGACAAGGAAAGCGGGGGTCGGCAAGTCCGCTCGCCGAGTTCCCGCACGCCTGAGAAGGAAACACAGACATGTTGCGTATCGCGGTTCCCAACAAGGGGTCCCTGTCCGAGCCCGCGTCCGAGATGCTGCGCGAGGCCGGCTACCGGCAGCGCCGCTCCAGCCGTGAGCTGGTGCTCGCCGATCCCGACAACGGGTGCGAGTTCTTCTTCCTGCGTCCGCGTGACGTGGCCGTCTACGTCGGCGCGGGCACCGTGCACGCCGGGGTGACCGGCCGTGACCTGCTGCTGGACTCCGGGGCGAACGCCGTCGAGCACCTGGCTCTCGGGTTCGCGCGGTCCACGTTCCGGTTCGCGGCGCCCGTCGGGACGATGCGCGAGGTGAGCGACATCGCGGGGCGCCGGGTGGCGTCGTCGTACACGACGCTCGTCGCGGACCACCTGGCGAAGCAGGGCGTCGAACCGGCCGAGGTGGTCCACCTGGACGGCGCCGTGGAGAGCTCCGTCGGGCTGGGGGTGGCGGACCTCATCGCCGACGTCGTGGAGACCGGCAGCACGCTCAAGGCCGCCGGCCTGGAGGTGTTCGGCGACCCGATCCTCACGAGCGAGGCCGTGCTGATCCGGCAGGCCGACGCCGTCGCGCCGCCCGGGGTGCGTACCCTGACGCGCCGTCTCGAGGGCGTCATCACGGCGCGCTCCTATGTTCTGATGGACTACGTGGTGCCGAACGAGCTGCTGGAGCAGGCCGTGCGGATCACGCCGGGTTTCGAGTCGCCCACGGTCTCGCCGCAGCACCACCGTGACGCGTCGGCGGTCCGGGTCATGGTGCCGCGCGGCGACACCAACCGTGTGATGGACGCCCTGCACGACATCGGCGCACGCGCCATCATCGTGACGTCGATCCACGCCAGCCGCATGTAGAAGGAGACCGCACGTGGGTACCCCCGGGGACAACGGCGACCAGCAGGGCGGACACGACGCCGACCGGGGAGGGCCGCAAGGCCCGGACCCGGTCCGCTACCGCACGTTCCGCGGCCGGTTCACCACGCCGACGGCGTGGTCCATGGGGGTCGCCCTCGCGGCCGGCTGCGTGCTGGTCGTCCTGATCGCCGAGGGACCCGGCGCCACCAGCACCCTGAACCGCGTGTCGATCATCGCGGTCGGGCTGTTCTTCGCTCTGCTCACGGTCCGGTTCGCCGCGGTGCGCGCCGAACCGGACCGGACGGGTCTGACGGTCGTCAACTACGTCCGACGACGGCGCCTGGAGTGGGCGGAGATCATCGCGGTGCGGTTCGGGTCAGGAGACCCGTGGGTGCACCTCGACCTGGCCGACGGGACCGTGCTCGCCGTCATGGCCATCCAGCGGGCCGACGGCGAGCACGGCATGAGCGAGGCGCGACGCCTCGTCGGGCTCATCGCGGAGCACGGTGAGACCGCGGACCCCGATCCCGGCCGCCCTCACGACGGCTGAAGCCGCCCCGGCGGTCGCCGTCGAACCCGTCACGGTCGAATCCCTCGCGGCGGGCCGGGGCACCCCGGTCCACCTGGATGCGCAGCGCCCGGCCCGCGACGCGGGCCCGGCTCAGCCGGTCCATGGTCGGCTCGTCGAGCGGTGCGCTGATGTCGACCAGCGAGAAGGACCCGAAGATGTCGATCTTGCCGACGTCGGAACCCGTCAGCCCGCCCTCGTTGGTGAGCGCGCCCACGATGCCGCCCGGGTTCACCCCGTGCGTGTGGCCCACGGCGAGGCGGTAGCGCGTGCCCGACCGGCTGTGGTCGCGCGGCCCGCGAGCCGGACGGTCCCGGTGTCCCGTGCGTTCCCCGGAGCGGTCGTGCCGCTCCGCGTCGTGCGTGATGCGCCGGGTCGCCTGCGTGCGCTCGCGCTCGTACTCCTCCTGCTCGGCGCGCGCCTGCGGGCCGTCGTCGCCCACGGCCATCGCCGCGAGCGCCGCGGCGATCTGGACGATCTCGTCGCCCGCCGGGGCGGACACGTCCGCCGGCGTGGTGGTGGTGTCCGCGGTGGTGTCCGCGTTCGTGGTGTCCTCCGTGCCGGGCGTGCTCGCCGTGTTCTCGGTGAGGTAGGTGCGCAGCATGTCGGCGTACAGGTCGAGGCGTCCGGCGTCGCGCCGGGCGGAGACCTGCTTGAGGAGGGTGGCGAACTTGTGCGCGGACACGTCGCGCGGTGAGGGGATGTCCGCCTCCTCGAGGCGGGTGCGGACTGTGCGCTCGATGCGGCGCAGCAGGCCGCGTTCCTGCGGGGTGACGAAGGTGAGGGCCTTGCCGGTGCGGCCCGCGCGGCCGGTACGGCCGATGCGGTGCACGTAGGCCTCGGGCTCGCGCGGCAGGTCGAAGTTCACGACCAGGCCGATGCGGTCGACGTCGAGGCCGCGGGCGGCGACGTCGGTGGCGACCAGGACGTCCAGGGCGCCGGAGCGCAGCCGCTCGACGATCTTCTCGCGGTCCTTCTGGGCCACGTCGCCGGAGATGGTGGCGGCGGAGATGCCGCGCTCCAGGAGCGCGGAGCCCACGTCCTCGGCGGCGCCGCGCGTGCGGGTGAACACGATCGCGGCGTCGGCGTCGGAGGTGGCCAGGAC
Organism: Myceligenerans halotolerans; assembly: GCF_054782975.1. Taxonomy (NCBI): domain Bacteria; kingdom Bacillati; phylum Actinomycetota; class Actinomycetes; order Micrococcales; family Promicromonosporaceae; genus Myceligenerans; species Myceligenerans halotolerans. The sequence goes on from NZ_BAAGRL010000021.1 coordinate 85,407, forward strand.
GCGCACGAGGGAGCTGGTCTTGTGCCGGAAGGGGACCACGGCGTACGTCTGGCGGACGGACGTCACGGTGGAGGACTGCCGGGTGACGGCGATCTCGACCGGGTCGTTCAGGTGCTGGTCGGCGACCTTGCGGATCGCCGGCGGCATGGTCGCGGAGAACAGGGCGACCTGACGCTCGCGGGGTGCGGTGGAGAAGATCTTCTCGACGTCCTCGGCGAAGCCCATGCGGAGCATCTCGTCGGCCTCGTCCAGGACGAGGAACTTCACGTCGTCGAGCACGAGCGAGCCGCGCTCCATGTGGTCCATGATGCGGCCGGGGGTGCCGACCACGACGTGCACGCCGTCGCGCAGCGCCCGCTGCTGCGGCATGTAGGGCGCGCCGCCGTACACGGGCAGGACGCGCATGCCGGGCAGGTGGGTGGCGAAGGACTCGATCGCGTCGGCGACCTGCATCGCCAGTTCGCGGGTGGGGGCGAGCACGAGTGCCTGGACGCGCCCGCGGGCGACGTCGGCGGCCGGGTCGACGGCGGCCAGCAGCGGCAGGCCGAACGCCGCGGTCTTGCCGGTGCCGGTCTGGGCGACGCCGGTGATGTCGCGGCCGTCCAGCAGCGGCGGGATCGCGGCCGCCTGGATGTCCGACGGCGTGGTGAAGCCCAGGTCGCGGGTCGCGGCCAGGAGCGCGGCGGGCAGGGGGAGGTCGTCGAACCGCTGCTCCGGCTCGGCCGGGGCGGACGTGGCGGGCTCCGCCGTCGCCGGTGAGGGCGTCGAGGGTTCGGTCGTCGCAGGTTCGGTGGCCGGGTCGGCCGGAGTTTCGGGCGCAGGGGTGGTCAGGGCAGCAACGGGCATGAGGGGTATCGAACCGTTCGTCGTCGAGAGGGAGTCCGGGCCACGTGGCGCCTCTGGCGCCTGGCCCCGGTCGCTCACTCGGCGAACACACACTCGCTCCGGCGACTCACGCCGACACGCGCAGAAAGGCGACCAACTCCAGGGGGATCGGACACCATCCTACGCGGAGGGTCACGGCGCAGGCCAGACGGGGACGGGGTGACGTGCGGCACCACGCCGGCAGACGCCGGGCGGGGACGCGCCCGGAGGCCCTGTGCGGATCGGCAACACCCGGCCCGTAGGATGGCGCGCACGGGAAGGAACAGCAGGCGTGAGGCGGTGTATGTGTCCAGGGGACAGGAGATCAGCTCCCGGGTTCTCACCGTGCCCAATGCGATCAGCATGGTGCGCCTGGCGCTCGTCCCGGTGTTCGCGGTCCTGATCGTCGCGCACCAGGACGTGTGGGCCCTGGTGGTGCTGGCCGTCTCGGGTGTCACCGACTGGCTCGACGGCGTGCTCGCCCGGTCGTTGCACCAGGTCAGCCGTCTGGGGCAGATGCTCGATCCGCTCGCCGACCGGCTCTTCATCTTCGTCACCCTGCTCGGCCTCGCCTGGCGCGAGATCGTGCCGCTCTGGCTGGTCGCCGCGATCCTCGCGCGAGACCTCGTGCTCGCCCTCACCGTCCCCGTGCTCGCCCGCCTCGGCTACGGCACGCTCAACGTCAGCCAGGCCGGCAAGGTCGCGACCTTCGCCCTCCTGTACGCGTTCCCGCTGCTCCTGCTCGCCGAGGCCGGCGGCGCCGTCGGCACCACGGCCCACGTCGTCGGCTGGGCCTTCACCTGGTGGGGAGTCGCCCTGTACTGGTTCGCCGGACTGCAGTACGTGGCTCAGGTACGGCGTCTGGCGGCCCGCGGATGAGCGACGGCACGAACGACACGGCGCCCCCGCCCCGGCGTCGTCCCGACGCCTCCATGACCCTCCTCAACGAGGTCATGAAACGCCCGCTCGACCCCGGATACGCCGCCGCCGCGGAACGCCGCGCCGGGCGCGCCGCCGCCGGCGAAAGCACCGAACCGCGCGTCCCCTCCCTCGTGGTGGCCATGCTCGTGGCCGTCGGCCTCGGTGTCGTCGTCACCGGCGCGGTCCTCCACCTGCGCGCCCCGCAGCCCGCCGCCACCCAGGCCCGCTCCCTGCTCGCCGACCAGGTCGTCGAACGCAGCCTGGAGATCGAGGCCCTCACGGACCGGTCGGTCGCGCTCGCCGCCGAGGTCGACGAACTGGAGGGCGCCGGCACGCTGCCCAGTTCCCTGCGCGAGACCAACGACCTCGACACGCTCGCCAACGGCACCACCGCGGTCAGCGGTCCCGGCGTCGTGGTCACCCTGACAGACGGCGGGCTCGCCGACGACGACGGCGACCAGCGCGTGTGGGACACCGACCTGCAGTTCGTGGTGAACGCGCTGTGGGCCTCGGGCGCCGAGGCGATCGCCGTCGGCGGGGAGCGCCTCACCGCCGTCAGCGCCATCCGCAGCGCCGGCGACGCGATCCTCGTCGACCTGCAGCCCCTGAACGGGCCCTCCTACCGGGTCGAGGCGATCGGGGACCCGGAGAAGCTCCAGGTCGAGTTCGCCCGCTCCAGCGGCCCCGCGTTCCTTCAGGTGCTCGGCACGCAGGGCATCGAGTCGGGCGTCCAGGGCGCCGACGAGCTGCACCTGCCCGCAGGGCGGCCGCAGACGCTGCGCTGGGCGGGGGAACCGGCCGGGCCGGCAAGCTCCGGCACGGACCAGAACGAGCAGGACGACACAGCGAAGGACGGAGCATGATCCCAGTCATCGGCCTCGTGGTCGGCGTCGTCGCCGGCCTCATCCTGCAGCCCACCGTGCCGGTGGCGTTGCAGCCCTATCTGCCGATCGCCGTCGTCGCCGCGCTCGACGCCCTGGCGGGCGGCCTGCGTGCCGCCCTCGAGGGCATGTTCGACGACCGGGTGTTCCTCACCTCGTTCCTGTTCAACATCCTCGTCGCCGCGTTCATCGTGTTCCTCGGCGACCAGCTCGGCGTGGGTTCGCAGCTGTCCACCGCGGTCATCGTGGTGCTCGGCATCCGGATCTTCTCCAACGCCGCGTCCATCCGCCGCAACATCTTCAAGGCCTGAGCATGAGCGACGAGCACCACCACGAGCCGGCTCCGGACCGCGACGGCACCGCGGAGACCGAACCGCGCGAGGAGACGGCCGCGGAGGCGCCGGCGGCCGAGCACCCCGAGCCGCGGTCCGGCGACCGCGAACCGCTCGGACCGCCCGCGCCCGAGGGCCCCGAGCCGGACGACGCCGAGCCGGACGACGCCGAAGCCTCGGCGCTTCCGGACGACAGCCCGGGACAGCCCGAGGGCGGCCTCCCCGCCGCGGGAGCGGCACAGACCGGCGCCGCTCCCGAACCGGCGCCGGAGCGGACCGAGGAGACGAAGCCGGGGACGGACCCGGCCGAGGCGGCCGCGCCACGGGAGGACGGCACCGGGACGGCCCCGATTCCGGAGCCGGCCACGGCACCGATCGCGCTCCGAGGTGGCGACGACACCAGGACGGGCGGGGCCGAGGCTCCGCGGAACGAGAACCGCGACACGACAGCGATCGTGGATGACGCGGTGCCGGACGCAGCGGTGCCGGACGCAGCGGTGCCGGACGCAGCGGTGCCGGACGACGCGGTGCCGGACACGGCGGTGCCGTCCGCGGCCGTGCCGTCGTCCAGCCGGGGCGCGGACGCCCCCGGCAACGGTGACGGCGACCCCGGTGACGCCCGGCCCGTGCGTGCCCGAGGGCCCCGGCGGCTGTGGGAGGTGTTCCGGCCGCGCAACCGGCGGGCCGAGTACATCGCCGCCGCGCTGTGCGTCGCGTTCGGGTTCGCGCTCGCCGTGCAGGTGGCGCAGTCCACCGGCGATCAGCTCGCCTCGCTGCGGCAGGACGAGCTCGTCCGCCTGCTCGACGAGGTCACCCAGCGCGGCGAGCAGCTCGACGACGAGGTCGCCAACCTGACCGAGGCGCGTGACGACCTGCTGTCGGCCGACGGCCAGGACCGCGCGGCACGTGAGCTGGCCGAGCAGCGCGCCGAGTACGAGGGCATCCTGTCCGGGCGCCTGCCGGCGCAGGGCCCCGGCGTGCTCGTCGAGATCCATGCCCGGCCCGGGACCGTCACGGCGGCGAACATGTTCAACATGCTCGAGGAGCTGCGCAACGCCGGCGTCGAGGCCCAGCAGGTCAACGACGTGAGGATCGTCACCAGCAGCCACTTCGAGGAGACGGTCGACGAGGACGCGCGGATCCTCCTGGACGGCCATCTGCTCGAGGCGCCGTACACATGGGTGGCGATCGGGGACCCGGAGACCGTCGACCGCGCCCTGGAGATCCCGGGCGGCGCGCTGCCCACGCTGCGCGACGCCGGGGCGACCGCGGAGGTGACGCGGCAGGAGCACGTCGTCGTCGACGCGACGCGGACCCCTGCCGATCCCGAGCACGCCGAACCGAGCGAAGAGTAGCCGATCCCCGCCGGTGCCATGTAGGTTGGTTCGGACCGGGCTACCCGTGAACCCGCACGTGACAGCACCCGTGCCGCCGCCCGGCGCCACACGGGCGAGACGCCCGAACCGTTCCCACACCGAGGAGACCCGATGACCGACCCCAGTGGCCAGCCTCATCCGGGCCCCGACCCCACGGCGACCACGGCCAACCTCGGCCGTATCGTCTTCCCGACCGGGGACGACGCTGCCGCCGCCGCGGGACGGACCGCCCTCAGCCCCGAGGAGGCCGCGGCCGTCGCCGCGCTGCCGCGTCACTCCGCCCTGCTCGTGGTGCAGCGCGGCCCCGGCTTCGGCGCCCGTTTCCTCCTGGACACCGACCGGTGCGTGGCAGGTCGCAGCGAGCAGGCGGACATCTTCCTCGACGACGTCACGGTCTCCCGCAAGCACGCCGAGTTCGTGCGCGCCGGCGACACGTTCACCGTGCGGGACATCGGCTCGCTGAACGGCACGTACGTCAACCGGGAACGGATCGACGGCGCTGTGCTCACCACGGGCGACGAGGTGCAGATCGGCAAGTTCCGCCTCACCTTCCACGCCAGCCCGCAGGCCGCGCCGCAGGCCTTCCCGGGGGTGCCGCAGCGGTGAGGCCGGGGGCCGCCCGCCGAGCCGCGGACGACCCGCGGCCGGTCGGGCGAGCCACCGGGCAGGACACCGAGCCGTGGCCGCGGGGTATCTCCCGCCAGGCCACGATGCGGATCAGCGACGTGCTGCGGGCGCTCGCCCCCGAGTTCGGCGACGTGTCGCACTCGAAGCTGCGCTTCCTGGAGGAGCAGGGGCTGATCACGCCGGTGCGCACGCCGTCGGGCTACCGCCAGTACAGCCAGGCCGACGTCGAGCGTCTGCGGTACGTCCTGACCGAGCAGCGTGACTCCTACCTGCCGCTCAAGGTCATCAAGGAGCGGCTGGCCGCGATGGACGCGGGCGACGACGAGGCGCGGCCCGCCCCGCGTCTCGCGCCCGCGGAGTCGTCGGCCCGCCGCCGCTGGACGCAGGAGCAGGTCGCGGAGGCGGCCGGCGCGTCGCCGCAGCTCGTCGACGACCTGATCCGGGCCGGCGCCGTCGAGGAGACCGGCCACGGCATGCTCGGCGCCGGGTCGGTCGACGTCGTCCGGATCGCCGTGGCGCTGGCCGAGCACGGGATCGAACCTCGCCACCTGCGCACCCTGCGCGGCGCCGCGGACCGTCAGGTCGCCCTGGCCGACCAGGTGGTCGCGCCCTGGCGCGGCCGGCAGGCGGCCGGCGCACAGGGCCAGGCCGCCGCCATGGCCACCGAGATCGGGGAACTCCTGACCCGATTGCACGCGATCTGGGTCCGCCAGGGTGTGGCGGATCTCTGACGCGCGGCATACCGTGAAACGGTGACGTCAGACGTACCGATGGTTCCCGTGGAGATCCTCGGCGTACGCCAGCAACAGCGCGATCAGGAGATCGTCGTCCTGCTGCTGGACAGCGCTGCCGATCTCGCGGTACCGATCGTCATCGGCCCGCGGGAGGCCAGCGCGATCGCCATGGCGCAGGCAGGCCTGGCCACCCCCCGCCCCATGACGCACGACCTGCTGCGCGACGTGCTCGCCGCGGTCAACGTCGAGCTGGAACGGGTCGAGATCGTCGCCCTGGAGGGCGGCATCTACTTCGCCGAGCTGGTCCTGTCCGGCGGGGCCCGGCTCGACTCACGCGCGTCGGACGCGATCGCCCTCGCCGTGCGCACCGGCAGCCCCGTGCTGTGCTCCGCCGAGATCGTGGCGCTGGCCGGCGTCGAGATCGTGGACGTGGAGCAGCGCGAGGAGATGGAGAAGTTCCGCGCCTTCCTGGACCACGTCAGCCCGGAGGACTTCTCCGGTCCACCGGGCCAGTGAACCGGCCGCCGCACCCGGACGGCAACATCGCGGCGCGACACGCCGAGCGGCTTGGCCCGGGAACGCGGCGGGCAGCCCTAGCGTGGTCATGAGACTTTCCAGGAGGCACAGTGAACACCCATGGTGAGGTCAGAGCCGCAAGCGAGCCGATCCCGCACGGCGCTCAGGGTCTCCTCTTCGGCGAGAACCTGACCGAACGGGATGCGTCCACCGGCTACCGCGGGACGACGGCGTGCAGCGTCGCCGGGATCACCTACCGGCAGCTCGACTACTGGGCGCGCACCGGCCTCGTCGAGCCGAGCATCAAGCCGGCCACCGGCTCCGGCACGCACCGGCTCTACAGCTTCCGCGACATCCTCGTGCTCAAGGTCGTCAAGCGACTCCTCGACACGGGCGTCTCCCTCCAGCAGATCCGCACCGCGGTCACCCACCTGCGCGAGCGCGGCGTCGAGGACCTCGCGCAGATCACGCTCATGTCCGACGGCGCGTCGGTGTACGAGTGCATGTCCGCCGACGAGGTCGTGGACCTCGTCCAGGGCGGCCAGGGCGTGTTCGGCATCGCCGTCGGACGGGTGTGGCGCGAGATCGAGGGCACGCTCGCGGAGCTGCCCACCGAGACGTTCGGGCCCGACGCCGGCACCGGGCAGGGCGAAGGCCTCACCGGGAGCGACGACGAGTTCACCCGCCGCCGCCTCGAACGCGACAAGGCGCGCAACGCGGGCTGACGTACGCGGCGGGCTGACGTACGCGTTACAGCAGCGGCCGCAGCGGTGAGATGAGGGCCTCGCCGAGCTTCGCGAGCCGCGAGCGCCGCTCCCACTGGTCGATGGTGAGCTCGCGGGCGTTGGTGAGGTCGAGGCGGAACACGTCCTCCATGCGGGCGGCGAGGGCCGGGTCGACGATCTCGAGGTTGACCTCGTAGTTGCCGGTGAGGCTGAGGCGGTCGATGTTCGCGGTGCCGATGGTGGTCCAGCGGGCGTCGACGGTGGCGGTCTTGGCGTGGACCATGGCGTCCTGGTAGAGGAAGATCCGCACGCCTCCGCGCAGGAGCGAGGTGTACAGGCCGCGGGCCAGCCAGTCGGCGACGACGTGGTTGGAGCGGTGGGGGACCAGGACCCGGACGTCGACGCCGCGGGCGGCCGCGGCGAGGAGCGCGTCGTGGATGTCGTGGTCCGGGATGAAGTAGGCCTGGGTGATGTAGACGTGGCTGGTGGCGCGGTCGATGGCGTCGAGGTAGATGCCGCGGATGGGGAAGACGAGCTCGGAGGGGGCGTTGCGGGCGGCCTTGAGGTGGGGGAGCCAGGTGTCGGAGCCGACGTCGACCAGTTGCGGGAGCCGGCCGGTGCGCTGGCGGTTCCAGAAGTCGACGAACGCGTTGCGCAGTTCCCACACGGCGGGGCCTTCGAGCCGCATGTGGGTGTCGCGCCACTGGGTGGCGTAGAGGGAGCCGATGTTGTAGCCGCCGACGTAGCCGATGCGGTCGTCGACGACGAGGATCTTGCGGTGGTCGCGGCCGGACTTGCGGATGTTGAGCGCGATCATGCCGGGCCGGAACGCGGGGAAGCGCAGCAGGTGCACGTCGGGCGGGAAGCGGAAGAAGGAGTGGGGGACGACGAGGTTGGCGAAGCCGTCGACCACGACGTACACCTTGACGCCGCGGGCGGCGGCGTCGATGAGGGCCTGCTTGAACTGCCGGCCGACGGTGTCGTCCTTCCAGATGTACGTCTCGAGCATGACGGTGTGCCGGGCGCCGTGGATGGCTTCCAGCATGGACTCGTACAGGTCGGCGCCGTAGGTGTAGATGGTGGTGGCGGTCTCTTCGACGTACTCGGTGAGGGGCTTCTCGGTGGGGAAGGTCGCCGTGAGGGGGTGCATGCGCCGGCGGACCGCGTCGGTGATCGTCAGGGCGGCCGCGACGGTCACGGGGACGGCGGCGGCGACGAGGCCGGCGCGCACGGCGAACTTCCGCGCCCGGCCGAGGAGGTCGGGTGCGACGTCGATGGTGAGTCCGGAGATGTTGCGAGACGGCACGAGGCTCACGCTACCGGGAGCCCGGGAAGCCCGCGGGACTTTTTCCGGGCCCGACGGTGGTGTCCCGTCAGTGGAACGTGGCGGCATGGTAGGTCTGCCGGTCGACGGTCTCGACGGTCACGTCGCGGGTGCGTTCGAGGTGGCGGCGCAGGTGGTCGGCGAATCGCAGGGAGTCGTCGTTGAACCGGGAGGTGTCGTAGGCGCACACGACGCGATGTTCGGCGAGGTGCGCGGCGAGCGCGTCGATCATGTCCAGGAAGGTGCGGGTGGAGCGCCGGCCCGGGTGGGCGAGCGTGAATCCGATGTACCAGATCGCTCCGCGGGCCGCGTGCTCGGGGTAACGGGTGGCGAAGAACTCCGGGCTCACCCACGGCACGGCGGCGAGGTCGGTGGCGAGGGTGGTCAGTCCGACGGCGGCGCCGTGCTCGTCACGGGCGAGGAGCTTGGTCACGCGCCGGTCGGCGAGTTCGTCGTCGAACTCGCCGCGGTGCAGGACGTGCCGGGCGGCGGCGCGGGTGCGCAACGGCTCGAACGCGCGGAGGTAGAGCTCCCAGAGGTGGTCGGCGAGCTCACCGCGGACGGTCGTGGCGAAGGTGATGTCAGTGTCCACGGTCGAGGTCCTCCCAGCCCGCCCGCCGGTAGGCGGCGACGACGACGGCGCACACCGGCAGGGTGACGCAGGTAGCGCCCACGACCTGGCGGCCCTCCGGGCGGTAGGCGCCGCCGCGGGTGGCCGAGAGGTCCTCGAGGCTGTGGGTGAGGTCCGCGGTGACCTGTTCGCGCGAGGGTCCGTCGTGCTCGACGAAGAGTCCCGCGCCGCTGCCGTCGTCGCGTCGCGACCAGGCGATGCCCGCCCAGGCCTCGTGGCCCGGGAACACCGCGTGCGCCCGCGCGTACACGCAGTACAGGGCGTCCCCGTGGGTGCCGGGCAGCTGCTCGCGGCCGTCGACCTCGAGGACGTGGCTGCCGGGAGGGATGATGGAGCTGAGGCGGATGAGGTTGAAGTCGCTCACGCCCGCGGTGGCGAGGGCGGCGTCGAACGCGGCGAGTGCGGTCCGGCCCGTGCCGGTGCCGGAGCTCAGGCGGATCGTCAGGGGGGCGTTCACGGCGTCCTTGAGGAGGGGAGTCTCCCGGTCTCGCCGGTGTGACCGGTGGCGGCGTCCAGGAGGTCGAGCACGGAACGCAGGACGGAGTCCGGGGCCGCGCGGTGCTTGCTGAGGAAGACGGTGCGGCCCAGGTGGAGGTGCGCGCGTTCCTGCGCGCCGACCTCGGCGCCCGAGTAGACGACGAGGGGGACCCGCCGCAGGCGGCCGTCGCGGCGCAGGTCGGCCACGAGTTCGTGCCCGCTGCCGTCCGGGAGCGTCAGGTCCAGGACGACGAGGTCCGGGTCGGCGCCGTGGGCGAGGGCGTCCCGTGCCTCACGCACCGTGCGGGCCTGCGCGACGGCGAGCCCGCCGTGCTCCAGGACCGTCGCCACCACCGTGCGCAGGTCGTCGTCGTCCTCGACGACGAGGACCCTGTTGTGGTGCGGCTGGCGCCGGATGACGTCACGGACGGTCTCGATGAGGCGCGCGGGGTCCACGGGCTTGACGAGCCAGTCGTCGGCCAGCGCGGCGGTCTCCAGCGCCGCGCTCGGGCGGGTGCCGGACAGGACGACGACGGGCACGTCGGCGGTGGCGGCCGACTGCCGCAGCCGGCTGAGGACCTCGGCCCCGCTGGTGCCCGGCATCGCGAGGTCGAGCACGATCGCGGCGGGGTGCTCGGCCTCGATGACCTCGAGCGCCGCCCGCCCGTCGGTGACGCCGACGACGTCGTACCCGCGTTCCTCCAGCACCGTGCGGAGCACGTCGACGACGGCGTGGTCGTCGTCAACCACGACCACGCGCGTCGTGACGGGCACGTCGTCCGGCTGCCGTCCGGGGATGCGGGTCAGCGGCAGGGCGGCGCGGCGCAGCGTGAACCGGAAGCTCGAACCCCGGCCCTCTCCCTCGCTGACGGCCCACAGCCGCCCGCCGTGTCGTTCGACGATGGTGCGGGCGATGGCCAGCCCGAGCCCGGAGCCGCCGCGCTCGCGCGTGTCGGAGGTGTCGACCTGCTCGAACCGGCGGAAGATCGCCTCCAGCTTGTCCGGGGGGATGCCGCGGCCCTCGTCGTCGACGCGCAGCTCGACCAGATCCCCGGCGGGCAGGACCGTGACGCGGACGGTGCTGCCGCGGGCGGAGAACCGCACGGCGTTGCCCAGGAGGTTGGTCAGCGTCTGCACGATGCGCCGGTCGTCCGCGCGGACCACGTCCGCGGAGCCGTCGAAGCTCAGGTGGATCCCCGCCTCGTCCGCGAGGACCGAGACCTGGTCCACCGCGGCGGCGACGAGCGCGTCGAGCCGGTGCTCCGCCAGCTGCAGCGGCGTCGTGCCCGCGTCCAGGCGTTCGACGTCGAGGATGTCGTCCACGAGCCGGGCGAGCCGCTCGCTGCTCGTGAGCGCGATACGGACCATGCGCGCCGCCTGCTCGGGCGCGCCGTCGAGGGCGTTGCTGTCGAGGAGGCCGAGCGCGCCGTGGATCGCCGTCAGCGGGGTGCGCAGCTCGTGGCTCACCACGGACACGAACTCGTCCTTGATGCGCTCCATCTCGCGCCGCTCGGTGACGTCGCGGAAGGCCACGACGGCACCACGGATGCCCCCGTCGTCGCGCAGCGGGCTCGCGGTGACCTCGACCGGGACGTCCAACCCGTCGAGGCGCCGGTAGACGTCCTGTTCGGCCGTGACCGTGACCCCGTCGCGCAGCGCCTGGGTGATGTAGCAGTCCTCCGCCGGGAACGGCATGCCGTCATCACCAGGCGCGTGAAAGGTGGCGTGTGCGTCACGCCCGACGAGCTCGCGGGGGGTGGCCGCGAGCGTGTGCGCGCCGGACGCGTTGACAAAGGTCACCCGCCCCACGGGGTCCACCCCGTAGATGCCCTCGGCTACCGACTCCAGTGTCCGTTCACGCTCGCTCGCGAGCGAGCGCAACTGCGCGGTGCGGTCACGCACGCGCCGCTCGAGCCCGTGACGCAGCGAATCGTTGTCCAGGACGACCAGGATCTGGCGGACGACGACGGCAACGACCAGACATCCGGGAAGAGGGAGAGGCCGACCACACCGAGCAGGAGAGCGGTGATGTAGATGCCGTCGCCCGCCCCCGGGTCGCCGACCAGCCCGCGTAGACATTGCCGGCCAGCCCGACGACCGCGCCGAGCGACAGGAACCCCCATGCCCGCCGGCGGCGCTCCTTCGACTGCGCGGCACGCCACCCACAGCTCACCGCCGTGACGACGCCTGCGCCGACGAGCGCCGACGTGGACACCTGCTCGCGTATGTCCCGGTCAAGGGGACCGGACAACGTGAGGACGAGCAGGAGCATCGCGATGCCGGCCACCCAGCACCAACGAGCGAATCCGTTCCCCGGCCGCGCGGCCGGGAGCCCCGACGCCATGCGCCCGAGCGTAGGGCACTACCGCAGGACCGGCAGTTCAGCCGTGCACGCCACACCCGTCGGCCATCAGGGAGGCGCCGGTCAGCGCCATCCGAGGAGGCCGGCGATCTGGTCGGGAAGGGTGAGCGGATCGAACGGCTTGGCGAGCACACCGGCGACGCCGAGTTCCTCGTACCGGCGACGCTCCGCCGGCTGCACCTTCGCGGTCAGCAGGATCACGGGCACGCTCCTGGTGCGCGGATCCTCCTGGAGGCGGGCGAACGTCGTCGGCCCGTCCATGGTCGGCATCATGACGTCCAGCAGGACCGCGTCCGGTGGATCAGCCCCGCACATCGCCACCGCCTGGACGCCGTCGGCAGCGACGTCCACGTCCCATCCGGCGACCATCTCCAGTCCGGTCCGCACGATATCGCGGATCGCCTCCTCGTCGTCGACCACCAGGATCCGGCGGCTCATCGGAACGCCTCCGTGCCGGCCGTCCCGAGCAATTCCGGCATCTGCCCTCCCAGCCAGCCGCACCCCACCCGATCGGCGGCACCTGTGCGAGGGCAGCTGGCTCTTCATCGTCCCACGGGAACGGGTACCCGCACCCCCTCCGACGGGCATCCGGCGCGCCCAGACAGGCGGCCGGGGCCGTTCATGCCTACCGTCGGAGTAGACGGAGCGGCCGAGGGCACCGATGCCCCCTGAGCGAAGAAGGGCCGATGACTGACGACACCACAGGTACTGCATCCGAGACCTGGTCCGCCCTGATCGTCGAGGACGACCCGGACTCACGAACGTTCACCCGCACGGTGCTCGAGAAGAACGCCGGGCTGACCACCGTCGTGGCGGAGGACGCGGAAACCGCACTGGCAGCACTCCGGGTCGAGAGCTTCGACCTCGTCGTGATCGACATCCAGCTCCCCGGCCGCTCGGGCCTGCAGATCCTGCCGGAAGTACACCGGCTGGCCGCGGGCGTCCCGGTCATCATCCTGACCGCGCACAACCGGGTCGACTACGCCGTCGACGCCCTGCGCGGCGACGTCGACGACTTCCTGGTCAAACCCGTGGACGTCGAACTGCTCGCCGAACGCGCCAGCACGCTTGCCCGCCGAGGCCGCGCACGACGTGAGGCGAACCGCACGAAGACGGTGCTCGCGGTCGGCGCCCACCCGGACGACGTCGAGATCGGCGTCGGGGGAACGCTCGCCGCACACGCGAACGCGGGGGACCGGCTGGTGATCCTCACGATGTCGGGCGGCGCCGTCGGCGGGACCGCCGAGGCCCGGTACCTGGAGTCCAAGGCCGCCGCGGAGATCGTCGGCGCCCGGCTGATCCATCTCGGCTTCGAGGACACCCACCTGGACCCGGCGTCGGGCCCGATCACCGCGGTGGAGGAGGTGATCCGCGAGTTCCGGCCGGACCAGGTCTACACCCACAGCGACCACGACCGGCACCAGGACCACCGGGCCGTGCACCAGACCGTGCAGGTCGCCGCCCGCGCCGTCATGGACGTGGCGTGCTTCCAGAGCCCCTCGTCGACGATCGAGTACCGGCCCGACCGGTTCGTCGACATCGCCGAGCACCTGGAGACCGAGCTGCGCATGCTGCGCGCGTTCGCCTCGCAGGCGCACCGGGCCTACATGGCCGACGACATCGTGCTGGCCACCGCCCGGTACTGGTCACGATTCACGCGCAGCCGGTACGCGGAACCGCTCGAGACGGTGCGGTCCACGATGCGCCTGGCACCGGCCGCCGAATACCCCGCACACGGCGCCACGGGAGAACGGGGACACCGGTGAGCACGCCACCGCCGGACGACCTCATCGGCACGGTCGGCCACGAACTACGCTCGCCGCTGGCCTCGGTGCTCGGCTACGCGCAACTCCTGCGCGCCCAGGAACTGACCGACGAGCAGCGCGAGTACGTGGACGTCATCGAGCGCAACGGGCGGCGCCTGCTGCGCTCGATCGACGAGCTTATCGTGGGCGCGGAGATCTCGGCAGGAGAGCTCGGCATGGATCGGAAGGGCCTGGACCTCGGCCGGGTGGCGCGTGACTGCCGTGAGAGGCTCGATCCGGCGTCTCGGGCGGCCGGCGTGTCGGTCACGGTGGTGGCGGACGGCCCGGTGCCGGTGCGGGGCGATGCGGAGCTTCTCGCGCAGGTGATCGAGACCGTGCTGAGTCGCGCGATCACGTCCACGCCGCGCGGTGGTGCGGTCACGCTGCGGGCCAGTCCGCGCGACGGGGCGGCGGTGATCGAGATCGCGGACACCGGGGCCGGTATGGGGCGCGCCGAGCTGGACCGGCTCACAGAGCGCCTCCGTCGCACGCGCCACGCGCAGGGCCGGCAGGCTCTCGGCATCGGGCTGGGCCTGCCCGTCGCGCAGGCCATCGCCAACGCGCACGGCGGCGGCCTGGAGGTGCACAGCGCCCCCGGCGAGGGAACCCGCGTCAGGGTGACACTGCCGACGAACTCGTCGGCGGACGCCGGGTCCACACCTCGCTCAGCGCGGTCCAGTGCTCGTCCGTCATCAGGACGTACGGAGTGACGTTGACCGCCGTGACGCCGTTCGTGCGGGCGCCACGGAGCGCGCCGGTCATCTCCCCGGGCGTGATCTTCGCCTGCTCCTCGATGGTCGAGGCCCGTCCCCCCTCAAGTTCCCAGAGCCCCACCGAGACGGTGAAGCTGTCGATCGGGACATCGGAACGAGCGAGTGCCGCGGTGAGCCGATCGACGTCGTCGGGCGTCCGGTTCCGGCGGGGGATCCCGACGAAGGCCCACAGCACCAGCCGGTCGGCGTGCCGGGCGAGCAGGCCGTAGTCATGACCGGCATCGGGCCGTTCGGCGTGCGGGTCGTCCCAGTCGACGAGGACGTCCACCGCGAGGCTGGGCCGTCTACCCGTCTCGGCGGCCACCTCGTCCAGCACCGTGGCCGCGCGGCCCACGAAGCCGGCGAGCACCCGCGACCGCCAGGCACTGATCTCCGGCGCCTCCGTGTCGATGCTTCCGCCGTCCCGTCGCGGCCAGTCCTGTGCGCCCGTCATCTCCCGGTACAGGGCTGCGTCGTCGTCACCGAAGGTCTCGTCGTCGAACTTCAGCTCCGTGAACGTGATCTGGTCGGGCTCGTACCGGCGGGCGAGTTCCTCCAGCAGCTCGAGGTAGCGATCACCGACGGGACCGTCGTGCACCGCGGTGGCCGACGGCTGGCTGACCGCCGGCTCGCCGTCGGCGCCGATTCCGCCCACCGCCGGGTCCCGCGCGATCCACGCGGGCGTCAGGGCGTCGATCAGGAGATCGACGAACCGCGGCTCGTCGTCGGACCCGTGCGCCAGATTGTCGATCGCGTGGGCCAGGTGATCCCGGCCGGGCTCTGCGGCGACCTCGGGGTGGTCGGGCCAGTCGAACGCCGTCCACTCGACCCGGCCGGCCGCGAGGGTGACGGCGTTGACGTGCGCGTCGTCGAGCCGCTCCTCGACGGCGTCCCAGTCCTGCTCCGGATCGACGATGTCCTCGATGCCGAAACTCATCGACTGGAAGTCGGGTGCCACGAGCAGCGGGCGGTCCACCGTCGGCGGGGTCGGATCCGCGGTGCAGGCGGACAGCGGCACGGCGAGGGCGGTGGCAAGGGCGACGGTCGCGCCCGTTGTCCCGGTACGGAGCGTGCGGTGATGGTCCATGGGTTCCGTCCTCTGTCCCGTTCGGTCCTGCCCTGGCGCTCGCCGGAAGCCGGCGGAGACGGATCTATCCGGTGTCGATGGAGATGGTGCCGGTCCGGTCCAGCTTGTTCCACCGGTTCTCGACGCCGCGCAGCTCCAGCCAGATCGCGCGGATCATGACCAGGCTCAGCAGCGCCGAGTAGAACGGCCACAGCGGCAGGGTCCACGCATGCCGGAGGTCGCGCGGGGAACGGTCGAGGAGGACGGCCAGCAGGAGCAGCGCGAGGGAGAGCGGTAGCCCGGCGAACAGGACCACCGCCCAGAAGGTGTCCGGCACGGCGGACGGCGCGCCGAGGAACGCGAGCGCGGCGAGGACCGCGAACGCGGCGACCTGGATCAGGGGCAGCAGCACCTGCGCGACGAGGTTGAACGCCAGGTAGGGGCCGAACATGCCGTAGCGCGGGTTGCCGATCATGCCGCGGTGCAGCCGGACGGCCTGCAGCAGGCCGCGGCTCCAGCGCACGCGTTGCCTCCACAGTCCGCGCAGCGTGGAGGGCGACTCGGCGTGGACCAGCGCACGGGGGGCGAACGCGACACGGTAGCCCGCCCGGTAGACCCGCCACGTGAGCTCGAGGTCCTCACCCACGGTGTCCTCACGCAGCAGGCCGGTGCGTTCCAGGACGTCGCGGCGGAACGCGCCGGTGTTGCCCGAGACGATCGGCAGGCAGTGCAGCACGTCCAGGGCGCGGCGCACGAGGCCGGTCCCGACGTGACTGATCAGGGCAAGGTACCGGGTCTGCACGCGGTCGAGGTTCACGGTCCGGTCGTCCCCGCACACGGCGCCGATGCCGGGGTCGGTGAAGGCGTGGATCATCTCGGCGAGCGTGTCGGGCCGGAAGACGCCGTCGGCGTCGACCAGCACCAGGATCTCGCCCCGTGCGAGCCTGATGCCGTGATTCAGTGCGGCGCCCTTGCCGCCGTTGGGCTGCGTGCGGGCACGGACGCGTGGCAGGTTGGTCTCGAGCGCCACGAGCCGGGCGTAGGTGTCGTCGGTGGAGCCGTCGTCGACGCACACCACCTCGAAGTCGGGGTAGTCGCTGCGGGCGATGGACCGCACGCAGGCGTCGAGCACGACGGCCTCGTTGTAGGCGGGCACGATGACGGAGATCGAGGGTGGGTCGACCGGCAGCTGGCCACGGGCGGCCCGGACGTGCCGGCTGGTGCCTCTCGGTGGACGCCGGTGGCGTGCCCCGAACCAGATGGCGCACGGTACGACCAGCAGCCGCACCAGGCCGACGGCGAGGATCGTCATGCCGGACACGAGGGCCGCCGCGGCGAGGATCCCGGTCATCGCAGTCCCCGGCCGGACGATGGTCGGTGCGGCGACGCGGACCGCGGGTCGTGGCGACCCGGCAGGGCCGAGGCGGCGAGTACCTCGTCGAGCAGTTCCGGGGCGTGCGAGCAGTTCGCGCCGAACCGGCCGTTGACCTCCAGCACGACGGGCCTGCCCGTGGCGTCGCGGCGGACGTCCATGTCGACGGGGCCGGTCAGGCCGAGCGCGTCGACGGCCCGGTGGGCGGTCTCCCGGACGTCGGACGCGGCGTCGGCGCAACCCACGACGGCGTCGGCGTTGCCCACCCGGCCCTGTCTCAGGACGGTCTTCTCCAGGACCACCACGGTGCACGTGCCGGAGGGCGCGCGGTACGCCTGCGGGCAGTACTCGGTGCCGCCCGCGAAAGACTGCACGATCCACGAGGCGTCGAGTCCGGCCCAGGCCGCCGGGCCGGGCAGGTCCGCCGGGGACTCGAGGAGCCTGACGCCCCGCCCGCCGCGTGACACCCGCGGCTTGACGACGACCGGCCCGCGGGCCCAGGCGAGCGCCTCCCGGAGGTCGGCGAAGTCCGTGGCCGGGGCGTACCGGGGGACTGGCACCCCGGCACGGTCGAGCGCCAGCATCGTGAGCAGCTTGTCGGCGGCGATCGCGGCGGGCCCCGGGTCGGCGGTCACCACGGTGCCGACCGGGCCGGGCGTATCGGGCGTACCGGTGAGACCGGCAGCGGGCCCGCCGCAGGTAGGCAGGCCCAGTGTCCGGGCGAGGACGGCGATCCGCGGCAACTCCTCCTGCACGGTGGGGATCACGAGGTCGGGCGAGTGTTTGCCGATGAGGTCCCGCATGCCGATGACGTAGTCCCACGCGTCGGCGCGGGGCGCCAGATCCGTGACCGGGAAGTGCCGGTCCGTCACGGGAGCGATGTCGACCCCGACCCAGGTCACGTCGGCGCCCGCCGCGGCGCGGGCCGCGAGCAGTGCACCGAGCGCGCGGCCCGCGGGACCGCCAGCACCTGTCACGAGAAGGGAGGTCATCGGACGATCCGCATCGGCAGGCTCCTTGGTCGGGATCCAGGAGGCCGCGCGAGCGGGCAGCATCATCGCAGGCGGCGCGCGGCCTCCCCTCCGAGTCTGGCCCGCCGTGTGCGAGAACACATTCGGGATCGCCCGTCCGGCCGGGTGAATCCGATGCCGGGGCTCCCGCTCTCACTCGATCGCTGCCGCCAGGGGGTGGGACCGGATCGCCGCGGCGAGCTCGCCGTCGATCCGGTCGAGGTAGACGCCGGTGGTCGCGATGGACGCGTGCCCGAGGAGCTCCGCCACGACCTTGACGTCCCAGCCCTCGGCGACGAGCAGGGTCGCGGTGGTGTGACGCAGGGCGTGCGGGGTGGCCTCGCGGCGTGTCCGGGAGGGCATGCGGTCGACGGCGCGGCGCAGCAGGCCGCGGACGGCCTGGGTGTCGATGCGCCGTCCGCGCCAGGACAGCAGGAGCGCCCGCTGCGCGTCGGCGTCGTCGGGCCGGCGTGCGGCGAGACCCGGCCGCAGGCCGGTCAGGTAGGCGTCGAGCGCCTCGGCGAGCGGGGGGCTGAGGGCGACGGTCCGGGTCGCGCCGCCCTTGCCGCGGATGCGCCAGGTGACGTGGTCCTCGTCCCGGGTGACGTCCGCGACGTCGGCCCGCGCCAGCTCCGAGACACGCGGGCCGAGGACCAGGAGGAGCGCGAGGACGAGCCGGTCGCGAGCGGCGAGGTTCTGGTCGGCGCGGGCGGGCGCGGCATCGCCGGCCGACAGGAGGGAGCGGGCCGCGCCCGCGGACAGAGCGGTGCGCGCGGTACGCAGCGGCTCACGGCTCCTGGCCGGGGGCGAGGCCCACTGCATGGGATCGGCCTGCACCCAGCACTCCCGGGCGGCATGGGAGAAGAACCGCGACACCGACTGCCGGAACCGGTTGACGGTTGCGGTGGAGCGGCCGGGGCCCGCCTTGGCGCCCGGGTCGGTGAACCGGGCATCCGGCGCGGCCTGGTAGCGCACGAGGATGGCGTCCACGTCGGCACCGCTGATGTCGTCCAGCACGGTGGCGGGGCCGGTCAGGCGCGCGAACTCCGCCACGTCGCGGGTGTAGCTGCGTGCGGTGGCGGGGGAGAGGATGTCGCGCACGGTGTCGACCTCGACGGCGGCGAGATAGCGGCGGACGGCCTCGTCCACGGTGATGCGTTCCAGACGGGGTGGTGCAACCATGCAGGTCAGACTATGTGCAGACACTGACATCGACATTCACGCGAGCGATACGCGCGAGCAGCGGGACCCGTCGTGCGGGGCGGGTGCATGGTGCGGTCGGCGCCGACCCGGATGTGCCCCTATGCTCGCACAGATGACACCGATCCCCGCGGTGATGAAGGCGGTGCGGCTCCTCGGTCACGGGGGCCTCGACCAGCTCGTCTACAGTGACGACGTCCCGACACCGGAGCCGGGGCCCGGCGAGGTCCTGATCGACGTCCACGCCTGCGGCATGAACAACACCGACGTCTGGGTCCGCGAGGGCGCCTACGGCACCGAGACCGACCCGGGCTCGGTCTCCACCTGGCGGCGCGGCCGCTCCACGCTGACCTTTCCCCGCATCCAGGGCACCGACACGGTCGGCGAGATCGTGGCGACCGGACAGGGCGTGCCCGCCGGGCGGGTCGGGGAACGCGTGATGGTGGACTTCAGCATCTACAACCGTCCCGAGGGCGACGACAGCCTCGCCGACATCGACTACATCGGCCACGGGCGCGACGGCGGCTACGCCGAGTACGTGACCGTGCCGGCCGAGAACGCCTACGAGATCACCTCCGGCATCGGCGACGCCGAGCTCGCCACGTTCTGCTGCGCCTACCTGACGGGAGAGCAGATGCTCGACCGGGCACGCCTGGACGCGGGGGAGCGGGTGCTGGTGACGGGAGCGTCGGGGGGTGTCGGCTCGGCGATCCTCCAGCTCGCCCGGGTGCGCGGCGCGGTCCCGTACGCCGTCTCGAGCGCCGGCAAGGAGGACGCGCTACGGGCGATCGGCGCCGAGGACGTCGTCCTGCGCGACGTCCCCGACCTGGTGGCCGCGGTCGAGGACATGGTGGACGGCCCGGTCGACGTCGTCGCCGACCTGGTCGCGGGCCCGATGTTCAACGACCTGCTGCGGATCCTGCGGCCCGAGGGCCGCTACACGACGGCGGGCGCCATCGGCGGGCCGGTCGTCGGGCTCGACCTGCGCACCGTGTACCTCAAGCAGCTGGAACTGCACGGATCCTCGCAGGGCACGCGGACGGCGTTCCGCCGGCTCGTGCGATACATCGAGAACGGGGACGTCCGGCCGCTGCTGGACCGCACGTTCCGACTGTCCGACTTCCACGAGGCGCAGCGGGCCTTCCTGGGCAAGTCGTACGTCGGCAAACTCGTCGTCGTGCCCGACCGGCACTGGAGCACGGTGGGAGCGCCTCATGCGGCATCGTGAACGGACCCTGGAGCTGCTGGACACGCAGTCCGGGGGAGACGTGAGCCGGATCGTCGTGGCCGGCGTCGGCCCGCTGCCCGGCGCCTCGGTGCTCGCCAAGGCCCGGTACCTGCAGAGCGACGGCGACGGGCTGCGGCGGCTGCTGCTGTCCGAGCCGTACGGCGACCCGGCGATGTCCGTCGACCTGATCGTGGAGCCCTCCCATCCCGAGGCGCAGGCCGGCTACATCATCATGGAGGCGATGGGGTACCCGCTGTACTCGGGATCCAACACGATCTGCACGGCGACGGCACTCCTGCAGAGCGGGATGATCCCGATGCGCGAGGGGCTGCAGAGCGTGGTCCTGGAGTCGCCCGCGGGCCTGGCACGGATCAGCGCGCGGGTCGTCGACGGGCGGGTCGCGTCGATCACCACGCAGGGCGAGCCGGCGTACGTGGCCGCCGAGGGCCTGGCCGTCGACGTGCCGTACTACGGCGAGGTGCGCTTCGACCTCGTGTGGAGCGGCGCCTACTACGCGATGGTCGACGCCTCACGCCACGACTTCACGCTGGGAGCGTCCGAGCAGATCGCGCTCACGGCGTTCGGTGACGCGTTCGTACGCGCGGCGCGCCCGGGCCTGCTGCAGGAGCACCCGGAGCTGGGCGACGTCGGCCCGCTGCCTTTCGCCCATTTCATGGGACCCGTGCGGGAGACGGGCACGACCGCGGACGGCCATGTCCGGTACGAGTCGCCGTCGGCGACGTACGTCCATCCCGGCGTACTCTGCCGCAGCCCGACCGGCACGGGGACATCGGCGAGGCTGGCCCTGATGGCGCGGCGCGGCGAGATCCACGAGGGCGACGAGCTGGAGACGATCTCGCCGCGAGGCAGCCGGTTCGTCGGCACGGTCCTGGACAACGCGCAGGTCGGCGACTACCCGGCGCTGCATTCCACGATCACCGGCAGCGCACGCCTGATGGCGCACTCACGCATCACGGTCGACCTGGACGACCCGCTGGTGGACGCCTCGGACCTGGAGCACGTGCTTTCGGCGCCGGCCGGCACGACCTGACACGACGCCGCCCTTGCCTGATACTCCGGCGACGGACGACAACCGATAATGTACATTATGTCATTTCGGCGGGAGTAGAGGTGGGGTGGAAGGCCCCCGCGACCACCCTGTCGCACGGTTCTTCCGCGCACGACGCCACTCCGTGTGCGACGGCGCTTCCGCCGGGCCGCTCTCCCCGCCAGGATCCGTGCGGTGTCAGGATTCCGTGTGGTGCTCGCCGTGCGCCGTGCGCGGGCGGGTTGTCCAGTCGGAAGCCGGCCTGCGTTGCGCGGGCCTCGGAACGCAGGCCCGGACGTCAGCTTGCGCGGGTGCGCCTCGCCTCTCCGGCACCCTGAGCGCCACGTGCCGCCAGACAACGGTGTATAGCGCAACACAACGGTCTTAATCGGAATCTTGACGGAATCTCTGGAACATCATGACACCGGTTGCTACCGTCCCTCCATGACAACGAGCCTGTTCAGGCTGGTGAGCGCGCCATTGTGCGCCATCGTACTGGCTCTGGCGACGGGCTGCGCGCCGGGCACCTCGGGGCCGGCCTGCGTCCAGGACGTTCCCCGGGACGACAAGAACCGCGTCACGATCGGCCTGCACAGCGACCTGCCGGGGTGGAGCTACTCCCCCGACGACGCCAGCTGGAGCGGGTTCGACTACGAGTTCGCGCGCTGGCTCGCCGACCACTGCGGATTCGTCATGGTGCCGACGCCGATCGCGAGCGCCGAGCGGGAGACCGCTCTGATCGAGGGGCGGGTGGATCTTGTGATCGCGTCGTACTCGATCACGGACGACCGCAAGGAGCTGGTCACGTTCGCCGGCCCCTATGCCTCGACCCAGCAGGGTGTGATGGTACGTGAAGGGTCCGGGATCTCGGGCCTGGACGACCTGGACGGGCGGACGGTGTGCGCGGCGCGTGGTACCACGTCGGCGGTGCAGATCGTGCAGTTCCTGCCCGGGTCCGTCCTCGACGAGCAGGAGGGTTTCGGCAAGTGCACGCGGGCGCTCGTCGCGGGCACGGTCGACGCCGTCTCGACGGATCAGTTGCTCCTCTACGGTCTGGCGGCGGAGAGTTCCCCGCTGCAGGAGGAGGCCGGCGGTGAGCTGACCGTGCTGGATGCCGCGTTCGGTCATCAGGAGCTGTACGGCATCGGTATGCCGACCGACGACGCGGCTCCTGCCCAGTGTGAGGCGCTCACCGACGCGATCGACACGGCCGTGATCGACCAGTGGTGGACGGACGCGTTCCAGAACGCGCTGCCGGACGTCACGGTGCCCGAGGACCACCGGCCGTCCAAGGGGTACTTCGAGAGGTGTCCCGGTTCCGGCGACGGGGGCGAGGGCTGATGAGCGGCGCGTCATCGCGTACTGATCCCTCACGTGAGCTGGTCACGCCCCGGCGGGGTGTGGTGTTCGGTGCGGGCATCGTGGCGTGCGTGGTCGCGGTGGTCGCCGAGTTCGTGCGGGGCGAGGGTTCTCTGGTCGACGCCGCCGCGCTGCTCGTCGGGTACGTCGCACTCTTCGGGGGCGGGAACGCCGTCTACGAGCGCGGGTTCCAGTTCGGGCGGTACGCCCAGCGGGTCGACGCGCCGTCGTGGACCACGCGGATCGCGAGGACCGCGCGGCAGCACACGCGGCTCACGTGGACGGCGGCGGCCTCGCTCGTCCTGGTCCTCGGCGCGGGTGGCTATCTCGCCTGGTTCTACTCGTCGGCGTCGTCCCAGGTCGTGACGGGCGAGATCGAGCAGTTGGCCTATCTGGACCTGGCCGACTGCTACGTGGACGGTCCGGACGGCGAGCCGGAGCGTCACGAGGACTGTGCCGGGGCGAGGCTCCGGCTCCCGGGTGATCCCCCGGGGCGGGGGCATGTCACCGTGGTGGGGCACCTGACGAACCAGTCCGGGACCGGGTCGTGCGTCGATCCGGCCCGGATGGTGGTCGCCGCCGAGGTGGACGGGATCGAGGGGCCCGCGACGCGGGCGCGGTCGGGCGAGCCCGCGGTGGTGTCCATCGAGGACGCCACGCGTGCCGCCTCCGTGGAGATCACGATCGATCAGGTGCACGACGACCCGGTGTGCCGGGTCACCCTGCAGGTCACGAAGGTGGTCCTGCACCACTGACACCGGCCGGCGGGGGCGGGGAGCGGGCGGACCGCGTCGCCCCCCGCCCGCCGTTCCCTGCCGGCTCCTACCGGGCCACGTATTCCGCCAGGTGCTGCCCGGTGAGCGTCGACGTGTCCGCGACGAGGTTCGCCGGCGTGCCGGAGAAGACCACCTGTCCGCCGTCGTGCCCGGCGCCGGGGCCGAGGTCGATGATCCAGTCCGCGTGGGCCATCACGGCCTGGTGGTGCTCGATGACGATGACGGACTTCCCGGCATCGACCAGCCGGTCCAGGAGCCCGAGCAGGTTCTCGACGTCGGCCAGGTGCAGGCCCGTGGTCGGCTCGTCCAGGAGGTAGACGCCGCCCTTCTCCCCCATGTGCATGGCGAGCTTGAGTCGCTGCCGTTCACCGCCGGACAGGGTGTTGAGCGGCTGCCCGAGCTTCAGGTAGCCGAGCCCCACGTCCCGCAGGTGCCCGAGCGTCTTGCGCGCGGGTGGCACCTTGGAGTCCGCCGCGCCGAAGAACTCGTGCGCCTGGCTCACCGACAGGTCCAGGACCTCGGCGATGTTCAGCCCGCCGAGCCGGTGCTCCAGCACCGCGGCCTGGAACCGCTTGCCACCGCAGTCCTCGCACGGCGTGGCCACGGTCTCCATGAAGCCGAGTTCGGTGTAGATCATGCCGTTGCCCTTGCAGGTGGGGCAGGCGCCCTCCGAGTTCGCGCTGAACAGCGCCGGCTTGACACCGTTGGCCTTGGCGAACGCCTTGCGGATCGCGTCGAGCATGCCGGTGTAGGTGGCCGGGTTGGAGCGCCGCGATCCCTTGATCGCGCCCTGATCGACGACGACGACGCCGTCCCGCCCGGCAAGGTTCCCATGCACCAGTGAGCTCTTGCCCGAGCCCGCCACGCCCGTGATGACCGTCAGGACACCCGTGGGGACGTCCACGTCGACACCGCGCAGGTTGTTCTGCTCCGCCCCGCGGATCTCCAGCGCGCCGTCGGCCTCACGCACCGACTCCTTGAGCCGGGCGCGATAGCCGAGATGCTTCCCGGTCAGCGTGTCGGCCGCCGCCAGCCCCGCGACGGTGCCCTCGTAGCAGACCGTGCCGCCGTCGGTCCCGGCGCCGGGACCGAGGTCGACCACGTGGTCCGCGATCGTGATCGTCTCCGGCTTGTGCTCGACGACGAGCACCGTGTTGCCCTTGTCCCGCAAGCTGATCAGCAGGTTGTTCATCCGCTGGATGTCGTGCGGGTGCAGGCCGATCGTCGGCTCGTCGAAGACGTACGTGACGTCGGTGAGTGCCGACCCCAGATGCCGGATCATCTTGGTCCGCTGCGCCTCTCCCCCGGACAGCGTGCCCGCGGGCCGGTCCAGCGACAGGTAGCCCAGCCCGATGTCGGTGAACGAGTCGAACAGGTGCAGCAGGCTCCTGATCAGCGGCGCGACCCCCGGGTCGGTCACGCTGCGCGCCCATTCGGCGGCGTCCGTGATCTGCATGGCGCAGACCTCGGCGATGTTCCTGCCCTGGATCCTCGACGACCGTGCCGACTCGTTCAGGCGCGTACCCTCGCACGCCGGGCACGGCCCGAACACCGCGGCCGCCTCGACGAACCGGCGCAGGTGCGGCTGCAGGGACTCGGGGTCCTTGCTGAACATCGACTCCCGG
This sequence comes from Myceligenerans halotolerans, assembly GCF_054782975.1. NCBI lineage: Bacteria > Bacillati > Actinomycetota > Actinomycetes > Micrococcales > Promicromonosporaceae > Myceligenerans > Myceligenerans halotolerans. The sequence goes on from NZ_BAAGRL010000021.1 coordinate 110,418, forward strand.
ATCTTGGGGATGAGACCTTGATAGGTCATGTTCATCCCCAACGCCTTGATCTTCGTCTTCTCCTTGTAGAGAAAGTCCTCACGCTCCTGGACGGAGTAGTCCTTGACCGCCTTGTCCGGGTCTACGAAACCGGACTCCGCGTATCCGCGCACCATCCACCCGTCGGCCGTGTAGCCGGGCACCAGGATCGCGCCGTCGGACAGCGACCTGCTCTCGTCGACGATCACGGACAGGTCGAGGTCCGAGACACTCCCCCGCCCCTCGCACTCCGGGCACATACCGCCGAGGTAGACCTGTTCGCGCACGACCGCCTTGTCGACCTTGCCGCCCGCCTTCTCGGTGCTCATCACACCGCTGGCCTTGCTGGTCGGGATGTTGAACGAGAACGCGGGCGGCGGCCCCACGTACGGCTGCCCGATCCTGCTGAACAGGTTGCGCAGCATCGCGTTCGCGTCCGTGACCGTGCCGACCGTCGAACGCACGTTCGCGCCCAGGCGCTCCTGGTCCACCAGGATCGCCGTCGTGATGCCCTCGAGGTGATCCACGTCGGGCCGCGGCAGGGACGGCATGAAACCCTGCACGAACGTCGAGTACGTCTCGTCGATCAGGCGTCGCGACTCCGCCGCGATCGTGCCGAACACGAGCGAGCTCTTGCCCGACCCCGACACCCCCGTGAACACCGTCAGGCGGCGCTTGGGGATCTCGACGTCCACGTTCCTCAGGTTGTTCTCGCGGGCGCCGGTCACCCGGATCAGCTCGTGACCGTCGGCGGGATGCGGCGACGGCATGCCGTCGCCGTCCACCCGGCCGGCGCCCGGCACAGCGGGTCCGGCCGTCGTGACGCTGGTGTTCATGGTCTCGCTCTCCACGGCGGTGCTCATGACTCCTGTGATGTTTCCTGCACCGTACTGCCGGACACTGACACGAGCCGCAGCAGCCGGTACTGCCTCTGCTGCTCCGTCACGGCCGGTCACCGCACCTCGTTGAAGCGGATGTGGTTGCCCGCCGGGTCGCGGAACGCGCAGTCCCGGACGCCGTACGGCTGGTCGACCGGCTCCTGGACCACCTCGGCGCCCGCCGCCTGGATCCTGTCGAACGTCTCGTCGATGTCAGGCGTGGCCAGGACGAGCGTCGCATAGGTGCCCTTCGCCATCATCTCCGCGATGGTCCGGCGCTCCTCCTCGGTGATGCCGGGGTCCGCCCCGGGCGGCGTCAGCACCACCGAGGTGCCCGAACCGGCCGGAGCGACGGTGATCCAGCGCATCGCACCGCCCCCGACGTCGTTGCGGACCTCAAAACCGAGGACGTCGCGGTAGAACGCCAGCGACTCCTCCGGGTCGGCGTGCGGAAGGAACGTGTGGTGAATCGTGATGGTGCTCATGCCGACGACGCTAGACGCGGGCGGCCGACGGCGCTTCTCAATTCCTGACCGGCTTCCGGGCCGGCACGGCACCGTTGCGCACGGGCCGCGTCACCTGCTTCGCGATGCACGGCGGCATCCCCGCCGTGTCCCCCGCCCCCTCGGTCCGGTAGACGCTCGGCGGCACACCGACCAGCTCCGTGAACCGCGTGCTGAACGTCCCCAGCGAGGAACAGCCCACCGCGAAGCACACCTCCGTGACGGACATGTCGCCGCGCCGCAGCAACGCCATCGCCCGCTCGATCCGACGCGTCATCAGGTACGAGTACGGCGACTCGCCGTAGGCCCGCTTGAACTCACGACTCAGATGCCCCGCCGACATGTGCACACCCACCGCCAGCGCCGCCACGTCCAGCGGCTGCGCGTACTCCCGGTCGATCCGGTCCCGCACGCGGCGCAGCGACGCGAGCGTGCGCAGGCGCTCGCGGTCGGATGGTGATGTGGTCATGTACCGATGGTCGCGGGACGACGGCGGCAGGTCCACCCGCCGCGCGGTCCGCGAGCCGGCCGCGCGGCCCGCCGGCGGCACTCCGCCGGTGAATCCGCGAACGCGATCACGTGCCCGGCGTGCCGGCCGTGAGCCGGTCGTAGTGCAGTCGTGCCTCGTTCTGGGCGGTGCGTAGCGCGGCGCTGAGATGGGACAGTTCGACGTAGCCCGCCGGGAGGCCGTCGTCGTCCACGACCATCGCCTTGCCGGTGGCTGTGCGGAGCATCTCCTCCAGGGCCTCGTACAAGGTGGACTCCGTGGTGATCGAGCCGGTGGGCGGCGTCCCGCCGGCGCGCTCGCCGTTGATCGGGGCCAGGTCCAGGTCTCCGACCTTCTCGAACGCCAGGCCCCTCATCGCGGTGCCCGATCCGATGAAGCTCCGCACGAAGTCGTCCACCGGGTAGGCGAGGATCCGCTCGGGCGTGTCGGCCTGGTGGACGACGCTCTGCTTGCCCAGGATCGCGATCCGGTCACCCATCTTGATGGCCTCGTCGATGTCGTGCGTGACGAACACGATCGTCTTCTTCAGCTCCTCCTGCAGGCGCAGGAACTCGTTCTGCAGGCTCTCCCGCGTGATCGGGTCGATCGCGCCGAACGGCTCGTCCATCAGCATGATCGACGGGTCGGCGCCGAGCGCCCGCGCGACGCCGACGCGCTGCGCCTGGCCGCCGGACAGCTCCTTGGGGTACCGGTCGCCGTACACGCGTGGGTCGAGGCCCACCATGTCGAGCAGCTCGTCGACGCGCGCGGAGATCCTCTTCCTGTCCCACCGGAGCATCTTCGGGACCGTGGCGACATTCTCGGCGATGGTCTGGTGGGGAAACAGGCCGATCTGCTGGATGACGTAGCCGATCCGGCGGCGCAGCTGGTCCGGGTTGACGTCGGTGACGTCGTCGCCGTCCAGGTAGATGCGGCCGCCCGTGGGCTCGATCATCCGGTTGATCAGGCGCAGCGTGGTGCTCTTCCCGCAGCCTGACGGACCGACCAGGACGAGGATCTCCCCGGGGGCGATGTCGAGGGTGAGCTCCGCGACCGCGGGCGTGCCGGTCCCCGGATAGGTCTTGCTCACGTGATCGAGTCGGATCTTCGGTTCGGCCGTCATGGCGCCTACGGTGCCCGAAGGAGGCTACCGAAGCCAGCGACGCCGAGGATCCGCCGCACGGAATCCTCGTCCCAGGACTTCCCACTGTCGGCGACGGTCGCCTGGGCGGCAGCCACGTCGCCGCCGTACTCCGTGATCGTCGGTTCGTTGTAGGAGATGAGTTCTCCGACATCGGCAGGAGACAGCTCCGGATGGAACTGCGTTGCGAGGACGCGTTCCCCGTATCGGTAGCACTGCACACCGGAATGCTGGTTCCATGCCAGGATCTCGCCGCCGCCCCGGGTCACGGACCGAGGATCGACCTGTTCGTAGTGGAAGGCAGGCATGGGCGAAGGGCCGTCTGTGCCCGACTGCCAGTCGATGTCGACCAGGCCGATCTCGATACTGTCGGCGGACCGGATCGACCCGGGCCAGAGGCGCTCGGCGATCATCTGGGATCCGAGACACACACCGAGCAGGTAGGTCTCGCCGGCGTTCGCCAGATCGAGCAGACGGCGAACGTGCTCGAGTCCTGCCGGCATCCACGTCCTCAGGTCGTTGACCGATGTCGCTCCCCCGGTCAGCACATGCAGTGCGGCCCCCGGAACACGATCGTCGTCGAAATCCGTCAGGGACCGCTCCTCCACCTGGCGACCGGTCCGTCGAAGGTGCTCGACGAGTCGATCGCCGTAGTCCAGGTCGGGTGTCGGCCGGCCGTCGGCGACCCAGACGATGACGTTGCTTCGGGAGTGTTTCGCATGGACAGCGGATCCAGTCACGGCTTGTCCCAGAGTCATGGCATGTTCCAGAGGTTGACTGCGGCTTCGATGGTGCTGATGAGGGACAGCGCCGTCAGGGCGGCCAGTGCGACGTTGATCCATCGCGAACGCCGCGCCTGCGATCGCGCGATCCTGTCTGCAACAGTAGACCGGACGAGCAGGAGGAGGTCCTCGGCGGATCGGTGCAGTACGTCGAGGCTCCACGCCCGGAGGACGGCATCGCGCAGGCACAGGGCGTGGAAGTCGAAGCTGAAGGTCGGCGTGATCAGGTCTTGATAGCTGGACCGGATCGATCTGGCAAGATCCTGCAACCAGACCACATCATGGTCGCGTCCCTGGATCAACGCGCCCTTCGCCGACGCCGAGGTGCGCGCGAGTCGGCTGTAGGTGATGCCGAGCAGCATGAGCAGCCGGCTGAATTTGCGCACCTGGCCGTCGGTGTCACGTCCGAAGATCAAGTTGTAGGCGTACCCGGCATAGAAGAACTGGTCGCGCCATGGCGACATCGACCTCAGCGGTTCTGGACTGTTCGGGTAGACGAGGTCCCGGTAGCCGGGCGCCAGCCGGGCACGTCCCGGCTCGGGCGCGTCGGCTTCTCCCCCGTACGTCATGTTGAAGTACGGAATCTGCGGCCCTCTCGAACCCTCCGCGGAGAGTTCCTCGTAGATGGGCGCGAGGGCTTCGAGGAGAAGGCTTCGCAGACGTTCGCACGTCTCCTCCCGGCTGTCGCGCCCGAGGTGTTTGAGAGCCGGGCCGTAGCGTTCCCAGCCCGCGGCGATCCGGTACGTCACGGCCACGGCCCCGTAGCCGTCATCGAAGAACAGCACCGTGACCTCGGTGCACGTGACGTCCTGGTCGTTCAGCGCGGACGAGATCCTGGCCCGGAACTGGTCGGTCGCCGAGAACTCGAGGCAGTGGGGTTGCGGAACGTCGTACGTGAGGGTTCCGCGGAACAGCTGAGGCAGGGACGACTCCACCACGACGAGATCGGCCCCGAGGCGCTCCCCCGGCTCGACGTCCGTCCGGAACGGAGCTACGACGGCCAGTGCGTCGGCACGTGAATGGATCGGGGCTGTGACAAGGACGACGGCATCGCCCGTGGGAGTGATCCGAGTGTGGGTGACTGGTTCCGCCGACCGCATCGCCCCGTCCATGCCCGGATGCTATCAAGCGCAATCCGGCATATGCGTAGATTCCTGGCGCGCAAGCGTCGTCACGGTGCTCGACCCGCACCAGCGATCCTCACAAGCGGTCCGTTGCCGCCCTCGGGGGCCCGCAGCGGTGCGCAGCTCCGAGGAGAACCGCCGGAGGATTGCCCCGCGTAACCGTCCATTGCCCCTTTCGCACCGGGCATCGTGATGGGACCGTGACCGGCCCGCCCGCAACGAGAACCGGATCCCGTGCGTCCATGGAAGAGAGGCGTTCGGCAGGGAAACGCCACGCACGGAGTCATCGACGGCACGCACGATGACGGCGAGGGGATGCGAGCCATGAGCAACGTCACGATCGGCAGGGACGACTTCGCCGACTCCGGTTTCGGGTCCGGCCCCGGGCCGGGGGACGACCGTTACACCGCACCACGCGAGATCAGTGGGTGGATCCCGCTGGTGGCATCCGCGATCGCGCTCGTCGCGCTCGTCGTCGCGGGGAGCCTGGTGTTCGGGGAGGTGGTCAAGTCCGCCCTCGGCGCCCTGTGAGGCGCCGGACGGCGGAGGCAGGCCTCGCCGGTGTGCCGCGGCGCGTCACCTCCGCGGCACACCGGGTCCCCGGAGCTCCGGCGCCGGGAGGTCGCCTCACGCGGCGTAGTAGTCCGTGCCGACGGTCCACGCCGCGAAGGCGAACGCGGCGAACATGCCGAGCGCGATGACCAGGTTGATCACCGGGTAGCGTCGCTCGGCGGGCTCGCGGATCGCCGGCTCCAGGGCGAGTCCCGCACCGCCGAGCAGCAGCACGAGCGCGACGAACCAGATCGGAAAGGTCAGGTCCCCGCTGCGCATGACGCCCTGGACCGCGTCCGACCACCAGTCCACCCAGCCCGGCACGCTGTCCATGAGGCCGGTCCCGGTGGCCCGGGACTCGGCGAGCCAGAGGGCCGCGTACGGGATTCCGAGACCGAGCGCGGCCAGCGCGCGCCAGTCGATGACCGTCAGCTTCGCCATGCCTGATCTCGCTCTCTGTCGTCCACCGGCGACACGGCCGGCCAGAATTCCTTGTCCAACTTGTGATAATCCGCTGTCCATTGTGCATTCGCGCAGGCCAGAGCGCTACCAGAGGCGGAGATCCGGCCGGGCCGGCGTCGCCTCGCAGCGCGGAAGGGCTCCCGGCGACGATTCGACTTTCGGAGCATTTGGCCTGGTGGCACTCTATGGCCGACGGTGATCCGCAGTCGGCACCACGCCCCCCGGCGGCCTCTGCGGTGCGCCGTCGCACCCAGGGTGAGGCTGCAAGGGAGCTGACGGGACGATGACATTGGCCAGGTCGGACACCGGCACGCCCGCATACGCCGTCCTCGGCGTCGCCACCAGCGGGATCGACCTGGAACGGGACACCGTGCGCGACCTTTCCGTCGTCCGCCTCGACGAACGCGGCGGGCTGGTCGACGAGTGGGACACCACCCTCGACGAGGGCACGTTCGCCGATCAAGGTGCCCATGCGCGCGAACTCCTGTCCCAGATGGCCGTCGTCACGCACAACGGGCGGCTCGGCGTCGAGATGCTCCGCCGCGTCCTGGCGCGCGCCGGGTGGGAGGTGCCCGCCATCGCACAAGCCACCACGCTGGAAGCGAGCTTCGGCTACCTGCCGCGGCTGGGCCGCCGTCGGCTCGCGGACTGCTGCACCGCTGCCGGCGTCGCCGGTCCCGACGGCGAGGCGTCCGGCGAGGCACGAGCCACGGCCGGACTGCTCGTGCGGTTCCTGAGCGGCGTCACCGGCGTCGCACCCGCCCACGAACTCACCGGCGTCACGCTGCGGGCCTGGGTGTACCCGTGGCCCGAGCGCCCGGCGCGCGCCGCCGCCCCCCGCCCGCGGCCCTGGATCCGCCCCGCACCCAGGCCGTACACCCTGGCGGCCGCGCCCCGGCACCTGAACGCACGGCAGCTCGCCGACGGCGCCGCGGGTACGACCGGCCACGAGCACGCCTACCTGACCCTGCTCGCCGAGGAAGTGGCCCGGGGGCGGCTCCCGGAGCCCGAGCACACCGCCCATAACGGACAGCCCGGCAAGGCCGGAGCCGCAGGAAGCCCCGGCGTGCGACTGCTCGGCGAGGTCGCCGGGCTCCTGCGCGTCGACGACCTCGGGAACGTGCACCGGGGCTTCGTCAACACCCTGATCGCGCAGGCGATCGAGGAGGACCGGTACTCGCAGGAGGAACGCCAGGAGCTGTTCCGGCTCGCCACCCTGCTCGGTGTGCCCTGGTCCGTCGTGCTGGAGCCCATCGTGGAGGCCACGCCGATCGACTTCCCGAAGGTCGTGGACAACACGGGCAGCAGCCGCCGCCCCGCCGCGCCCACCGGCGCCGGACCCAAGGCGATCCGCGCCTGGGCCGCGGCCAACGGCTACGTCATCGAACCGGAGGAGAAGATCCCCTGGAACGTGGTCCGCGCCTTCGAAGAGGCCCGCGAACAGCAGAACTGACGGTCCGGGTCCACCGAGGCGGACCTCACCGGCCGTCGGACCGCCGCTAACGCCCCGTCCGGGCGGCACCTGCCCTGGCCGGGCCGCCCCGCAGGCGCGTCAACAGGTCAGGGTCGCCGCGAAGCGCGCGGACGAGGGCGTCGAGCGCCGCATCCAGCGGGACGGACGGCTCGCCGGGGAGGCCGGAAAGGTCGGCCAGCCCCACGTCGCCCCAGCACGGCGAGCGGACTGTGGACAACTCCGATCGGCCGGAAGCTGACCCCCCCCCGCTCGTTCCGGTGCGAGCGGGAGCGCCGAGATCCAGCGGCGTGAAATCGATGGTCTGGGTCCACAACCGCTCCTCGCGCAACAGCCCGTGGATCATGCCCTTGCGGGAGTAGTCCTGCGATGACACGTTCAGCGCGGTCACGCTGAAGAACTCGGGCTTGGCGCCCCGGTCGAGCCAGCGCCCGTAGCCGATGACCGAGCTCCCGGCGATCGCGGCCCGCGGAATCGTCGTCTCCTCGGCCAGTTCACGTTCGGCGCCGGCGATCACGAATTCCTGCAGGCTCGCACCCGCCGTCAGGTCTCGCGGCTCCAACGCCCCCGAACCGGACGGCGCCAGCCGCCCTGAACTCGCCTGCGACCGCGTCGACTGCAACGTGACCACCAGGTGGTCGTCCGTCGTGACCGCCAGCGTCGAGGTGCCGATCGAGTTGTTCAGGTGGCTGGACTCCAGAGGACGGAAATCCCCGTCACGATCGAGGAGAAACTCCTCGCGGAACCGGAACGCGCCGTCGGGCGAGGTGATGTCCCACTTCGTGAGCTCGTTCGAGCACAGCAAGGAGAAGAAGTCGCTCTCCTGCACGACGGCGGGCCGCCGCTGCGCGAGCCACTCGGCGTCCAGGTTCGTCGCGAGCCGCACGTTCGGCCCGTTGAACGGCCACTGCCCGTGCGCACTACGGAACAGCACATACGGCTTGATACCGGCAAGCTGCGGCGGCAGGTCGAACGCGTCCGGGCGCATCTCCGCGACGACCGGCGTGTCCGGCAGCCGGCGATCGAGCTCCGGATCGATCGCGACACTTCCCTCACCCGAGCGGATCAGCACCGGCAGGCCCGGCACCGCCGGATCGCCGTCGAACACCAAGGGAAGTCTGCGCGGAGCCATCACCCACTGGGACCACCGATGCTTCAGCGCGAGCGTCTCGGCCAGCGCGATCACGGCGCTCAGCAGAAGACTGAGTCCGAGCACTCCCCAGTACAGCCACGCCGGCCCATCGAGCAGCGCACCGAAGGCGCCCACCGCCAGCCCCAGCAGACCCAGCACGTACTTGAGCTCGGCCTCCATGAGGAAGGCAAGACGGTCACGGACACTGCGAACCACTGCGCGCACGATGCTCCAGATCTTCGACGACGGACGGATGTCTGGCCAGGATTCCCGGATCTCAGCGTCTCGCGCGGCCGCTCAGGCGTCCGGGTAGCCCCGCGGGTTCGCCGACTGCCACCGCCACGTGTCCACGCAGATCTCGTCGATCGTGCGGGTGGCCGTCCAGCCCAGCTCCGAGTTCGCGCGCGCCGGGTCCGACCAGAACGCGGCCAGATCGCCCGGGCGCCGCGGCCCGACCTCGTACGGCAGCTCCTTGCCCGCCGCCCGCTCGAACGCGTGCAGCATCTCCAGCACCGACGTACCCCGCCCGGTACCCAGGTTGAACGCCCGCACCGGCTCCGCGAAGTCGTCCAGGTGCTCCAGGGCCGCCACGTGCCCCTCGGCCAGGTCCATCACGTGGATGTAGTCCCTCTCGCACGTCCCGTCGGCCGTCGGGTAGTCGTCACCGAACACGGTGAGGCTCTCGCGGCGGCCGACGGCCACCTGCGCGATGAACGGCATGAGGTTGTTCGGGATGCCCTGCGGGTCCTCGCCGATCTGCCCGGACGGGTGGGCCCCGACGGGGTTGAAGTACCGCAGCAGGGCGATCTTCCAGCCCTCGTGGACGGCGGCGACGTCGGTCAGCACCCGCTCGATCACGACCTTCGTCTGCCCGTAGGGCGAGGAGGCCGACAGGTACTCGTAGTCCTCGCGGTAGGGAACCGGGGCCTGCTCACCGTACACGGTCGCGGAGGAGGAGAAGACGAACCTGGAGACCCCGCTGCGCTCCATGGCGCGCAGCAGCGAGAACGTGGCGTCGAGGTTGTTCTGGTAGTACCGCAGCGGTTCGGAGACCGACTCGCCCACGGCCTTGAGCCCGGCGAAGTGCACGACGGCGTCGATCCGCTCGTGCACGAACAGCTGCTCCGTCTTGTCCGCGTCCGTCAGGTCGAACGCATGGAACGGCACGTGCTTGCCGCTGAGCGCCTCCAGGCGTCCTTGCACGGTGGGCTTGCTGTTCGAGAAGTCGTCGACGACGACGACGTCGTGCCCCGCTTCGAGCAGGGACAGGACGGTGTGGGAGCCGATGTAGCCGGCACCACCGGAGACGAGAACGCGCATGGCCGCAATCTACCTGGGCAGGCCGACAACGTGTGCGCGCACTTCGCACTTCGGCGGCGCGGATGTCATCCTTGAGCCACAAGCCTCTCTCCGTGTGCCGTCCGCCCACCCGCGACCCACGCCACGGATCTGCCTCTCTGCTCGCTTCATCGCACGACGAGTCCCGTTCGTACCGTTTCGACCGTACCGTTTCGACGGCGCCGGCCGGCGGTCCCGCAACGCCCGGGACCACAGGAGGAAAGACCCTTGGCCCTGCCCAGTCCCAGCTACACCATCACCCTGCGCGTGGAGGTCCCGGCCTCGCAGCGCGCCACCAGCACCGTGGTCGGCGCCGTCGCCGATGCGGGAGCCGCCGTGACCGCGGTCGACATCGCCCACTCCACGCACGAAGGCCTCGTCGTGGACGTGACCTGCGACGCCGTCGACGGCGACCACTCGGACCGCATCGTCGCGACCCTCGACGTGCTGCCGGGCGTGCGCGTGCTCAACGTCAGCGACTCCACGTTCCTCATGCACCTGGGCGGGAAGATCGAGGTCTCCACGAAGGCGCCCATCAAGAACCGCCGCGACCTGTCACGCGCGTACACGCCCGGCGTCGCGCGCGTGTGCGAGGCGATCGCGCGGCGTCCCGAGGACGCTCGCCACCTGACGATCAAGCGCAACACCGTCGCCGTCGTCACCGACGGCACGGCCGTGCTCGGCCTCGGTGACATCGGTCCCGCCGCGGCGCTGCCCGTCATGGAGGGCAAGGCGGCGCTGTTCAAGGAGTTCGGTGGCGTCGACGCCTGGCCCGTGTGCCTCGACACCACGGACACCGAGGAGATCATCCGCATCGTCAAGGCCCTCGCGCCCGTGTACGGCGGCGTGAACCTCGAGGACATCGCGGCGCCGCGATGCTTCGAGATCGAGGCGCGCCTGCGCGCCGAGCTGGACATCCCCGTCTTCCACGACGACCAGCACGGCACCGCGATCGTGGTGCTGGCCGCCCTGATCAACGCCCTGAAGGTGGTGGACAAGAAGCTGCCGGAGGTGCGCATCGTCGTCTCCGGCGTCGGGGCCGCCGGGAACGCCATCATCCGTCTCCTCAAGGCGCAGGGCGCCCAGCACGTCGTCGCGTTCGGCCGTTCCGGCGCGTTGCGTGCCGGCAGCCTCAGCGGCGACCCGCACCGGGACTGGATCGCGCAGCACACCAACGCGGAGGACTTTTCCGGGAGCCTCGCAGAGGGCCTGCGCGGGGCCGACGTCTTCATCGGCGTGTCGGCCGGCAACATCCTCTCCGGCGCCGACGTCGCCACGATGGCCGACGACGCCGTCGTGCTGGCCCTGGCCAACCCCACCCCCGAGGTCGACCCGACCGCCGCGAGCGAGACCGCCGCCGTCGTGGCGACCGGCCGCAGCGACTACCCGAACCAGATCAACAACGTGCTGGCCTTCCCGGGCCTGTTCCGCGGGCTGCTGGACACCGGCGCGTCGGAGATCACCACCGAGATGCTGCGCGTCGCCGCGGTCGCGATCGCGGACGTCGTCGGCGAGGACGAGCTGAACAGCGCGTTCATCATCCCGGGCGTGTTCGACCACCGGGTCGCCGAGGCCGTGGCGAACGCGGTGCGGAGCGTCAGCGAGAAGTAGGACCGGATCTGCCGCCGCGTAGTCGGTTCTTCCGTGAGTGATCGGCACGATGAACTGCCGATCACTCACGGAAGAGCCGGCCATTCGACGCGTCCGGGACCGGTCCCGCAACGTCATCATCGCGAGGCCGGTGGTGCCGGCCGTCGACAGGAACGACTGGCTGGACCGCGTGGACCAGACCGGCGCGTCAGCGCCGGGACCGTCGGCCATGCCCGATTAGTCTTCCCGCATGGCCTACACGGAGACCCGGACCGACCGCACCGGACGCACCGTCCATGTGGGCCGGTACCGCGTCGACGGGCGGTTGCGCAGCACCCGGCAGATGACCTCCCGGCGCGACGCGCTCGCCACCGCGCGACGCCTCGAGGAGGCCGGCAAGCGCGGCGAGTGGGTCGACCCGGCCGCGTCCCGCATCACGGTCGTCGCCTGGTTCGACGCCTGGCAGGCGGGGCGCGCCGACCGCGCGCCCCGCACCCTGGAGGCCGAGCGGGAACGATTCCGTTCCCTCGTCGCGCCCCGCTTCGGTGACGTGCCGCTCCGGCAGGTCACCCACGAGGACGTCGCCCGCTGGTCCGCCACGATGACCTCCCCCACCAGCGGGGAGGCCGCCTCCCCGGCGCGCCGCCGGGACGCCGTGCGCCTGCTCGTCGCCCTCCTGGACTCGGCCGTCGACGCCCGCAGACTTCCCGCCAACCCCGCCCGGTCGGCGTCGGGCAAGGTCACCGCACTCCCCCGCGCGCCGAAGACCAAGCCGCACCGCTACCTCTCCCACGAACAGCTGCGCCGCGTCGCCGACGCCGCCGGCCCCGCCGGGTCACCGGCCCGCACCCTGATCCTCCTGACCGCCCTGACGAGCCTGCGCTGGGGCGAGGTCAGCGCGCTGACCGTGGCCGACGTCGACCCGTTGCGCGCCCGCCTCACCGTGACCAAGGCCTACACCCGCCTCGACGACGGCACGCTCCTGCTCGGCGACACCAAGACCCACGCCCGCCGCGAGGTGCCGCTGCCCGCCGTCGTGTCCGACGACGTCGTCGCGCTCACCACTGCACGAGCGCCGGACGACCTCCTGTTCCGCGCGACGACGGGCGGCCCGCTGCGCCGCGAGAGCTTCGACCGCTCCGCCTTCCGCCCGGCGGTGCGCGCCGCCGGCGCGGCGGTCTCGGTCGTCTCGGAGATCGTCGACGGGACACCGCCCGACGGCGCGCTGTCCGACGGCGCTGCCGAGGCCGGTGCAGCGCGCCCCACCGCCGTCCTCCGTGGCACCCCTGCCACGCCCGGCGACGCCGGACCGAACGCCTCCGCCCGCCTCCGCCCGGCCGGCCGCATCGTGTACGACGACGTCCTGGCGGGCCGCGTCCGCAGGCTTCAGTCCCGGCACGGCCTCGAGCCCACCGGCGTCTGCGGGCCGGAGACCTGGACGGTGCTCGCCGGTCTCGACCGAGCGCACCGCGACGGCATGACGCGCGGCCAGAAGGTCAGCAGGACCCGTCTGCTGGCGACGCTCGCACGCACCACCGTCGCGCCCGGCGCCGAGGACTTCGACACCCTCACCCTCCACGACCTGCGGCACACGGCCGCGTCCCTCGCGATCGCCGGCGGCGCCAGCGTCAAGGCCGTGCAGCGGCTGCTGGGCCACGAGTCCCCGATGCTCACGCTGTCCACCTACGCCGGCCTGTTCGAGGACGACCTGGACGCGGTGGGCGAGGTGATGTCGGCGGGTTTCGCGGCCGGGGCGCCGGGCACGTCCACCGCCGGGTCACGGGCTCCGCTGCGTGCTGTGCCGTCCTGACAGTGCCGTCCCGACACTGAGGTCCGCGGCGCGGCCTGGGGGTAGGGCCACGGCCTCTTGCGTACCGGTGTCGTGAGACCGTAGCCTAAAGTACATTCTGGTACTTTTCGCATTCCAGGTATCGCACCGATGGGTCGACGTCCGGTCGAAAGGGGATCACCGTGTCGGAAGCTGCCGGCGCCATGATCGTCATCGCGTGCCTGATCTTTGTCTTCGTACTGGTCCTTCCCCGCAGGTTCGCCATCCTCACAGCGTTAGCAGGGCTCACGCTCGCCTACTTCCCGGCCATTGACTTTCTCGAGCGAGGCAACCTCGGGCCACTCATGCTCGTGGCCGCCGTGGCCGTGCTCGCCCTGGTGCTCAAACTGGCGCGCCGTGACCGCGGGAAACCGGCGTTCGTCACCTCACCCCCGCCCACGGTCTCCGGAGCGATCGTTGCCGCCGAGAACTCCGAGAGCCGGCACGGTGGCCTCACCCCGGAACACCGGAAAGCCGCGTTCGACTTCGTATGCGGCAAGCTGGAGGAAGTCGCGAGGGATCTGACGGTCACCAAAGCGAATCACCTGATCGGAGTTCGAGCAGGTGAGAGGGCTGCCCAGGCGTGGCGGAGCAGCGCGCGCACCAGGATTCTTGACGAGGCCGTGGAACGGATCGTCGGCCGTACGCTGACAAAGGAAGCAACACAGGCTTTTGAGAGGGCACTGCGGCAGGGCGTCGTCATCGCCGCACCGGAGAACCAAGCCGCCGCCCTGGAGTACGTCAGCCACGAACGCCGGCAAGAGCTCTGGACCCGATTCGCCGACGAGGTCGAGCGTCTCGCCCAGGAGATCGTCATCATCCACGGGTGACCCGCGGTGTTCGCCGGTCAGGCGGCCGGTGACGCGACGGCCGGCTCGACGACCACCACCAACAGTAGTGGAGGCCGGAACCCGCGCCCGGCGATTTGTCGTTGCCACTCCGCCCCCGAGCGGCAACCATCGGTCCTATGGCCGTCCCGGGAGAGCGCGTGGAGAGCCCCACCCTGCCCGGCGGCGTCGTCGGCGGGTCCGGCGCGTCCGCGCACGCCGCAGCCGAGGCGCTGGCCAGGCTGCCCGAGGCCGGCACGCTCCTGATCGTCGAGGGCATCACCGACCAGATCGCACTGGCGGCGATCTCCTCGGCCGGCGGACGAGACCTCGCCGCGGACGGCGTCCTCGTCGCACCGATCGGCGGCGCGCACGCGATCGGCCGGGTGCTGACCCGCGTGATCGGCAACCGGCCCGGGCTGCGCCTCGCCGACCTGTGCGACCGGCGCGAGGAAGCGGTGTTCCGGGACGCTCTGGCCGCGACCGGGATCGCATCGCCGCGCACACGGGAGGACATGGAACGGCTCGGGTTCTTCGTCTGCGTCGACGACCTGGAGCAGGAACTGATCCGTGCCGTCGGCGTCGTCGGAGTCCTCGACCTCTTCGACAGCCAGCGTGACCTGCGCTCCTTCCGCGCGTTCCAGAAGCAGCCGGCGTGGCGCGGGCGCCCGATCGACGCGCAACTGTACCGGTTCGTGCGCAGCGTCTCGGAACGCAACCTGCGCTACGCCGGCCTGCTCGCTAGCACTGCCGCGCGTCAGGGCACCGTGCCGCGACCGCTCGCAGGACTCCTCGACACCGCCCGCTGATCCGGCCCGGGCGGACCACGCCTATCGCGTCCGATTCGGGACGGCGATCTGATCGAGGTCGTTCGCGACGGTCAGGGCACCGTCGAACACCTGGCGGGCCTCACGCTCGAACTCCGCCGCACCCGACCCGTCGCCGGACTCGTAGCGCTGGGAGAAGTGGGTGAGCACCAGGTGCCGCACGCCCGCCTCCGCCGCGGCACGCGCCGCCTGCAGCGCCGTGAGGTGCCCGTGCTCGGCGGCGAGTCGCGCGTCACGGTCCAGGTAGGTCGATTCGATGACCAGCAGGTCGACGCCGTCGGCCAGCTCGCCCACCGCGTCGCACAGCCGCGTGTCCATCACGAACGCGAACGACTGCCCAGGTCGCGGGACGGTCACCTCCTCCCGGTGCACGACGACGCCGTCGGACAGCGCCAGCGAACCCTCACGCTGCAGGCGCCCGACGTCGGGCCCGGCAATCCCGCGCGCCGCGAGCAGCCCGGGGCCGAACGACACCGAGTCCGCCTCCTGCAGCCGGTACCCGAACGCCTCGATCCCGTGGTCCAGCCGCCGGGCCGTCAGCGTCACCTCCGCGCGGGAGGGGCGCTCCCCCGGCACCGGCGGCACCATCCCGCCGGACAACGGCTGCAGCGCGAGGCGCTCGCGGTGGTGGAATGCGGTCGCGTCGCACAGGTTGCGCACCCACGGCTCCCCCGAGGCGGGAAAGCTGATCGGTACCGTGTGCTCCACGCCGTCCAGGCTGATGCGCTGCACGACGCCGGCCAGTCCCAGGCTGTGGTCGCCGTGAAGGTGCGTGAGCGCGATCCGGGTGAGGTCCGACGCCGCGACGCCGGCGCGGATCATCTGGCGCTGGGTGCCGTCGCCGGGGTCGAACAGGATCGCCCGGTCGTCCCAGTACAGGACGTACCCGTTGTGGTTGCGGGTGCGGGTCGGCACCTGGCTGGAGGTGCCCAGGACGACGAGCTCGCGGGCGGCGGTACGGGTCACCGCCGCATCCTCCCCCAGCGTGCACGCGGTATCCAGCGGAATCGGCCACGCGGATCTCAGCTCTCCCCCAGGTGTGAGAGGAACCCCTGTTCACCTCCCCCACCCGAGGATCGACGAGTTCGACCCCGATAACACCGACGCGTGGGCTGCCGTGGGCTCACGGGGGCTCAGGCGTCGGTCATGTCGGGGTCGATCTTGCGGAGGGTCGAGGCGAGCCATTCGGTACGCCGGTGCTCCGGCGGCATCTCGGCCAGCCCGGCGGTGGCTTCCTCGATCGCCTGTGCCGTGTCGCCCAACAGGGTCAGCACGGCACCGCGCTGCACGGCACCGAAGCCGGGAGTGAACCAGTACAGCGCTTCCGGCGGTGGCTCCGCGTCGCGTGCGGCCTCGATCGCTTCGTCAGCCATGCTGAGCACTCCCCGGGCCTCTGTGGTCTGGTCGAGGCTGGCTAGTAGCTCGGAGCGTCGGAGCGCCGCGTAGGCGCGCAGGGTCGGGTGAGCGCCATCGACGGACAGTGCCGCGTCCGATAGGTCGATGGTCTCGGCGAGCGCGCCTGTGGCGCTCCACGTCACCGTGGCGGCGAACGTCAGCGCGTGCGCCAGCCTGTTCGGCTCTCCGGCCTCGCCCGCCAGATCGACCGCAGCGGCCATGCTCCGCCGCGCGGCGGTGTCCGCGCCTACGGCATGCTCCAGCCACCCGCGATACTGCGTGACCTCGGCCGCGAGGTGCACCGCCCGCTCACGCACTGGGGTGCTGGCCTCGCGGGCGAGCTGGTCCACGGTCGCGGACATCCCGCGCACCGCCGGTAGGACGGACAGGACACCCGTGGTGTCCTCGATCCGGCGGAGAGCTCCGAGCATCGTTGCGACCTGGTCCAGTGTGGCGGCGTCCACGCTGGCAGCCGAACGGGTGACCGTGACCAGTCGGCCCAGGTCCGTCGTCCCCAAGACTCGCTGGTAGGCGTCCGCGACGCCAGCGGGCACGGGCCGTTCTCCGTTCTCGATCAGCGACAGGTACCCGGCGTTGTAGTGCGTCCTCGCGGCCATCGTGCGCAGCGTGATGCCAGCGGCCTCACGTGCCGCGCGGAGCAATGGTCCCGGGGATTCCGCCACGAACTCAGGCTAACCGGGCGCACCCCCTCGGGGGGAGACCTGCGCAACGTCGATGTTGCAAACACCTGCAAACGCGCCAGCCCTTCCGGCTCCCGTCGCACGCCAACACCCTTGAAATCGACCGAACGAACGAAGGGGTCTCGCGATGCGAGTCGATGGGAAGCCGGGCAATGTGCTCGGGATCAGGGATGTGGTGGAACTGGTGGACGGATGGCTGTCGGCCATCGGCCCGGAGCGGATCGACGTGGTGACCACCACGCGAAACCGGGTGAGCCTGCACCCCCGCGACCTGTCCGAAGGCGAGCGGATCGCCCGCGAACTGGGCTGTGTCTCGCCGTTGGACCACAGGACGACGGTCCCCGGATACACGGTGTGGAGCGGCACGCGGGACGGCGTCGAAGTGCAGGTTCGGGCCGCGTTGCGCGGCCCGGTGGGAGCCCTCGGCCCTCGCTGCTACGCGCCGGACTGTGACGGCATCGCGGAGCTTGGCGAGGCATATTGCTGGCAGCACGTCGGCTCGGATGACTGGGTAGAGCGCCTACGGCGGGGCGAGCGGTGATCGCGGCGGAGGCGGAGCCCGTGACGGTCGTCATCACGTCGGGCCGGTTCGTCGGCATGACCGGTCGTCTGCTCGCACGGGGGCCGGAGCGGGCCGGGGTTGACCTGGGTGTGCCGATCGACGGCGGGAACGGCATCGTGACCGTGCCGGTCTCGACAGTGCGGGAGGTCGAGCGATGACGGCGCGTTCTATGAGGTCGATCCGCGCGACCGGCCTCCGCGTCAATGGAAGGTTGGCGACCGTGTGCAGCGCGTGGACGGCCCGCCGATCCTGCTCGGATCGGTCGGGACCGTCGTCGCGGTGGACATCCCAGGGATGTGGCCGATCCGGGTACAGGTAGATCGGCGGGTCGGGTTCGGGGAGGTGCTGTGCGCGGCGAACGAGCTAGCTCCCGAAGACGAGACTGCCGGCGACGAAACGCGCTAGGGAACACCGATCCAGCACGGGCCTGCTCACCATGTGCACATTGAGGATGCTCTTCAGGATGTCGGCACCTCGTTTTCGGCGTGATTTCAGGGATAACCGCTCACTCAACACCCGCTCTACGAAAGCGGGTGTCATTGTTGTGAGCCCTGGAGTACTGGTAGTATCGCACGACTACTAGTACTACTACACGAGGCCGAAAACTGGGATCCGCGCGATCCCGCCGGGCGGCCCCACGAACGAGAGGAATCCGCGTGCGCGACAAGGACCGCGTCGTCGAAGCCATCGAGGCGCTCACCGCCGAGGGGATCTCCCCCACCGTGACGACCGTGCGCGAACGTGCCGGCTGCTCGAGCGCGGCGGCCACGCGCTTTTTGCGGGAGTGGCGCGAGGACCAGGCCGCGCGGCAGGCCGAGGAGTCCGCGGAGGCCACCCCGCCCGACGTCGTCGCGCGCATCGCCCGGCGCGGGATCGCCACGCTGTGGCAGGAGGCCGTCCGCACCGCCCGGGAGCAGCACGAGGCCGAGCTGACCCGCGCCCGTGACGCGCTGGAGCGAGCCGGGCGAGAGGCCGACGAGCTCGCACGCACCGTGGACGACCTGGGCGCCGAGCTCACCGAGGCTCGTGCCACGGCGACCCACCTGCGCGAGCAGCTGGAGCACGCGGACGAGGCCCGCACCACGGCGGACCGGGAACGTGCCGCCGCCGAGGCCGCCCGCGCGCACGCCGAGGGCGAGGCGGCCGCCGTCCAGCGGACGCTCGACGAGGTCCGCGACGAGCTGGTCCAGGCGCAGGCGTCGATGTCCGGTCTCGAGGAAGCACGGCGCGACGCGGAGCGCGCCCGGGCCGCCGCGGAGCAGGAGCGCGCCTCCGCCGAGGCCGCCCATGGTCAGGCGCAGGCCACGCTCGAAGCGCTTCGGGAGAATCTCGGCCAGGCCCGTGAGGCTGCGGCGGCCTCCCGCGACGACGCGCGCGCCGCGCGGGACGAGGCACGGGCGGCACGCGAAGCGCTGGAGACCGCCCGGGACCGGGCGAACCGCGATGTCGAGGCGGCGCGCGAGCAGGCCGCCGCCGAGCGCGAGGCCCGCGTCGTCGCGGAGACCGCCCGCACGTCGGTGGAGGCGGAGAGGTCCGCACAGGCCGTGGCGATGGCCCGGCTCGAGGGCGAGCTGTCCGCCGAACGCGCGGCCCGGACCGGCGCGGGCGACGACCGGAGCCCCGCCCCGGACGTGCCGGAGTCCGCGTAGGAGGCGCGCGACGGGCAGCGTGCCGGTGCCTGCGCACGTGTCCGGAGTCGCGCCGTCGAGGCTCCCCGGCGTCGATGTCAGTGTCTCGTGCTGTGATGAGCCCCTGACCTCGTCGGAACGAACCGGAGACACCACCGTGAGCCTGCGCGGATTTGCCACCATCAACTACTGGGCGGACGACGTCGAGGCGGCCGCCGCCTGGTACACGGACCTGCTCGGCGTCGAACCGTATTTCTCCCGGCCCGGCCCGGACGGGCGGCCCGCCTACGTCGAGTTCCGGATCGGTGACCATCAGGCCGAGCTCGGCCTGGTCAGCCGCGCCTTCGCGCCGCCCGGCCAGCCGGCGCAACCGGGCGGGGCGATCATGTACTGGCACGTGGACGACCTGGAGGGTACGTTCGCACGCCTCCTGGAGATGGGCGCCACCGAGTATCAGCCCGTCACCCCACGAGGCGAGGGCTTCGTGACGGCCGCCGTCGTCGACCCGTTCGGCAACGTACTGGCCGTCATGTACAACGCGCACTACGCGCGGATGTCCGGGTAGTCGGCCACCGCCGGGCCGGGGTTCGCGTACCGCAGCGGGGGAAGCAGGTGACGGCCGTTCGCGTTAGGCTCGCTTTTCGTGACTCGCCAGGTAGAACGCCTGTTACTGGGAATCGAGGAACAGATCGCGCACCGCTATCTCGAGGTGCCGTTCGACGTGTCCGGTGCCCACGCGATCGAAGTGCGCGTGTCGTACGACCGGCACGCGGCGTCGATCGAGGTCGGGTGCCGTGACCCGCAGCGCTGGCGGGGCTGGTCGGGCATCGCGCGCGACGGTTTCGTCATCCGGACCACCCGGGCCACTCCCGGCTACGAGCCGGGCGCACTGCCCGACGGCGGCTGGGCGGTGGTCCTGGGCCTGCATTCCGTGACGGCCGACCCGATCCCCGTGACGGTCACGGTCGTCACGGACGACGACGCGGCCGACGTCGAGCCCGAGGCGCCGGCGCCCCCGGCGCCGACCAACCCGCGTGCCTCCGAGCGCGGCCTGCCTGCCCCGGCGGGTCTCACCTGGTACGCCGGTGACCTGCATGCCCACTCCACGCACTCGGACGGCAGCCTCTCCCTCCACGAGCTGACGGCCGCGGCGGCGACGCGCGGCCTGGACTTCCTCGCGGTCACCGACCACAACACGGTCTCCCACCACGCCCACCTGCCCGAGGCGGCGGCCCGCTACGACACGTGCCTGCTCCCGGGGCAGGAGGTCACCACGGACGCGGGCCACGCGAACGCCTTCGGTGACGTCGGCTGGATCGACTTCCGTGCCCCGGCCGAGCAGTGGTCGCGTCAGGCGTCCGCGCGCGGCGGCCTGCTGTCGGTCAACCACCCCGTCCAGGAGGACTGCGCCTGGCTGCACGGTCTGTCCGACGACGCCCGTGCCCGCGCCGCCATCGAGATCTGGCACATCTCGTGGTTCCTCAATCCCATGGCCAGCGCCCCGTGGGCGTTCCTCAGGGAGTGGTCCCGGGGCCGCGACGTGCCCGTGCTGCTGGGCGGGTCGGACTTCCACACGCCCGAGGCGGGCTTCCCGCCGGGCACGCCCACCACGTGGGTCGCGGCCGCGGAGCGCACGCCCGAGGCGATCCTCGAGGCGGTGACCGCGGGCCGCACGTCGATCGCGCGCTTCCCGGGGCCGGGCGAGCCGGTGCTGCTGCGGGCGGGCGGCGACCTGATCGCCGTCGACGCGGACGGTACGGTCCTGGTCGATTCCGAGGGCCGACGACGCCTGGTGCGCGGGGAGCGCACGGTGTTCCGGCCGGGCACGGGCCCTCACTGCCTGGAGGCGGCCGACCGCACCCTGCTGGCGATCAGTCCCTGACGACGTCCCGGCTGCGGGGCCCCGTGGGGGAGGCCTCCACCCGGGACGTCGTCGTGCTCACCCGTCGAGCAGGTCCAGGAAGCTGGGCGTCGTGGCGAACGGGTCGGCCGGGCCGGTGTTGCGGCGCGCCGTGACGCGGTCGGCCAGGGCCCGCGCGGCCCGGTCGATCCGGCCCGGGAGCGGGTTCGCGTCCCGGTCGGTGTCGTGGCCGGTGCTGCCGTCCTGGGCCCAGTCGTCGGTGGCGGCGAAGACCGAGGTCGGGACGACGTCCGCCCGCAGGTAGGTGAACAGCGGCCGCATCGAGTAGTCGAGCGCGAGGGAGTGGCGCGGGGTGCCGCCCGTCGCGGCGAGCAGCACGGGCATGTCCGTGAGGGCGTCCTTGTCGAGGATGTCGACGAACGACTTGAACAGCCCGGAGTAGGTGGTGGTGAACAGCGGGGTGACGGCGATGACGCCGTCGGCCCGGGTGAGCTGGTCGATCGCGCGGGCCAGGTCGCCTCCGGCGAAGCCGGTCAGCATGGCGTCCATGATCGCGTGGGCGTGTTCGCGCAGCTCGACGACCTCCACCTGCACGCCGTGCCCGTCCCGTTCCAGTTCGCGGGCGGTGGCGGCGGCGAGCCGGTCGGCCAGCAGCCGCGTCTGGGACGGCTGTGACAGGCCGGCTGTCACGACGACGATGGTGCGTGCCTCGCTCACAGTGCTGCCTCCTCGGCGACGGTTCCGGTGTAGGGGTCGACGGCGTCGCCCACGTGGCCGGCGGCGTCCTGGCCGGCGGCCCGGGCGGCCGCGACGCGCTCGGCGTGGGTGGGCGGGTTCGCCGGGACGTCGTCGGCGGGGCGCTTGGCCTCGACGATCTTGCGCAGTTCGGGCACGATCTCGCCGGCCAGGATGTCGATCTGCTCCAGCACGGTCTTCAGGGGCAGGCCGGCGTGGTCGGCGAGGAACATCTGCCGCTGGTAGTAGCCGACCTCGTCGGCGAACGCGCCGTAACGGTCGATGACCTGCTGGGGCGATCCGACGGTCAGCGGCGTGTCGCGCGTGAAGTCCTCCATGGACGGGCCGTGCCCGTACACGGGGGCGACGTCGAAGTAGGGCCGGAACTCGTCCCAGGCGTCCTGCGAGCGGGGCCGGACGAAGACCTGTCCGCCCAGGCCGACGATCGCCTGGTCGGCCCGCCCGTGGCCGTGGTGCTCGTAGCGTTGCCGGTAGAACCGCACCATCTGGCGGGTGTGGCTCATCGGCCAGAAGATGTTGTTGTGCAGGAAGCCGTCACCGTAGTAGGCGGCCTGCTCGGCGATCTCCGGGGAACGGATGGAGCCGTGCCAGACGAACGGCGGGACGCCGTCCAGCGGGCGCGGCGTGGAGGTGAAGCCCTGCAGCGGGGTGCGGAACTTGCCCTCCCAGTCCACGACGTCCTCGGTCCACAGGCGGCGCAGCAGCGCGTAGTTCTCGATCGCCAGCGGGATGCCCTGGCGGATGTCCTGCCCGAACCACGGGTAGACGGGGCCGGTGTTGCCGCGTCCCATCATCAGGTCCATGCGGCCGCCGGAGATCACCTGGAGCATCGCGTACTCCTCGGCGAGCCGGACCGGGTCGTTGGTGGTGATCAGGGTCGTGGCGGTGGACAGGGTGATCTGCTCGGTGACGCCTGCCAGGTAGCCGAGCATCGTCGTCGGGGACGAGGCGACGAAGGGCGGGTTGTGGTGCTCGCCCGTGGCGAAGACGTCCAGCCCCGCCTCGTCGGCGTGCCGGGCGATGGTGAGCATGTTGCGGACGCGCTCGGTGTCGTCCGGGGTGTGGTCCGCGATCGGGTCGCGGGTGACGTCACTGACGCTGAAGATGCCGAACTGCACGGCCGACTCCCCTTCGTTGGTTGCTGCGGGACGGTGGTTGCTGCAGGACCTGGCGTGACTTCACGCCCGTTCATGCATTTGCATACATGGACTCGAACGTGCCCCTGGCCAGGTTCATTCCGTGAGATCGCGCACAACACCCCCAGTTTGCCGGGATCCGGCTTGCATGCGCCTGTGCGACGCGTAGCCTTGACAAATCATCGTTTCCGCCCGGCAAAACCTGGAACACGCCAGCGTGTCGGTGCGTTGAAACTTCGGACCTTCTCGAAGAGACAGTCTTCAGCCCCCCATTCCCGAGACCCTGGAGGACGACATGGCTGACCGCTCCCTGCGCGGCATGAGCATCGGCTCGAAGAGCATGGAGTCCGACGAGGGCGTGGACTTCGCCCCGCGGTTCCAGGCCTATTACGACTGCCCCAACGGGCACACCATCATCCTTCCGTTCGCGACCGACGCCGAGGTGCCCGCCCTGTGGGAGTGCCGTTGCGGTGCCGAGGCGCTGCTGCGGGACGCCGAGCGTCCTGAGGCGAAGCCCGGCAAGCCGCAGCGTACGCACTGGGACATGCTCCTGGAGCGCCGCACGGTGAAGGAGCTGGAGGAACTGCTCGACGAGCGGCTCGAGCTCCTGCGTGCGGGCAAGCTGCGCCGTTCCGCGTGAGCGGGCGGAGCTCGCCTCCGCGTAGTGCGGTATCGGGCACTGCCTGATCCGAGGGTTTGTCGAAGGACGAGAGTTGTTCCGAGAGAGCGTCGCCGGTGTTCCGGCGGCGCTCTCTCGCTGCCCGGTACTGCCTGGCGCCGTCCGGCGAGGACCGGCGGCGTCAGCCCACGAGTGCGTCGCGGTCCGGTGCCGCGGGCCGTTCCCCGTCCGCCCGGCCTGCTTGGTCGGCCCGGGTGCGCGCCGGGCGGCGCCGCTTCGTGCGTGCGACGCCCTGGACGACGACGCCCGCGAGGACGAGCAGCCCGGCGCCGATCCCGGCGATCCACCCGGGCCAGTAGCCGGCCGCGACGGCGGGGGTGATGGTGTGCCGCAGGGGTAGCGCCGCGGTGAGCGTGTCGTGGGTGAACAGCTCGGTGGCGGCGACGAGCGTGCCGTCGGGGGCGACGATGCCGGAGACGCCGACGGTGGAGACCTGGACGGCGGCCCGTCCGGTGGCGATCGCCTGCATGCGTGTCATCGCGAGCTGTTGCGTGGACTCCTCGGTCCAGCCGAACGCCGCGTTGTTGGTGGGCACCACCAGGACCTGGGCGCCGCGCTGCACGGCGTCGCGCACGATCTCGTCGTAGGCGACCTCGAAGCAGATGATCGTGGCGATGCGCGCGCCGTCCCCGCTGCCGGTCAGGGCGGCGCCGAAGCGGGCGGGCAGGTCCATGACGGCGGGCTCGTGACCGGGCAGCATGTCGGTGGTGACGCGGTCGACCTGGTCGGACAGGAGCCGCACGAGGGGGCGCAGCGGGATGTACTCGCCGAAGGGTGCGGGGCGCTGCTTGGCGTACAGCTCGGTTGCGCCCTGCCCGGGTTCCCACAGCAGGGACAGGTTGTAGCGTCCGCCGTCGTCGGGGTACTCCTGCGTGCCTACGAGGATCGGGGCGCCGACGGCCTCGGCGGCGTCGTCGAGCGCGGCGCCGGCCGCGGCGCTGGTGCGGGGGTCGACGCCGGTCGAGTCCTCGGGCCACAGCACGACGTCGAGCTCGCCGGCGAAGTCCTCGGCGAGCTCGTAGGTGCCCTCGAGATGGTTGCCGAACAGTTCGGGACGTTGCGCGAAGACGCCGAGGTCGGGGTCGTCGACGTTGCCCTGCACGACGCCCGCCCACAGGACGCCGTCCTCCCCCAGGTCGCGTCCGGCGTCCTGCACGACCGCGCCGTCGTCGGCGGTGACGGTCCCGGCGTCGGACGAGGCGGGCAGCGGCAGCGTCACGGGGACGACGACGATCGCCGCGGCGGCCACGACCACGCCGGCGGCACGTCCGTAGGACGCCACGGCACGCGGGCGGGCGGCGACCGCCCGCACGGCGGCGGCGAGTCCCAGTCCGGCGAGGCACACGCCGAAGGTGACGAGCACGGTGCCGCCGAGCCAGGCGGCCTGTCCGAGCGGCGCGTCGACCATGGACCAGGCGAGACGGCCCCAGGGGAAGCCGCCGAAGGGGATCTCGCTGCGCCACTGCTCGACGGCGGTGAACACGACGGCGAACGCGGCGGCGTACCAGGCTCCGGCGCCCAGCGGGACGTCCCGGCCGCGCAGCCCGGCACGCACGGCGCGGCGGGCCCAGGTCCACAGGGCGCCGAACAGGCCGAGGAACAGGGCCTCGACGACGGACATCGCGATCCAGGGCGCGGCCTCGGTCGCGTTGATCGCCCACCGCACGTGCGGCAGGAAGAAGGTCAGACCGAACACGAGCCCGTGCAGCGTGTTCCACCAGGCGTGGTCCTCACGCAGCGCCCCCCACAGGAACGCGACGGCGACGAACGCTCCGGGCCACCAGCCCACATCGGGGAACGCGGCCCACAGCGCGACCCCGCCGGCCACGGCCAGGAACAGGTTCAGGAGCCTCTGGGAAGATCGCCGATGCACCCTTGAAGCCTAGTCCGAGAGCACATCGTGGATGACCACGCCGTCGCGCATCGTGTGGAGGCATTCGGGTGCAGGGGTGTCGCCGGTCAGGGCGGGCAGGAGCGGCTGGCCGGCGCGGGCCTCCCGGCTCCAGGAGGACAGGCGGCTGAGTCGTTCGGAGCCGGTCTGCACGGTCAGTTCGTCGGCCCGCCACACGGCGAGGTGTGCGGGCGCGCCGACGCGCAGCTCCCCCGCGCCGGTGTGGTCGAGCCCGGCCAGGCGCCAGCCCCCGCGGGTGTGGGCGCGGAACGCGGCGCGGGCGGACATGCGCTGGTCGGGGTCCTCGTGCGCGGTGGCGGCACGGACCCCGGCCCACGGGTCGACCGGCGTGACGGGCGTGTCCGAGCCGAACGCGAGCGGGATGCCGGCGCCGAGGAGGTCGGCGAAGGGCTGGAGCGCCGCGGCGCGCACCGGGCCGAGCCGGCTGGCGTACATGCCGGTGGTGCCGCCCCACCGGGCGTCGAACGCGGGCTGCATGGACAGGGACACACCGTGCAGCAGCAGTGAGGACAGGGCCTGGGCGTCGACGAACAGGGCGTGCTCGACGCGGTGCCGCCCGCCGCGCAGCTGGGCCGGCCCGTCGACCTGCGCGGCGACGTGGAGCCCCAGGAGGACCTCGTCCATGGCGCGGTCCCCGATGACGTGGAAGCCCGCCTGCCTGCCGGTGGCGGTCACGGCGGTGAGGTGGTTCGCGATCTCCTCGGCCGACAGGTACAGGTTGCCGTGCCAGGCGGAACCGTCGGGCCCGGCGGCGAGGTCCGTGTACGGGGATCGCAGCGCGGCCGTGCGCGACCCGATGGAGCCGTCCACCGTGAGGTCACCGGCGATCCCCGTGAGGAACGGCAGCTCGGCGATCAGCCCGGCGGCGTCCTCCGCGGTCTCGCACAGCTCGCCGCGGTAGGCGACCACGTGCGGCAGCCCGGACGCGGGGTCGGCGGTCGCGGCCATGATCTCGGCGAGACCGTCGCGCGTGTCCAGGTGCGGGGCGCTCATCTCGTGCACGGACACGACGCCGCGGCGCGCCCAGTCGGCCAGCGCGACACGGAAGGTGCGCGTGCGCCGCTCGGACGCCATGCGCCGCGACACGTCCCGCACGTCGTGATGGGCCTCGGCCGTCAGGACGCCGTCGGGCGCCCAGCCGGGCACCCGGTCGACGCCCGCGGCGACGGCCAGGGAACTGGACACGACGGCGGAGTGCCCGTCGACCCGCCCGGCGTAGACCGGCCGCCCCCCGGCGACGTCATCCAGCTCGGCGCGCGTGAAAGGACGATGCTCGGGCCACCCCTGCTCGTCCCACCCGAACGCGAGGAGGCACTCGCCGCCGCCCGGGTCGGCGGCGTCGAGCCGCCGCGCGCCGGCGGCCAGGGCCTCCAGCGCGTCGGCGAGCGACCTGACGCCGGCGCTCGCGGACAGGTCGATGGCGTCCATGGCCAGGCCCGTCTCGAGGATGTGCACGTGCGAGTCGACGAACCCGGGGGTGACCAGGGCGCCGTCGAGCTCGACGACGCGGTCCGCGCGGGCGGCGAGGCCGTCGGCGGTGTCGTTCGCGCCGAGCCAGGCCACGACACCGTCGTCGACGAGGATCGCCTCGGCGAACGGGTCGGCGGCCGAGTGCACGACGCCACCACGGTAGAGGATCGATGTCACGGCATGAACCTTATGCGATCTGCTCACTCACCGGTCGGTCAGGGGTGGTCAGAGGCTCGAGTAGGCGACGACGCCCCGCAGGACCGCGTCGTGGGCGCGGCGGGCGCTGCGGCGCAGCTTGTCGGACGGCGCGGCGCCGGCGAGCTGGTCGAGCACGTCCAGCACCTGCTTGCACCAGCGCACGAAGTCACCGGCGGCCAGCTCGTGCCCGGAGTCGAGGGCCGCGCTCAACGGCTTGCCGCTGGCCCAGCGGTGCACGGGCGCCACGATCCCCAGGTCGAGCCGGCCGGTGGCCTCGATGCCGTGCGCCTCCTCCAGGTCGTCGACCTCGGACCAGACACGCTGCGTGTCGTCGAGCGCGCGGGCCAGCGTCCCGCGCGGCCCGCCGGGCACGTACGGCTCGCTCTCGGCGTCACGCCGCCCCTGGAAGACGACGGCGGACACCACGGCGGCCAGGCCCGCGGGGTCCAGATCGTCCCAGGCGCCCCGGCGCAGGCACTCGGCCAGCAGCAGGTCGTTCTCCGCGTACAGGCGCCGCAGCCAGCGGCCCGAGCCGGTCACGCGCAGCCCGGCGGCACGGTCCGGCCCCTCGGCGGCCTCGGCCACGTACCCGAGCTCGGCGAGCACGTCGAGGGTGCGGTCGAACGTGCGGGCGATACCGCCGGTACGGCCCTCCACCCGCCGCACGAGCTGGTCGTGCTCCGCCTTGAGCCGGCGCCACCGCTCCGCCCAGCGGGCGTGATCCTCCCGCTCGGGACAGGCATGACAGGGATGGGCCTTCATCACCGACCGCAGGCGGCTCAGCTCCGCGTCCGACGTGGCGTCCCCACGCCCGGAACCGGCGCCCTCCCCCTGGGCCGCACCGATCGCCGTCCCGCGCGCCTCCGCCTCACCGACGGCCGCCCGCAGCCGCAGCGCCAGGTCACGACGCACGTCCGCCTTGCGCGTGTTGGCCCCCTTGGGGATCTTCACGCGCGCCACCGTCCGCAGCCCGCCGGGCACGTCCGCCAGAGTGAGCCGCTTGACCTGCCGTTCCTGCGTCAGCACGGTCGGACGGGGACCGTCGAACCCGCCCGGCTCCCCCGAGTCCAGGACCAGCACGTAGCCGCGCCGCCGCCCCGTGGGCAGCTGCACGACGTCACCCCGCCCGAGCTTCTCCAGCTCGGCCACGACCTCGGCCCGCCGTGCGCTCGTCGCCGCCCGCGACAGCTCCTTCTCCCGCGCCGAGATGTCGGCACGCAGCTGCGCGTACCCGGCGAAGTCACCCCGGTCGCACATCATCGCCTGCGCGTACCCGTCCAGCGCCTCCGCATGCGCACGCGCCTGCTTCGCGAGCCCGACCACACCCCGGTCGGCCTGGAACTGCGCGAAGCTCGTCTCCAGCACCTCCCGCGCCCGGTCCCGCCCGACCTGCGCCACCAGGTTCACCGCCATGTTGTACGTCGGCCGGAACGAGGACCGCAGCGGATACAGGCGACGCGACGCCAGCCCGGCCAGCGCCTGCGGGTCCAGACCGTGATGGTCGACGACGATCGCGTGCCCGTCGGTGTCGATCCCCCGCCGCCCCGCACGCCCCGTCAGCTGCGTGAACTCACCCGGCGTGATCGGCTGATGCCCGGTCCCGTCCCACTTGACCAGCTTCTCCAGCACCACGCTCCGCGCCGGCATGTTGATGCCCAGCGCCAGCGTCTCGGTCGCGAACACCACCTTCACCAGCCCGGCGGCGAACAGCTCCTCGACCGTCTCCTTGAACACCGGCAGCAGCCCCGCATGGTGCGCCGCGACACCCCGCTGCAGCGCCTGCGACCACGACCAGAACCCGAGCACGTCCAGATCCTCCGGCGGGATCGCCGCCGTGCGGCGCTCCACCACCTCACGGATCCTCGCCTCCTCGGCCGCGGTCGTCAGCCGCAACCCGGCCCGCAGGCACTGGTCCACCGCACCCTCGCAGCCTGCCCGCGAGAACACGAACCAGATCGCCGGCAGCATCCCGTCCGCGTCCAGCGCGTCCACCACCGCGAACCGCGGCGGCGTCCGCCGCCGCGCCACACCACCGGTCGCCCCACCGGCCGAGCTGTCGTCACTCACCTTCCGCCCGCCCCGGCCCCGGTAGCCACGATCCCCCCGGCCCCGGTACCCGCGGCTGCGTCCACGACCCGGGCCGTGGTCACCCGACCGGCTCCCGCGGAACGCCGCCGCCAGGTCCGGGTTGATCGGCGGGTTCTTCCCCGGATCGAACGGATCCACGTGCCCCGCGTACAGGTCCAGCATGCGCGGCCGCCCCCGCGGCTCGGGCGAGCTGAGCTCCACGTGCTGCCACAACGGCACCGGGCGGCGCTCGCTGACGACGACGGCGGTGTCGCCGCGCACCATCTCGAGCCAGTCGCCGAACTCCTCCGCGTTGGACACGGTCGCGGACAGGGACACCAGCTGCACGTCGTCGGGCAGGTGGATGATGACCTCTTCCCAGACGGGGCCGCGGAACCGGTCGGCGAGGTAGTGGACCTCGTCCATGACGACGTAGGCCAGCCCGTCGAGTGCCGCGGAGCCGGCGTACAGCATGTTGCGCAGCACCTCGGTGGTCATCACCACGACGGGGGCGTCGCCGTTGATGGTGGTGTCGCCGGTGAGCAGGCCGACGTTGGCGGCGCCGTGGCGGGCGGCCAGGTCGGAGTACTTCTGGTTGCTGAGCGCCTTGATCGGTGTCGTGTAGAACGCCTTGCGTCCGCCCGCCAGGGCGAGGTGGACCGCGAACTCGCCCACGACGGTCTTGCCCGCGCCGGTCGGTGCGGCGACGAGGACGCCACGGCCGGCTTCGAGGGCCTGGCAGGCGTCGATCTGGAACCCGTCGAGGGTGAAGCCGATGCTCTCGCGGAAGGTGTCGAGCTCGGGGACGGTGGTGACGGGCGGTCGGCGCCGCGATGCGGCGTACCTTTCGGCGGGACTGGGCCCGTCGGCACGGCGTGTCATGGTGCACACACTACGGGCGAACCTCCGGCACCGGGAACAACGCCACGGCCGTGCGCGCGGTGGACGTCGGTCGTGGTGTCGTTCCCGGCCGGGGGCGGGTCACAGGTCTGCGAGCTTCTTCTCCTGGCGCCTGTCGTGCAGCCACGCGATGCCGAGTGCCACGAAGTAGAGCAGGCAGATGGGCAGGGCGACGAGGATCATGGTCCAGGGGTCGGGCGTGGGGGTCATGACGGCCGCGAAGGTGAACGCGACGAGCACAGCCCAGCGCCAGCCCTTGGCCATGGAGGCGGCCGGGAGCACGCCGGTGAGGTTGAGGGCGGTGAGCACCACCGGGGACAGGAACGCCAGTCCGAACGCGATCAGGAGCCGCATCACGAGGGACAGGTATTCCTGGGCGTTGGTGAAGCCGGTGGCTTCCTCGGGCAGGAAGCCGGACAGGATCTGGATGGCGTGCGGGAACACGAACCAGGCCATGAGGGCGCCGCCGAGGAACAGCGGGATGGCGGCGCCGACGAAGACGTAGGCGTACCGCTTCTCCTTGCTGGTCAGTCCGGGGGTGATGAACGCCCACAGCTGGTACAGCCACCAGGGGCAGGTGAGGAACACGGCGAGGAACAGGGAGGACTTGATCTTCAGGTCGAGCGCCGCCATGGGGCCCGCGAAGTTCAGCGTCATCTCGTTGCCGCGCATCTCCTCGGCGACCACGAGCGGCTGCTGCAGGGCCTGCAGCAGCGGGTCGTACAGCAGCCAGCCCGCGACCGCGCCGACCACGAGGCCGAGCGCGACCAGGACGATACGTTTGCGCAGTTCCTTGAGATGGTCGATCAGCGGCATGCGGCCGTCGGCCGCGCGCGTGGTTCGTGCCACCGGTTCAGGCCTTGGGGGCGTCGTCGCCCTTCGAGGCCCCGCCATTGGTGGCGGTGGTCTCGTTCTTCCTCGCGTCGTCCCGGGTGTCGGGGTCCGTCTTGGTGTCGCCGTCGTCGTCCGAGCGCAGCTCGTTGATCTCGCGCTTGAAGATCTTCATCGACTGGCCGACGCTCTTGGCCAGGCCCGGCAGCCGCGTCGACCCGAACAGCAGCAGGATGACGGCGATCAGGACGATCCAGTGCCACGGCTGTAGGGCGCCCATGGTGACTCCTTGTTCGTAGGACGTGCGTGCGCCGGAGCCGGACGCGCGCCGGCACCGAACGGACTGATAAGGCCGATCCTACGCACGAACGGGCAGCGAGCGGTAACCCCGCGGAGTCAGTCGTTGAAGTGCCGCCACCGTTCCCACGTCTGCACGTGACGGGCGCGGCGGGCGGCCCGGCGGGCGGTGCGGGCCTCGCGCAGAGTTGCCAGGCGGGCGTAGTGGGTGGTCAGGTCGTCGGAGAACATGCTCGGCCGGTGCGGTTCGCCGTCGGGCGACGGCTCCGCCGCGTTCAGGGCGGCGTCGAGCCGGATCATGGCGGGGCCGTGCCGTTCCTCGGCGCGGTCGAGCTCGCTCATCAGGGCGTGGAACGACCGCCACAGCCACCGTCCCAGCAGGACCGCGCCGATGATGGTCGCGGCCACCAGGACCGCCCACAAGGTCACCCAGAACCAGACGGACATGACGGAACCCTATGCTCCCAGGCCGGCGGTGTCGTAGGCGGCCAGGGCGTCGCGGGCCGCGGCGCGCACGTCGGCGGCGAGTTCCGCCGGCCGGACCGACCGCACCTGGGAGGGGATCTCCAGCAGGATGCGGCGCAGCCAGTCGGGGTTGGTGACGTGCAGGGTGACCTCGAAGTCCCCGCCGGGCAGGTTGGTGACGGTCTCGACGGGCACCTCCTCGGCGAACCAGCGCGCCGAGGACGCCAGCACGAGCGTGGCCAGCGGCGCCTCGGCCGCGGACACGCCCGACAGGTCGACCTCGCCCACGTCGGGATGCTCGGCCACCGGCGCGTCCAGGACCGTGGCCGCGAGGACGCGGTCCACGCGGAAGGTGCGCGGCCCGCCGGCGCGGTAGCACCAGGACGCCAGGTAGGAGTGGTCTCCGGTGGTGTGCAGCCGCACCGGGTCGATCTCCCGCTCACTGGTGGCGTCCGCGCCGGACACGTACCGGATCCGCAGGCGCCGCCGGGCGCGCAGCGCGGCCGTGAGGGTGGCCACGACCTGCGGGTCACCGCCCGCGGCGAGCCGCACGTCCAGCGCGTCGGCCGCCTCCCCGGTCGCGTCGGTCAGTTTCGCCAGCGCGGACTCCACGAGCTCGGACTGTGCCGGGTCCGTGGCCACCGCGTCCAGCTCCCGCATCGCGCGCAGCGCCGCGACCAGCGCCACGGCCTCGCTCGGTCCCAGCCGCAGCGGACGGGTCATGCCGCGCGACTCCGTGAGCCGCACCACCCCTGATTCGATCGACTGCGCGTCGAAGTCGATCAGGTCGTCCGGCCAGTAGCCCGGCGTGCCCGAGACCCACAGCGCGTCCACGTCGGCGTGGATCTGCGCGGGACTGACGCCGAACCGTGCCGCCAGCTCCGTGACCGGCACCGGCCCGGCCCCGTCGAGGTAGGCGACCAGGCCCAGCAGCCGCACCAGCCGGTCGTCCGCGCGCTCAGCCACGCCCGCCTCCTTCACCGATCGTCCGTTCGTCCCGCTCCACCGGCCGGGCCACGCCGCCCGGGTCCGGGCCGGCCCCCTCGGGGCCCGCCCGGTCACCGGACGTCTCGTGCCCGACGACGGTCCCGGCCGCCAGCCGCAGCCGGCGCAGCACCTCCTCGCGCAGTTCCGGCGGATCCAGCACCAGCACGGCGGCACCGTACCCGGCCAGGTGCGCACCCATGCCGTAGATGCTGCGGAACGGCACCTCCACGAGATCCCGAGGATCGTCCCGCGCGAGGTCCGCAACCCCGCCCGGGCGCCCGCCGTCCGGCACGCCGCCGGGTGACGGTACGCCCCGCCCCGCCCCGCCCGACGCGGCGACCGCGCCCAGCGGCTCGTCGACCTGCTTGCCACGCGTGC
Source organism: Myceligenerans halotolerans (assembly GCF_054782975.1). Lineage (NCBI taxonomy): Bacteria > Bacillati > Actinomycetota > Actinomycetes > Micrococcales > Promicromonosporaceae > Myceligenerans > Myceligenerans halotolerans. The sequence goes on from NZ_BAAGRL010000021.1 coordinate 143,601, forward strand.
GCAGCTCCGCCGCACGCTCCGGACGGATCGCCAGCAACGCCGTACGCATCGGCACCTCCCGGCCCGAGCGGCCCAGCATCCGGTCCGTGTCCAGACCGGGCGGCACCTCGAACGCACCCGGCGGACCCGACAGCCGCACCCGCCCCTCGATCCGCGACAACCGGAACACCCGCGGCGCATCCCGCTCCAGGTCGTGACACAGCAGATACCAGCCACCACCCCGCGCCGCGATCCGCCACGGCCACACCCTGCGCGTACGCACCTGACCGTCCGACGCCGCCCGGTACCGGAAGGACGCCACCCGCCGCTGCGACACCCCCTCCAGCAGCGGCCCGTACGCCTCCCCCACGGCCCGCACCCGCGGCGCCAGCCCCGCCAGCACATCCCCCGCCCCCGCCGACGAGCCCCCGCCGCCGTCCAGCGGCGCACCCGCCGCACGCAGCTTCACCAGCGCCCGCGCCATGTCCGTCCGCAACGTCTTGTCCGCCCAGAACTGCGCCGCCAGCGACAGCACCCCCAGCTCCGCCGGCGTCAGATCGATCTGCCCCAGCGCATACGCGTCCTGATCGATCCGGTACCCGACCTCGTCCGTATGACCCCCCAGCCCCACCGTGGACACCGGGATACCCAGGGACCGCAACGTGTCCTTGTCCCGCTCGAACATCCGGAAGAACGCATCATCACTCGACGCGTCCGCATACCCCGCCACGGCGGCACGCACCTGGGTACGGGTCATCGCCACATCGGTGTTCACCAGGGCGATCACCAGGTTCAGCATGCGTTCGGCAGGATTCAGCGAAGGAGTCACGTCAGCAGTCACGGCATTCACAGAGGCGGCGGTCGAAGCGGGCATCGGCACAACGGTAGCCTCGGATCCGTGATCACGTGGCGCATCGGCACCGTTCTGTCCACAGGCAAGCGGTGGCGCGGCGCCACCGAACTCACCATCCTCCTCGACCGGCCCCTGACCGCGACCCCCGACGACACCCCCGGCACCCCCGAGACCGAACCCGGCAGCCCCGTCCACCAGGTCCGCGCCCTCGCCTACACCCACCTCGTCGGCAACCCCGAACCCGGAGACGCCCTCCTCGTCAACGTCTCCGCCCTCGCCCGCGGCCTCGGCACCGGCGGATACGCCCTCGTCGTCGGCCCCGCCAGCCGCCTCGGCGAACCCCTCACCGACCTGCCCGCCGACCCGCCACCCGGCCCCGGCCATCTCGTCAAGGCCCGCTACACCCCCCTGCAGACCCTCGTCCTCGGCGTCGACGAACAAGAATCACCCCACCACGACACCCTCCGCGACGCCGACACCGTCCGCGGCATGCCCGTCGTCGTCGCCGACCTCCACTCCGCCCTGCCCGCCATCATCGCCGGCACCCGCCACGCCGCCGCCCTCGCCCACCGGCCCCCACCCCGCATCGCCTACGTCATGACCGACGGCGGCGCCCTGCCCGCCGCCTTCTCCCGCACCGTCGCCGCCCTGCGCGAAGCCCAATGGCTCGACACCTGCATCACCGCCGGCCAGGCCTACGGCGGCGACCTCGAATCCGTCACCGTCCACACCGGCCTCCTCGCCGCACACCACGTCACCCACGCCGACATCGCCGTCGTCGTCCAAGGCCCCGGAAACCTCGGCACCGGCACCCGCTGGGGCTACTCCGGCGTCGCCGCCGGCGAAGCCGTCAACGCCACCGCCGCACTGCACGGCCGCCCCGTCGCCTCCCTGCGCGTCTCCGGCGCCGACCCCCGCACCCGCCACCGCGGCGTCTCCCACCACTCCCTGACCGCCTACGGACACGTGGCGCTCGCGGCGGCCGACGTGCCCGTCCCGGTCCCGTCGCCGGGGGTGGAGGGGATGCCGGGATGGGGTGCGGACCTGACCGGGCGGATCCGGGCGCAGGTGGCCGCGCTCGGGCGCGATGCCGCCGAACCGGCGGGCGGCGAGCCGGCGGGCGGGGGCGGGGCCGGGATGACGCGGCATCGTCTCGTGGACGTGGTGGCCGACGACGCGCTGGTGGCGGTGCTGCGCACGTCTCCTGCCGGTCTGCGCACGATGGGCCGGGTTCTGGACGAGGATCCGGCGTCGTTCGTGGCGGCCGCGGTCGCCGGCGTCCACGCCCAGCGGCTGATGGTGCCCGCGGCCGTATGAGGCGGCCGCTGATCGCAACCGTTCTGCTGGCGCGGCCCTGCCGCGTGAGGGCTGACGGGACGGCCGGCTGACGGGACGGCGGCGCCGCCCGGCGATCGGGGATCGCCGGGCGGCGCCGTGGCTGCGTCGGCCAGTCTGCGGGCCGGTCAGGGAACGGGGGTGAAGTCCCGGGCGCCGAGGAACTCCGGCCGGCGGGCCTTGCCCGTGAACGGCTCGACGGGCTCGTTCTCGACGGAGTTGTACACGAAGTAGAGCGTCGTACTCGGGTAGGGCGAGATGTTGCCGCCGGACCCGTGCAGGCTGTTGCAGTCGAACAGCACGGCGCTGCCCGGTTCGCCCTCCAGCACCTCGATACCGTGCCGGTCGGCGAGCTGGGCCAGGGCGGCGGGGCTCGGCGTGCCGGACCCGTGCATGTCCAGGAGCGCCTTCTCCTCCTGGGTGGGCACGATGTCGCCGCAGGACACGTAGGTCGTGTGCGAGCCGGGCATGATCATCAGCGGGCTGTTGAACGAGTGGAACTCGCTGAGCGCGATCGTGAAGCTCACCGCGCGCATGCGGGGCATCCCGTCCTCGGCGTGCCAGGTCTCGAAGTCCGAGTGCCAGTACACGTCGCCGCCGGTGAGGCCGGGTTTGGAGTTCGCCCCGCTCTGGTGGATGTACACGTCCGTGCCGAGGATCTGGCGGGCGCGGTCCACGAGGCGGGGGTCGTGCGCGACGTCGCGGAACACGTCGCTGGTGCGGTGCACGCCGAAGATCGAGCGCACCTCCTCGCGGGCCGGTTCCATGATGGTGCTGTCCTGCGCGAGGATCTGCGCGTCGCCGGACATGCGGTCGAACTCGCCGCCGAGTTCGGCGACCTCCGCGGGGGTGAGGAACTCGTCGAAGGTGAGGTACCCGTTCTCGGCGAAGCTCTCCAGCTCGACGCCGTCCAGCGGGCCGTCGTCGGCCGTGCCGTGCACGACGAAGTCTTCCCGCGGCATCAGGAGGAACTCACCCCCCGTTCGCGTGGGATAGACGTCAGCGACTTTCTCGCTCGACTGGGTCATGTGCGTATTCCTCCTGGACTGGGATCGGGCCAGTGCTCGCCGTGCTCGCGGTGCTTCCCGGAGCCCGGCACGTCTCAGGCGCCGGGCGTCGGTTCGTCCTCCACGATCAGGGGGTAGACGCCGTTCTCGTCGTGGACCTCGCGACCGGTGACCGGCGGGTTGAACACGCACGCCATGCGCAGGTCGGTCTTGGCGCGGACCGTGTGCTTCTCGTTGCCGTCGAGCAGGTAGCACATGCCGTCACGGATCGGGTGGATCTCCCCGGTCTCGCGGTTGACGAGCTCGCCCTCGCCGCCGACGCAGTACACCGACTCGATGTGGTTGGCGTACCAGAAGTCGCTCTCGGTGCCGGCGTACAGGATGGTCTCGTGGAAGGAGAAGCCGACGCCTTCCTTGGCCAGGACGATGCGGCGGCTGCGCCAGTTGCCGTTCGCGGGGGTGACGTCGCGGTCGGTGCCGTCGAGGTCCTCGACGTAGGTGATCTTCACGGCGTGTGCACTCGTTTCCTCGTTGGGGCGGCGGGGCCTGGTGGCCCCGCCGGGTGGGGGTGGAACTGGGGGGTCAGGCTGCGGCGGCCTGGGGGGCGCCGAGGACCTCGGTGGCGGCGTCGGCGATGATGTCCAGGCCGCGCCGCACCTCCTGGGAGGTGATGGTCAGCGGCGGCATGGTCTTGAGGACCTCGCTCTCGGGGCCGGACGTCTCCACCAGCAGCCCGCGCCGGAACGCGGCCGCGGCGATCTTCCCGGCGGCCTCCTTGTCGGGGAACTCGATCCCGGTGAGCATGCCGCGGCCCTTGACGACGGCGTCCTGGTAGCCGTCGGCGATCTTCTGCAGGCCGTCGCGCAGTTCCCCGGCGCGCTCCTGGACCTGCTTCTCGAAGGTGTCGTCGGCCCAGAACGTCTTCAGCGCGGCCGCGCCGGTCACGAACGCGGGGTTGTGGCCGCGGAACGTGCCGTTGTGCTCGCCCGCCTCCCACTGGTCCAGCTCGGGGCGGACCAGGGTGAGGGCCATCGGCAGGCCGTAGCCGGACAGCGCCTTGGACAGGCACACGATGTCCGGGGTGATGCCGGCCTCCTCGAAGCTGAAGTAGGTGCCGGTGCGCCCGACGCCCGCCTGCACGTCATCGACGATCAGCAGGATCTCGTGCGCCTTGCACAGGTCGGCCAGCGCGCGCAGCCACTCGGGGCGGGCGGCGTTCAGGCCGCCCTCGCCCTGGACGGTCTCCACGATGATCGCGGCCGGCAGGTCGACGCCGGAGCCGCTGTCCTCCAGGACGCGCTCGAGCCACAGGAAGTCCTCGACGGCACCCGAGAAGTAGTTGTCGTACGGGATCTTCGAGGTGTTCGTCAGCGGCAGGCCGGCGCCCTGGCGCTTCATGGAGTTACCGGTCACCGACAGCGCGCCGAGCGTCATGCCGTGGAACGCGTTGGTGAACGACAGGATGTGCTGGCGTCCGGTCACCTTGCGGGCGAGCTTCAGCGCGCTCTCCACGGAGTTGGTGCCGGTCGGGCCGGGGAACATGACCTTGTAGTCCAGGCCCCGCGGCTCGAGGACGTGGTCCCGGAAGCTGGTGAGGAACTCCCGCTTGGCTTTCGTGTGCATGTCGAGGGAGTGGACGATCGCGCCGGAGCGCAGGTAGTCGATCAGCGGCTCGGTGAGCTCGGGGTGGTTGTGCCCGTAGTTCATCACGCCGGCTCCGGCGAAGAAGTCGAGGTACTCCCTCCCGTCCTCCGTCGTGACCGTGGATCCCTCCGCGGTCGCGAGCACGACCGGCCAGTTCCTGCAGTAGCTGCGGACCTGCGATTCGAGCTCGTCGAAGATGGTGGTCTGGGACATGGGGTATCTGCTCCCGGGCATGGTTGTCACCGCGGGCTGCGCCGTTCGGCGGCCGGCGGTCGGTCTCGTGGATGGATCGAGGATGGTTGTCAGGCCGCCGTGGCGACCGGGCCGATACGGAACAGGTGCTCCGTGTCGTGCCCTCCTCCGAGGATCTTCTCGGTGAAGAGGGGGGTGCGTTCCACGCCGGCGCCACGCGCCTGCGCGAACGAGGTGAACAGGGCGATCGACGCCGCGTTGTCCGCGGTGATGGTGGTCTCCACGTACGTGCACCGCGGCACACGCGAGACCACGTGGTCGAGCATCCTGGCGGCCAGCCGACGGCCACGGAACGCGGCGTCGACCGCGACCTGCCACACCATCAGCGTGGCGGGCTCGTCCGGGCGGACGTAGCCGGTGAGAAATCCGGCCGGCTGTCCGCCGACCGTCGCGATCACCGACGTGGCGGCGAAATCACGGGCCCACAGCACATAGGCGTAGGACGAATTGAGGTCGAGCGTCTGGGAATCCCTGGCGATCCGCCACATGGCGGATCCGTCATCGACGGTGGGTTCCTTCAGTCCCACGTCCTGACTGGTCCGTGCTTCGTTATGGTCTTCGTCGGAGGGCTGCATCGCCCATCAACCGTAACGGACTTTATTGACAGTGTCATGTTGCCGTCACAATTCGGCAACAAGATGTGGGCAAGCCCACCCCTCGAATCGTTATTGTTCCCCTGTGATCGCCAACCACCGCGGCAGCGGATCAACAATCCGGCCCTACCAGCCCAATGACCGGGATCCCGTCACCGGGATCTGCGTCCGCACGGCCGCCGGCGGGCAGGACGCCCGCGGCATCTACTCGGACGACCTCCTCATGCCCGACGTGTACTGCCTCCCGTACGTCACCTACGCTCCCGACCTCGCCTGGGTGGTGGACGACGCCGAAGGCCGCGCCATCGGCTACATCCTCGCCGTGGCCGACACGAGAGCGTTCGTCGACTGGTACGCGCGCGCGTGGGCCCCGGGCTTCCGCGCCCGCCACCCGCGACCCGGCCCGATGGGGCGTGCCTACCGCTACAGCGAGGAGGCGCTCGTGCGCGACGGCGGCGACCCGCACCGCATGCTGCGCGGCATCACCCCGCAAGAACTCGCCGACCATCCCGCGCACCTGCACATCGACCTGCTGCCCGAGGGGCAGCGGCAGGGCCTGGGCCGCCGGCTGCTGGACACGCTGCGCGCGGCGCTCGCGGAGCGTGGTGTCCCGGGGGTGCATCTGGGGATGGATCCTGCCAACGCGGGTGCGCGTGCGTTCTACGACGCGTACGGGTTCCGGGAGCTTCCGTCCCACCGGCCGGACGCGCCGCTGCTGGGGATCAGTTCCCGGTGAAGCGGGCGCGCAGGTCGGCTTTGCGGGCCTTGCCCGAGGCGGTGCGCGGGATGTCGTCGACCACGACGACGCGCTGGGGGAGCTTGTAGCGGGCGATGCGGCCGTCGAGGAGGGTGCGGACCTGTTCGGTGGTCAGTTCGGCGTCGTCGTGCACGGTCACGACGGCCCAGGGCACCTCGCCCCATCGTTCGTCGGGTACGCCGATGACGGCGACGCCGGTGACGCCGTCGATGCCGGCGACGAGGTCCTCCACCTCGGCCGGGTAGATGTTCTCCCCGCCGGAGATGATCATGTCCTTGAGCCGGTCCGCGACGTAGAGGTAGCCGTCCTGGTCCTGGTACCCGAGGTCGCCGGAGCGGTACCAGCCGTCGCCGGTGAACGCCGCGGCCGTGGCGGCGGGCAGGCCGAGGTAGCCGGGGAAGACGTTGGGGCCGGCGATCTCGATCTCTCCGACGACGCCGGGTGGCGCGGTGCCGCCGGCGCCGTCGGAGATGCGCACGTCCATGAAGAAGTGCGGCAGGCCGACGCTGCCACGCTTGTCGCGGGTGCGGTCCGGGGCCAGGCTCGTGGCCCCGGGCGAGGTCTCGGTCATCCCGTACCCCTGGGAGAACGCCAGCCCGCGGGCCTCGTACGCGTCCAGGATGCGTGTCGGGACGGCGGACCCGCCGCAGGTCAGCTTCTCCAGGGTGGACAGGTCGGTCCGTGGCCAGGCGGGGTGGTCGGCCATGAGCTGGTACGTCGTGGGTACCCCGCTGAGCATCGTGACGCGGTGCCGCTCGATGAGGTCCAGGGCGCGGCCGGCGTCGAACCCTCGCTCGAGGACGATCGTGCCGCCCTTGAGGATGACCGGCAGGGCTCCCATGCCCAGGGCGGCGGCGTGGAACAGCGGGGAGGTGAGCAGGAGCACGTCGGTGGAGACGACGTCGTAGTCGACGACGCAGTTGACCGAGACCCAGGTGAGGTTGCCGTGCGTGAGGACGGCTCCCTTCGCCTTGCCGGTCGTGCCGGAGGTGTACATGACCACCGCCGGGTCGTCGTGCGTGACCGGTGCGGGGTCCGGGACGGTTCCGGCCGGGCCGGTGGCCGCGATGGCGCGCAGTCCCGGCCGGGATCCGTCCTCGCCGTCGTCGTCGGAGAGGATCCGGTCCGCGGCGACGGCGCGTGCGGCCGGGGCGACCCGGTCGGTGAGCCGGGCGTCGTGGAGCACGATCCGGGCGCCGCTGTCGGTCAGGACGTGCTCGATCTCGACGGTCGCGAGTCGCGTGTTGACCGGCACGAAGGCCGCCCCGAGCCGCGTGACCGCGAACAGGGACTGCAGCAGGACGGGACTGTTCTCGCCCACGTAGGCCACGGCGTCGCCCGGGCCGATGCCGCGGTGGGACAAGGCCGCGGCGAGACGTTCGACGCCGTCCGCCAGGGCGCCGTACGTCAGCACCTCGTCGCCGCAGATCAGCGCGGGCTTGTCCGGGTCCCGCAGGCGGCGCCGGGCGGGCCAGCCGCCGATACCGAGCTGGTACATCGTGACTCTCCTCGTCGTCGAGGTGTGCCGGAGGATAGCCCGGCACCGGGGGTCAGCGGTAGAACCGGTAGAGGGAACGAGCCACGACGGCGGGCCGGGCCGCACCCTCGATCTCGAACGTCTGGTCGACCGTGAGCTGGTAGCCGTCGCCCTTGACCTCGCTCACCTCGGCCACGACGGCGTTCATGCGCACCCGCGCCCCGGCCGGCACCGGCGAGACGAACCGCACCTTGTCCAGCCCGTAGTTCACCCGGGTGGTCACGTCCCGCGGCTCCAGCAGCTCGCTCCAGAACCGCGTCGCCAGCGACAGGGTCAGGAAGCCATGCGCGATCGGCCCGCCGAACGGCCCCTCCGCGGCCCGCACCGGGTCGGTGTGGATCCACTGATGATCGTCCACCGCGTCCGCGAACGTGTCCACCCGCTCCTGGCTCACCTCCGCCCACCCGGTCCAGCCCAGATCGCGCCCCTCGAGGGCAGGCAGCTCGTCGTACGGCACGGTCAGCGTCATGACAGCTCCTTCGCGTCGGGGCGCAGCTCCGCGGGCAGCGGCGGGAACGACTCGCCGACCGACTGCAGCGGCCCGATCTCACCGTCGAACGAGGCGAGCAGCGCCTCGTAGGTCCAGCCCCCCTCACGGTAGGCCGTCGCCACCGGCTCCGGGTGGCTCCACAGCTGCAGGCGGTCCCCGCCGATGCCGATCGCCTGGCCGGTGATCCCGGCCGCGGCGTCGGACGCGAGGAACGCGATCAGCCCCGCGACGTCGTCCGCGGTGCCGAAGCCCAGGTCGTGCCGGAAGAAGTCAGGCATCGCCCGCCCCTGCTCCTCGGCCTCGACGGCGGCCGCGAAGTAGGGCACGGTCGCGGTCATCGCGGTGGCGGCGACCGGGATCACCGTGTTCACGGCGATCTCCGCCTTCCTCAGCTCCAGCGCCCAGGTACGCACCATGCCCACGATGCCGGCCTTCGCGGCGGCATAGTTCGTCTGGCCGAAATTGCCGCGCTGCCCGGTCGGCGAGCCGATGCACACGATCCGCCCGCCGGCACCCTGCTCCCGCATGCGGGTCGCCGCCTCGCGCACACACGTGAACGTGCCCCGCAGATGCACGTCGACCACGGCGTCGAAGTCGTCGTCGCTCATCTTCCACAGCACCGTGTCCCGCAGGACACCCGCGTTCGTGACCAGCACGTCGAGCCTGCCGTACGTGTCGAACGCCGCGTCCACCAGGTCCCGCGCGGTCCGCGCCGGACCCACCGGCGCCACGACGGCGGTAGCGGCCCCGCCCGCACCCCGGATCGCCTCGACCGCCTCGGCGGCCGCGGCCTCCTCGACGTCGTTCACGACGACCGACGCACCGCGCCGCGCGAGCTCCGCCGCGTAGGCCAGACCGAGCCCACGGCCCGACCCGGTGACGATGGCAACCTTGCCGTTCAGCGTCATGGATAGTCTCCTTCGATCGGTGCCCATCCCAGCGCATGTACTTGAGAATGTCAATAATTGACGGCGTCCATCTTGTACAGTCGAGACATGACCAGCGAGCTGCACACCGCGCCACCCCTGACAAGCAACACCGCCTTCCTCCTGGCGCGGGCAAACGCGAACTCCCTCGCATCCGCACACGCCGCACTCGCCGACCTCGGCCTCCGCGTCCGCTCCTACTCCGTCCTCGCCCTCGCCGCCACCGACGAACGACACTCCCAACGAGGCATCGCCGACCTCCTCCGCCTCGACCCCAGCCAAGTCGTCGCCCTCGTCGACGACCTCCAACGACGCGGCCTCGTCACCCGCGAACCCGACCCCCGCGACCGACGCGCCAAAGTCGTCGCCGCCACCGACGAAGGCCGCCGCATCCACACCGCGGCGCTCGCGGCGGCCGGCGAGGCCGAGCGCGAGCTCCTCGCCCCCCTCGGCGAGGCGGAACGCCAGGTCCTGCGCGACCTGCTGCGCCGCCTGGCGTTTCCCGCGTGAGGGGCGCGGGCGCCCCTGGCGAGGACGATGACATTCGCAACGATTGACACCCTCAACGACTTGCTGCTTCACTGAGGACCGCCGCACCCGCGGCCCCCCTCAGTCACAAAGGAGTCGCTGAGCATGCCCCCCACCCGAGCCCTCCCCCTGGCCGCCCTCGCCGCGTCCACCCTGCTCCTCGCCGCATGCACCACCGGATCACCCAGCGGCAGCACCACCACCTCCGAACCCGCCGACGACGACCTCACGCCCGTCACCGTCGGCCTCCTGACCATCACCCCCTCCGCCGCCATCCAGTACGGCATCGACGAGGGCATCTTCGCCGAGCACGGACTCGACGTGTCCGTCCAGGCCGCCCAAGGCGGCGCCGCGATGCTCCCTGCCGTCTCCACCGGCCAGATCGACTTCGGCGTCGGCAATCCCCTGTCGGTACTCATCGCCGCCGGCGAAGGCGTCGACATGCGCATCGCCTCCGGCTACTCGGCCTCCCTCGCCGACGGCGACGACATCAACGCCATCGTCACCCGCGCCGGCGACGACATCACCACCTGGCAGGACCTCGCCGGCAAGAAGGTCGCCGTCAACACCGTCAACGGCCAGGGCGACCTCACCATCATGGGCTCCGTCCAGGCCGACGGCGGCGACCCCGGCGCCGTCGAATTCCTCGAGGTCGCCTTCCCCGACGCCCTCGCACAACTCGACAGCGAGAACGTCGACGCCGTCTGGATCCCCGAACCCTTCCTCTCCGCCGCCGTCGCCGACCCCGACAAGTACAGCGTCCTCGGATATCCCAACCAGAACACCCTCCCCGGTCTCCCCACCATGGTCACCTTCACCTCCGGCAGCCTCGCCGACGAGAACCCCGAACTCGTGACCACCTGGCGCGAAGCCGTCACCGAGGTGCTCGACGCCGCCACCGCCGACCACGACGGATTCGCCACCACCATCGCCGAGTTCACCGGCATGCCCGAGGACGCGGCCGCCAACCTGCGCCTCGAACGGCTCTCCGCCGACCTCGACCCCCAGGTCCTCACCGACCTCGGCACCCTCGCCACGCAGTTCGAGTTCGTCGAGAACCAGCCCGACCTCGACACGATCATCCTCGACTGACTCGTGAACCCCACGACGTCACCCCCCGCACCGCCCTCCACCCAGGAGCGCCGCACCCGCGACCGCCCCCGGCGACCGTCCACGCGGCGGCCACTACGCCACCCCCTGCTCGGCGCCGCAGGCGTCCTGACCTTCCTCGCCGCCTGGGAGACGGCCTCACGCACCGCCGTCGTCGACCCCGCCTACCTCCCACCCGCCACCGACGTCCTCGTCGCACTCGCGGTCAACGCCACCCTCACCGGCTTCTGGGAGGCGGTCGGCCGGACCGTCACCTCCTGGGCCCTGGGCATGCTCCTCGCGCTGCTGCTCGCCGTGCCGCTGGCGACCGCCGCCGGCCTGTGGCCGTTCCTGCAGCGCACCACCCGGTCGACGGTCGAGTTCCTCCGGCCGATCCCGTCCGTCGGCCTCATCCCGCTCGCCGTCCTGCTCCTGGCCGAGCCCTTGCAGCAGAGCCTCCTGATCATCGTCTACGGGGCGTTCTGGCAGATCTTCGTCCAGGTGCTGTACGGCGTGGCCGACGTCGACTCCGTCGCGATGAGCACCGCGCGCAGCTACGGGTTCACGCCCTTGCAGCGCGTCCGCGACGTCGTGCTGCCGACGGCTCTGCCGTTCCTGATGACCGGCGTCCGGCTCGCGTCCGCCGTCGCCCTCATCCTGGCCGTCACGGCCGAGCTCGTGATCGGCACGCCCGGGCTCGGCAACCAGATCGCACTCGCCAAGGACGCCGGGCTGTACGCCTCCACCTACGCCCTCGTTCTCGCCACCGGCCTGCTCGGCGTCCTGATCAACCTCGGCGTGCGGGCCGCCGAACGTCGCCTGCTGTCATGGCACCAGTCCGTCCGGGGGGACGCCTCATGAAGCGGACACTCGTCTCGCTCGCCTACGCCCTCGGCCTGCCCGTCGTCCTCGTGGCGACCTGGTGGCTCGTCACCCGGGACACCACGAGCATCTTCGTGCCGAAGCCCGCGGAACTCGTCTCCGAGCTCGTCGTCACCTGGGCCGGCGACCGCCTGGTCACCGACGTGCTGCCGAGCCTCGCCCGGTTCGCGGCCGGCACCGGCGCGGCGATCGTCCTGGGCATCCTCGTCGGCCTCGTCACGGGCCTGAACAGCGGCCTGCGCGCCTTCTGCGAACCGGTCTTCGAGTTCTTCCGCGCGATCCCGCCGCCGGTGCTCATCCCGGTGTTCGGCCTCGTGATCGGCGTCAGCGACAGCATGAAGATCGCGGTCATCGTCGCGGGGGCGATCTGGCCCGTGCTGCTCAACACCGTCGAGGGCGTGCGGGCCGTCGACGCCGTCCAGACCGAGACCAGCCGCTCCTACGGGATCCACGGGTTCAACCGGGTGCGGTACCAGATCCTGCCGGCCGCCGCACCGCAGATCCTCGCCGGGGTGCGCCAGGCCCTGCCCATCGGGATCGTGCTCATGGTGATCAGCGAGATGTTCTTCTCGTCGTCGGGCCTGGGCTTCTCCATCATCCAGTTCCAGCGCCGCTTCGCCGTGCCCGAGATGTGGTCGGGCATCCTCGTGCTGGGACTGATCGGCATCGCGGTCTCGATCGCCTTCAAGCTGGTCGAGCGCCGCGTCCTCCACTGGTACTACGGATTGAAGGAACTCGACGATGCCTCCTGAGGACGCCCACGACTCCGCCGTCGTGCACCGCGGACGCACGCTCCCACCCGAACAGACGCTGCTGTCCGTCCGCGGCCTGCGGAAGGTGTACGAGACCGGCGGCGACGCCGTCGAGGCGGTCCGCGACCTGACCTTCGACCTCGGCCGGAACGAGCTGACCTGCCTCGTCGGGCCGTCCGGGTCCGGGAAGACGACGCTACTCAAGTGCATCGCGGGCCTGCTGCGGCCCACGAGCGGCGACGTCCTGCTGGACGGCAGGCCCGTCACCGGCCCGCCGAAGAAGATGGCCGTCGTCTTCCAGGAGTACGGCCGGTCGCTGTTCCCGTGGCTGCGCGTCGCCGACAACGTCGGCCTCCCGCTGCGCAACGCCGGGGTGCCCGCCGCCCGCCGCGCGGACCTGGTCGCCGAGGCGCTGGACAGCGTGGGGCTGGCCCACGTGCCCCGCGCGTACCCGTGGCAGCTCTCCGGGGGCATGCAGCAGCGCGTCGCGATCGCCCGCGCGATCGCGTACCAGCCCGAGGTGCTGCTCATGGACGAGCCCTTCGCCGCCGTCGACGCCCAGACCCGCGCGGACCTGGAGGACCTGGTGCGCTCGGTCCGCGAACGCCTGGGCGTCACGATCCTGTTCGTGACCCACGACATCGACGAGTCCGTCTACCTCGGCACACGCGTGATCATCCTGTCGTCGTCACCGACCGTGATCCAGGAGGACCTCGTGGTCGACCTGCCCGACCAGCGCGACCAGCTCGAGACCCGCGCCCTGCCGCGGTTCACGGAGCTGCGGCACCACGTCTACGAGCAGATCCAGCTGGCGAAGCGCGGATACCGGCCCGGATCGGCCGACGCGGGAAACTAGCCCTCCTCCCCCGCACCCGCTTCGGTCCAGGCGCGGCGGACCTGCTCGAACCGGGTCGGGAGCGGAGTGCGCGTCGCGCCGTACTTCGCGTTGGTCCGGTGCACGAAACGCCGCCACGACAGCACCAGGCCCTGCCGCGTGATCGGCAGGCCACTCGTGACCGTGGTGCCGTTGTCGTGCGTGTGGTGCACGGTGAGCAGCAGCGCCCGGGGAGTCGAACCCTCCAGCTCCACCGCCAGCTCCTCGCGCACCGACATCCAGTGCCTGAGCAGGACCACCAGATCCGCAGGCAGCCGGTGCCTGCGCGGCACACGGTGCTTGCCGTGCCGCACGGTCGCGGCGCCCTCGCCGGCGCGCGCCGTGCCGGGGCCCAGGTCGAGGTCCTCCACGCGCATCCGCAGCAGATCGCCGTAGCGCGCGCCGGTCGCCCGCACCAGCCCCGTGATCACGGCGAGCCGCGCCGTCTCCGGCTTCGCGTCCGGGCGCACCGCCTCCGACGCCAGCTCGCGCCACACCCACTCGGCCTCCTCGAGCGTGACCGGCGGACGAGGGTACCGGGGCTCCTCGGCCGCGGGCCTTCCGGTTTTCGTGGAAGTTGAAGGTCGGGTGGCGTCCTGACTGTCCATGGCGTGATTCTACGCTTGGCACACTATTAATTCCAGGGTACTCGCGGGATGCTCGCCGGCGCTGCGGCGGCCTGCGCTCGGGCAGGGCCTCCCCGTCCGACGTCGCGCAGCCCGCCGCAGGTAACCCGAGGCGCTGGCGCCGACCACTCCGGATGCCCCTTCGCGTAGGCTCGTCGCCGTGACCGAGCCCGCCCTCCCCCGCACCCTGGCCCGGCCGGTCGACCACGAGCTGGTGATCAAGAAGTCGCGGTTCCTGGCCCGCCTGGAGCCGGTCGCGGACAGCGCGGCGGCGGACGTCGTCGTCGCACGGATCCGGAAGGAACTCTGGGACGCGCGGCACCACTGCGTGGCGATGGTCCTCGGGGTACGGGCGGATCAGGCACGCTCCTCCGACGACGGCGAGCCCTCGGGCACCGCCGGCGTCCCGATGCTGGAGGTGCTCAAGCACCGTCACGTGTCCGACGTCGTCGCCGTGGTGACCCGCTACTTCGGCGGCGTGAAGCTCGGCGCGGGCGGGCTGGTGCGCGCGTACTCGGGTGCGGTCTCGCAGGCGCTGGACCTCGCCGCGGGGTCGGGCGCGATGCTGCGGCGCGAGATCCTGCACGAGGTCGAGGTGCCGGTCCCGCACGCGGACGCCGGACGGATCGACAACCTGCTGCGCGACTGGGCGGGCTCGCACGGCAGCATCGTCGGCGATCCCGTGTACGACGACGTCGCACGCCTGCACCTGCTCGTCCCGGCCGCGCGACTGGCCGCGCTGCGGGCGGACCTCGCCGCGGCGACGTCGGGAACGCTGACGTGCGAGGTCGGCGACAGCCGCGTGGTGGACGTGCCGGCGTAGCTTTCGCGCGTCGCGCCCCTCCGTGTCGCGCCTCCGCGCGGTGGGAGTTATCCACAGATCGAGTGGTCCGGTAGCAGAACGAACCCGGGAGCCATAGGATCGAACACGTGAACTTGATCTAGAGATCGACCGCCAGGCGGTAGGTCGCCCACACGAAGCAGGGGGTGCGTACTGATGCAAGGTCCGATGTTCGACGACGGCGCGGCGCGCGCCCCTGGTCACCTCGAGTCGTACCCGCCGGACGCGTTCGACGGCGATGCGTTCGAGGATGTGGAGGTCGTGGACGCACACGGTTTGCCGATCCTGCCACCGGATCATACCGAGGCTGAGCTCGCGGCGATCCTGGCGACCAACCCGATGGACGACCCGCAGATCGCCGCCGAGGCCGCGCTGTGGGAGCGGATCGGACCGGACGGCCTGCCGGGCGAGCTTGTCGACCCGGTCGATCTCCTCCTGGACGAGGTGACCGGGCCGGCGCCGGATGCGATTCAGGCCGCCGCACTGCGCGACCTGACCCGACCCGACCGGCTGGACCGCCTGGGCGACGACGAGCTGCGCCGCGTGGTAGCGGGCTGGGAACGGCTGATCTCCTGGGCCCGGGCCGGCCAGGCCGACGTGGCCCGTGAGCTCATGGCCCGCACCGACCACCCGCTGTCACGGGACTCGGTGGCCGGGGAGATCAGCGGCGAGCTGCACGTGACCACGGACGAGGCCTGGCAGATCGCAATGCGGGGCGAGGGCACCGGGCTGTACCCGCAGCTGGCCGACGCACTCGCGGCGGGGCGGATCGACGCGAAGAAGACCGACACGTTCCTGCGTGCCGGTACCGACCTGACCCCCGCCGAGCGTGGCCAGGCCATCGACGACCTGTTGCCGGACGCGCCGCGGCGGACGTGGAAGTGGATCAGCGAACGGATGAACGCCCGCGCGGGCGAGCTCCACGGGAGGAAGGCTCGCCGCCGCGACATCACCGACAGGTGCAACGTGTGGGCCGAACCGGCGGGTTCCGGCCGCGGACGCATCATCGCGGACCTGCCGGTCACCGACGCCGCCCTGACGTTCAACGCCGTCCAGGCCGCGGCCAAGGCCCTCAAGGACACCCCGGGCGAGACACGATCTCTGGGTGCACTGCGCGCCGCCGCGTTCACCGCCCTGGTGACCGGACGCCTCGTCCTGCCCTGCCCCGACGACGAGCCCGACGACGAGCCGGGAAACGACCCGGATGAGAACCCCGGCGAGAACGCACGTGTCGAACCGCCCGGCCTGACACCACCGGTTCTCGACACGGACCTCGTCCCCGTTCCCCACGACCCGGACGGCGTGCATCTGACCGGCACCACGGAGGGCACCCGCCTGCGCGTGATCGATGTCCCGGCGACGGTCCACGTCACCGTCCCGGCCACCATGCTCCTGGACCCCGAGGACATGACCCCGGGCATCCTGGACGGCATCGGCCCCGTCCCAGCGGACGACGCCGCACGCATCGCCGCCGACGGCACCTGGCGGCGCCTGCTGACCGACCCCGTCACCGGTGTCCTGACTGACTACTCGACCCGCACCTACACCCCCGGCGGCATCCTGCGCGCCGCCATCGGCGCACGGGACCGCGCCTGCCGGTTCCCCGGCTGCGACCGGCCCGCCACCACTGGCGGCAGGTCGGCCACCGACCTGGACCACATCCAGCCCTTCGACAAGGATCACCGCTACAGGCCCGGTGAACCTGGCCAGACAAGGGCAACGAACCTGCATCTCTTATGCAGAAAACACCACAACTTGAAAACGCATGCCCACTGGCAGGTGACCCGCGATCCCGACACCGGGATCACCCGCTGGACCGCACCCAGAGGTGCGGCCAGCACGGTCGAACCCGCGATTGTCGACCCCGTCATCCGCTATGGCCGCGCACACGGGCTCACGATCGCTCAACCTCCGGAAGGCCAACCAGCGAAGGGCCAACCGCCAAAAGGACAGGACACCACCGCTCCGGACGGAAGCCGCGATCACGGCCCACCGTTCTGAACGGCCCACCGGTTGCTCTCGGCCCAGACCACACTGCTCAGGCGACCCGCCCAGGCGCCTGAGCGACGGGCGGCAGCGGGCAGTGCAGCATCGCGCAGATCGTCCGCAGCAGTTCGAGCTCGGACACCGTCATCCGGCCGTCGTGACCGATCACCGTGACGACCGCCTCGACGAGCTGCTGCTTGGCCCGGGCGGGCATGCCGTCGAGCGCGCCCCAGGCGCTCTCGAGGGCGGCGACGCCGGCGGCGGGCGGGGCGTAGGGGATCGCCCGCCCGTCCCCGTAGAGCCGCCCGAGCCCGGCGGCGAACGCTTGCGCCGCCGTCCCGGCACCGTCAGGTCCCGCGTCCCCGTCCCCGGCGTCAGCGAGGACCGCGAGCAGCGTCGCGGTGGCCTTCCTGGCGGCGGCCGTCGAGTACCGCTGCCCCGCCCAGGACGGCCGGTGGTGGCGCGACTCGTGGAGTTGTTCGTGCAGCAGGCGTGACAGGCAGTACTCGACGACGTCCAGCCGCCCGTCCGCCGCGATCATGTCGTGCAGCGTGGCCATGATGGCGTCCTGCTGCTCGGGAGTACGGTGCTGGACCGCCGGGAACGCCAGCTCTGCGAGAGGCAGACGCAGCTCGGGAGGCAGCCCGGCCAGTGCCTGTCCGGTCCGCCGCACCTCGCCGGCAGCGGCCTCACCGAAGTGCCGCGCCACGGCCGCGAGCTGCGCCGCCCGCACATCCGGGTGCGGCGACAGGACCAGCGCGAGCACCAGCGACACCGATCCCTCGGTCTCGTGCGCGGACGCCCGCAGGTGCTCGGGGATCCGGTCGAGCAGTCCGCCGGCCCGGTCCAGCGCGTCCGGCTCGAGGCTCCCGATCGCGGCGACCACGGCGGCAGGGTCGGCGGCCACCGGCGACACTGCCTCGCCGGACGCCTGCGACCCCGTCCGCGCCACCGACCCGGCCAGCCCCATCGCCCGGTCCTCCGCCGCGCCCGACGGCGGCCTGCTCGCCCACTGGCGCCGCAGCTGCTCCAGGTCCTCGGGTCGCGTGTCCGGCTCCAGCACGCGGATCCGGTCGATCAGCGGCGGGTGCGTGGCGAGCATCTGCCCCTTGAGCCCCTTCGCGGAGCCGAACAGCATGTGGCCGACCTCGTCGGCCCGGGGGTTGCGGATCGCCGAGCTCTCGGTCAGCCCGGCGATCTTCTTGAGCGCCCCGGCCAGGCCCGCCGTCTGGCGCGTGTACTGGACCGCGGTCGCGTCGGCCAGGTACTCCCGCTGCCGCGACACCGCCGCCTGGATGAGGCGGCCGACACCCATCCCGATCGCTCCGGCGATGATCAGCGCCAGGCCGATCAACGGGACCGGGTTGCGGTTGCCGCCGCGCACCATCGTCAGCACCCGCCCCACGACGAACAGCACCAGCAGCCCGAACAGCAGGCCCATCAGCTTGATGTTGAGCCGCATGTCGCCGTTCACGACGTGGCTGAACTCGTGGGCGATCACGCCCTGGAGCTCGTCACGGTTCAGCCGTTCCAGGGACCCGCGCGTCACCGCGACCGCCGCGTCGGCCGGGGACCATCCGGCGGCGAACGCGTTGATGCCGCGCTCCCCTTCGAGCACGTACAGGGCGGGCACGGGCGTGCCGGAGGCGATGGCGATCTCCTCCACCACGTTGCGCAGCCGCCGCAGGTCCGGGTCCCGCGTGTCCGCGGGCACCGCCGTGCCGCCCAGCGACTCCGCGACCCGCGCTCCCCCGCCGCTGCGCAGCGAGACCGACTTGAACAGCGACGACAGCCCGATGAGCGCGACCGTCAGGATGCTCGCCGCGGCCAGCGACGTCACGACGGTGTCGGCCGGGGACCCGACGCCGATGGCGAGCCAGACCGCGAGGTCCACGACCGCCACGGTGCCCACCACGGCGAGCACGAAGAGGAGCACGAGGCGGGCGGAGACACGACGGACCTGCCGTTGCCGTTCGAAGAAGTTCATCCGGTGCTCAGGCGGGGTAGTCAGGCAGTCCGAGGTCCACCTGCGGGGCCTCGCGCTGCGCGGGATCCTCGATCTCGAAGAGCGCCGCCTCGGCGAAGCCGAACGGGCCGGCGACGATGCTCGCGGGGAAGACCTCGCGCTTGTTGTTGTAGAACATGACGCCGTCGTTGTACGCCTGGCGGGCGAAGGCGACCTTGTTCTCGGTGGAACGGAGGTCCTCCATCGCCTGCAGCAGCGTCTGGTTGGCCTTGAGGTCCGGGTAGCTCTCGGTGAGGGCGATGAACCGGCCCATGGCCTGGGTCAGCATGTTCTCGCCCTCGGCGAGTGCCTGCATCGCGGCAGGATCGCCCGGGGCGGCGGAGGCGGCGGACTGGGCGTTGACGGCCTGGGACCGCGCCTCGATGACGGCTTCGAGGGTGGAGCGTTCGTGGACGAGCGACCCCTTGGCGAGCTGGACGATGTTCGGGATGAGGTCGTGGCGACGCTTGACCTGGACGTCGACCTGGGCCCAGGCGTTCTTGTAGGCGTTGCGGGCCCGGACGAGGCCGTTGTAGATCCCGACCACCCACAACGCCAGCACGATGACGACGACGATGACGATCGCCAGCACGATGATTGTTCCGATGTCCATGACCGCTCTTCTCACTCGTCTCCGGCACGTTTCGGGCTCGCGGCCAACGTATACCAGGAGACCGACAGCGGTCCCGCAAAGTGCGGCCCGCACCACCGAGGTGGTGCGGGCCGGCCGTCGAGGGAGGTCAGGCGATCCCGTCGGGTCCCACCGTGGCGCCGTCGGGCACCCGGCCCGCCGTCGCGCTGCCGAGTTCCGACGGCTCGGGCAGCGCCGCCTTGCCGACCGCCCGCACGCCCGAGCCGAACGTCCAGTCGCCGGCGACCGTGAGCGACTCGGCGGCCGTCAGCGACGGCGCGCCGTCCGCGAACCGGGCGGTGAAGTCGTCGATGAGCTTGTAGTAGCGCTTGTCCAGGTCGACGAGCGGCGCGGATCCGCCGGCCCCGGCGTCGAACGCGGCGTTCAGCCGGAAGTCCGCATCCAGCGAGTACACGTCCGAGCGGAGCAGCAGCAGGTCGTTCGTCGTCTTGACCGGGAGGAAGCGGCTGCGGGGGACGTCGATGGCGGCCGCCCCCTCGAAGACGCGCACGGCGGCGCCCATCGCGGACTCGATCTGCACGACTGCGGGCGAGGAGGCGTCCGACGGGTCGACCGTCTTCTCGTTGCGGATGAGCGGGAGCTCCAGGACGCCGCCCGTGCGCTCCAGCTCCGCGCCGAGCGCCTCGAGGTCGAACCAGAGGTTGTTGGTGTGGAAGTAGGGGTGGCGGGTCGCGTCGAGGGCGTACGCCATGTCGTCGGGGTGGGTCTGCGCGGTCTCGCGCTGCACGATGCGACCGTCGGACCGGCGGCGCACGAGCTGCCCGCCCTTGACGTCGGCGGGGGTCTTGGCGCACATCTCCGCGGCGTAGGGGGCGCCGGAGGCGGCGAACCAGCCGGCGATGTCGGCGTCGGGGGCGGCGCCCAGGTTGTCGGAGTTGGAGACCGACAGGTACCGGAAGCCGGCGTCGAGCAACGCGGTGACGATGCCGTTGGCGTGCAGCGCGGCGTAGAGGTCGCCGTGGCCGGGCGGGCACCACTCGAGCGAGGGGTCCGCGTCCCAGCGGACGGGCTCGAGCGTGTCGGCGAGGAGCTTCGGCTCGCGGTTCTGCAGGAAGTCCGGCGGAAGGCCGTCGACGGCGAGGTCGGTGTACCGGCCGAGCGCCGCCAGCGTGTCGTCGCTGGTCCGGAAAGAGTCCATGAGGATGAGCGGGAGGCGTGCGCCGGTGGCCCGCCGGGCGGCGCGGATCTGCCCCGCGATGATGTCCAGGAAGCTGAGGACGCTGCCGTCCGGCGCGACGCGGACCGGCAGGAGACTCTTGGCGCGGTCCATGCCCATGGAGGTGCCGAGGCCGCCGTTGAGCTTGCAGATCGCCGTCCGGCCGAGGGCCTCGGCGGCGTCGCCCGGATCGATGTCGAGGTCGGCGTGGCGCGGGATACCGGTGAGCGGCTCGACGTCGTCCTCGCGGATGAGGCCGGTCTCGCCGGAGGTCAGGATCCGGTAGAACCTGGTGAACGTCTCGATGGCGGCGGGCGCGACGCCCGCCTCGGTCATCTTGTCCCGTGCCTGCTGCAGGCCCTGCGGCTGTGCGGTCGCATCGCTCATGGCGCCAGGTTATGCGACTCCCGGCGGGGTCACGCGAAGCGTCCGGGATCCCCGGCCCCCTCGCGGACGATCTCGGGGTAACCACCCGACCAGTCGACCACCGTCGTCGGCTCGGCCACCCCGGTCTCGCCGTCGTCCAGGACGACGTCGACGACCTTGTCGAGCGCCTCCTTGACGACGTACCCGTCCGCCAGGGGCTCGGTCTCGCCGGGGAGGATCAGCGTGGAGGACAGCAGGGGTTCGCCGAGCTCGCGCAGCAGGGCGGCGACGACGCGGTGGTCCGGGATCCGCACGCCGACAGTCTTCTTCCGCGGGTGGGCGAGGCGCCGCGGCACCTCGGCGGTGGCGGGGAGGATGAAGGTGTAGGGGCCGGGTGTGGCGGCCTTGACGGCGCGGAACGCGTTGTTGTCGAGCTTGACGAGCCGGCCCATCTGGGCGAAGTCGGCGCACACCAGCGTGTAGTGGTGCTGTGCGTCGAGCCGGCGGATCTCGCGGATGCGCCCGATGGCGTCGTGGCTGCCGGTGCACGCCCCGAGGGCGTAGCCGGAGTCGGTCGGATAGGCCAGGAGGCCGCCGTCGCGCAGCGTGGCGACGGCCTGGGCGATGCTGCGCGGCTGCGGGTCTCGCGGGTGGATCTCGAGGTAGCGGGACATGGGGTGACGCTACTCCCCGCGTGGGCGGTCCGTCTCAGCGGGGCTGGTCCCCGAGGGCCCGGCGGAGCTCGGCGTCGGACGCGTTGCCGCCGGTGCAGACGACGCCGACGCGGCGCCCGGCGAAGCGTTCGCGGTACCGGACGACGGCGGCCAGGGCGGCCGCGCCGGCTCCTTCGGCCACGGTGCGCGCCGCCGTGAGATACCGGTGCTGGGCGGCGGAGATCTCGTCGTCGGACACGAGCAGGAAGTCGGCGAGGTGGTCGCGCAGGACGGCCTGGGTGAGGCTGAAGCCGGCGCCGGTCGCGAGCCCCTCGGCACGGGTGGTGGCGGGCCGTTGGACGAGCTCGCCGGACCGCCAGGAGTCGTGCGCGGCGGGGGCGGCGTCGGACTGGACGCCGATGACCTCGACGTGCGGCGCGATCGCGGCAGCGACGAGGCAGGCGGCGGCCGCGCCGGAGCCGCCGCCCACGGGGACGACGATCGCGTCGAGGCCGGGCGCCTGCTGCAGCAGTTCGAGGTAGCAGGTGGCGACACCGGCGATGAGGAGGGGCTCGTTCGCGGCGGACACCAGCCGGGCGCCGTCGCGGGCGGCGAGGTCCGCGGCGTGGCCGGCGGCCTCCGTGAGGGACTGCCCGGCGAGCTCGACGCGCGCGCCGAGGGCCCGCACGGCGCGCTCCTTGAGGGGGTTCGGCGGGGTCGGCCCGGCCGGCATGACGATCGTGGCCGGTACGCCCGTGTGGCGCGCGGCGTACGCCTGGGCCTGGGCGTGGTTCCCGGTGGAGTAGGCGACGACGCCGGGCTCACGCTCCTCGGGCGCCATGGACAGCAGGAGGTTGAGCGCTCCGCGCACCTTGAACGAGCCCGTGTGCTGCAGGTTCTCGTGCTTGACGACGACGTGCGCGCCGGTGGCGTCGTCGAGCTCGGCGTAGGAGGTGGCCGGCGTGCGCAGCACGAGGTCCTCGATCCGCCCGTGCGCGGCGAGCACGTCGTGCATCCCGGGCACGATGTCCTGGGCGGAGGCGGGACGGGGCGCGGTCACGGCGATCGGTGCGGCGGTCATGGACTCCACTGTGCCCGCCGACGAACCATAGGTCCAATACGAGGTTTCGTCGAAACATATAGCAATTACCGATGCAAGGGGCGTAGGCTGGTGCCATGCCCGCAGACCTCGATCTGACCCGGCTGCGCGTCCTCGCCGCCGTCGCGCGCACCGGCTCCGTGACCTCCGCGGCCCGCGTGCTCGGCTACGCGCAGCCATCCGTCAGCCACCACCTGTCCCGGCTCGAGTCCGAGGCCGGGATCCCCCTGCTGCAGCGCGCCGGGCGCGGCGTCCGGCTCACCGAGGCCGGCCGGCTCCTGGCGGACCGCGCCGAGGAGATCCTGGCCCGCGTGGACGGCGCCGCCCGCGAACTGGAGGCCCTCGCCGAGATGCGCGCCGGCCGCGCCCGCCTCGCCGCGTTCCCCTCCGCGCTCGCCACGATCGTCCCCGCCGCCGTCGCGAACCTGCGCACCGACCTCCCGGGGCTGGCCGTCAGCCTGCTCGAGGCCGAGCCGCCGGAGGCCGTCGACGCGCTGCGCGCCGGGAAGGTCGACGTCGCCCTCGTCTTCGAGCACACCGACGTCAAGCACACCCGCAGCATCGAGGACCTGTCCCGCTTCGAGGTGACCGACGTCTTCGACGAACCCGTGCACCTCGTGCGCTCGGTCGCCGACGCGCCCGCGGACGCCGCCGACGGAGTCTGCGACGCGCCGCCCCTCGCCACCCTGGCCGACGCCGAGTGGATCGCCGGCTGCGAACGTTGTCGCGCCGACCTCCTGGCCCGCTGCGCCCAGGCCGGATTCGCCCCCCGCATCGCGTTCGAGACGGACGACTACGTCGCCATCCAGGCGCTCGTCGCCTCGGGAGCCGGGGTCAGCACGGTTCCCGCGCTCACGCTGCGCGCGCACCGGGACCCGGGTGTGGTGACCGCTCCCCTACCCGGTGCCATCCGGCGGATCATGGCGCTCACCATCGGCGCGCCCACGCCGCCCGCGCGCGAGCTCATCGCGCGGCTGGCCGCCGTCGGGCAGCGCTTCGCCGACGAGGATCAGCTCGCCGCGGTCTCCTGACGCGCGAGTCCGGGGAGCGCCGCCATGCCCGACTGGCTGACCTGGTGGACCACCACCGACTACGACGTGGCGCGGCAGGTGCTCCAGCGCGGGTTCGGCGCCCTCTACGTCGTCGCGTTCTGGGGCGTGCTGCGCCAGTTCCGCCCCCTGTGCGGGGAGCACGGACTCATCCCCGCACCCCGCCGGCTGTCTGCCACGACCTGGCGCGACGGCCCGAGCCTGTTCCGCGTGCGCTACTCCGACCGGCTCCTCGTGGCCGTCG
This sequence comes from Myceligenerans halotolerans, assembly GCF_054782975.1. Lineage (NCBI taxonomy): Bacteria > Bacillati > Actinomycetota > Actinomycetes > Micrococcales > Promicromonosporaceae > Myceligenerans > Myceligenerans halotolerans. The sequence goes on from NZ_BAAGRL010000021.1 coordinate 167,776, forward strand.
CGTGGTGCGGGATCACGCTGGGCGCGGCGGCCGCCGCCGGGCTGCCGCAGGCCGGGGACTGGTGGGTGCCGATGCTCTGCTTCGGCGCACTGTGGTTCGGCTACCTGTCCGTGGTGAACGCCGGCGGGCGGTTCTACGGGTTCGGCTGGGAGACGCTGCTGTGCGAGGCCGGGTTCGTGGTCGCGTTCCTGGGCTCGCCGGGTGCGTTCGGCATGTCCGACGGCGTCGCGACGCCGGTCCTCACGATCCTGGCCGTGCGCTGGCTCCTGTTCCGCATCGAGCTCGGCGCCGGGCTCATCAAGTGGCGCGGCGACCCCGCCTGGCGCGACCTGACGGCGCTCGACTACCACCACGAGACGCAGCCGATGCCGGGCCCGTTCTCCTGGCACGCGCACCACCTGCCGCGCTGGTGGCACCGGGTCGAGGTGGCCGGGAACCACGTGACGCAGCTCGGGCTGCCGTGGCTGCTCCTCCTGCCCCAGCCGTTCGCGTCGGTGGCGGGTCTCGCCGTCGTCCTGACGCAGGGCTGGCTCGTGGTCACCGGGAACTTCGCGTGGCTCAACTGGGCCACGATCCTGCTCGGGCTCGGTGTCGTCTCGGACGGCACGTGGGAGTGGCTGCTCGGCTGGACGGGGCTGCCCGTGACCGCCGTCGCAGGGACGTCCGGGGCGGCCGTGCCCGGCGCCGCCGTGCCCGTGGCCTACGTGGCCGTGGTCAGCGCCGCGATGCTGCTGCTGGCCGTCCTGTCGGTCCGGCCGGCGCTCAATCTCGCCTCCCCGTACCAGCGCATGAACGCCTCGTTCGAGCCGTTCCGGCTCGTCAACGCCTACGGGGCCTTCGGGTCGATGACGAAGCGGCGGATCGAGATCGTCGTCGAGGGCACGCTCGCCGAGGAGCCCGGCGAGGCGTCGCGGGCACCGGACGGCAGCCCGGCCGCGTGGCGGGAGTACCAGTTCCGCGGCAAGCCCGGTGACCCGGCGCGCCGCCCGCCGCAGTGGGCGCCGTACCACCTGCGGCTCGACTGGCAGATGTGGTTCCTGCCCCTGGGCCACTCCTCGGACTGGTTCGTCGTGCTGCTGCGCCGCCTCCTGGAGGCCGACGCTCCCACGCTCCGCCTGCTGCGCACGGACCCCTTCGACGGCGAGCGTCCCCGCTGGGTCCGCGCCGTCGCCTGGCGCTACCGGTACACGACCCCCGCCGAGCGCGCCGCGACCGGGCACTGGTGGACACGCGAGGCACCGCGCGTCGTCGTGCAGCCGATGCGTGCCGGCCGCCTCACCAGGTAGAACGCGGCGCTGTTCGTACCATCCCGGAGTTCCGGCGCACACTGTGGGCTCCGCCAACGTGTCACGCTCCTGTAAAAGGTTTCGGCCATAAGAGATATGTCCGTCGCAGTCCTTTTTTTCGGAGTGTGATCATGGCAACATCGAAGGGTGCACCTGATCCGAGAGTTCACCCCCGTCGCCTACGACTTCGCTCTCGCCTCGTGGAGCTGGCTCGGCGTCACCGATCAGGTGCCCCGGTTCGCCTCGTGCTTCGGTGACATCTTCCTGCAGTCGCCGGCGGGATGGTGGTTCCTCGACACCGTCGAGGGCACGCTCGAGATGCGGTGGCACTCCATGGACGAGATGTTCGGGGAGCTCGAATCGCCGGACGGCCGCGCGGAGTACCTGCTGGAGGAGACCCTGCACCAGGCCGAGCAGCGCGGCATGGGCCTCGCCGACGACGAGGTCTTCGCCTTCGTCCCCCCGCCCGCCGTGACCGGGTCGATGGCGGTGGAGAACCTCGCCCCGCTGCGCTTCGCGATCGCCGCGAGCCTCTCCGGCCGCATCCACCAGGAGCTGCGCATCGCCGCGACCCCGGCGCTGCCGGCCGCGCCGACGCACGGGCAGTACTCCGCACAGCACTCCGCGCGCCCGGCGGCACACGCCACGCCCGAGCCGTACACGCCGCGCGCCTGGTCCGCGCCCACGCCGCAGGCCCCGGCCCCGGCCCCGGCCCCGGTGACACCAGCGGCCGGGTATGTCCCGCACGAGCCGTACACACCCCGGCCCTACACGCCGCAGACGTGGTCCACGCCGACGCCTCAGGCGCCCGCGCCCCGCAACCCGGCACCCGCGTACCAGGCGCCGCCGAACACCCTCGCACCGGACCTCTCCGACACGCAGCCGCGCAACCCCGTACCCACCACCTACGACGCGCCCTCGCGCTCCGCGACGCCGCCCGCCCGCGGCGCGCACCGCGCCCCCGCGCCGGCGACCCCCTCCGCGACGACCGCGCGCGCCGTGCCCGAGCCCCTCCCGGCCTGGGCGCCGCCGTCGCACGTCCCGCCGGAGACGACCCTGACGGGCTCCTACCCGGCGGCGCCGGCCACGTCGCGGGCGCGGCACTTCGCCTGAGTCAGACCAGCGAGTCCTGCCACGCCGCGTTCAGCGCGGCGAACCGGCCGCCGTCGTCCACGAGCTCCTCGGGGGTGCCGTCCTCCACGACCTCGCCGCCCTCCAGCACGAGCACGCGGTCCGCGATCTCCACGGTCGACAGCCGGTGCGCGATGATGATCGCCGTGCGGTCCGCGAGCAGCGACTGCAGGCCGCGCTGCACGAGCCGTTCCCCGGGCAGGTCCAGGGACGACGTCGCCTCGTCGAGCACCAGCACCGTCGGGTCGGCCAGGAACGCGCGCGCGAACGACAGCAGCTGCCGCTGCCCCGCCGACACCCGCCCGCCGCGCTTGTTCACCTCGGTGTCGTAGCCGTCCGGCAGGCTCGTGACGAATTCGTGGACGCCTACGGCGCGGGCCGCCGCCTCGATCTCCGCGCGGGTGGCGGCGGGCCGCCCGAGCGCGATGTTCTCCGCCACCGACCCGCTGAACAGGTACGCCTCCTGCGTCACCATCACCACGTGGCGGCGCAGCACCGGCGAGGCGATGTCGCGGATGTCGACGCCGTCGACCAGGACGTGCCCGCCGGTCGCGTCGTAGAACCGGGTCACCAGCTTCGCGATCGTCGACTTGCCGGCGCCGGTGCTGCCCACCAGCGCCACGGTCTGCCCGGCGGGGATCGTCAGGTCGAGGCCGGGCAGCACGACGGGGCCGTCGCCGTAGCCGAAGCGCACGCCGTCCAGCCGCAGCTCGCCGCGCGGTGCGGGCAGGTCGGCGGGGTCGGCGGGCTCGACGACGGTGGGTTCCTCCGCCAGCAGCCCCGACACCTTCTCGAGCGCGGCCGCCGCGGACTGGAACGCGTTGTAGAACATCGCGATCTGCTGGATCGGCGCGAAGAACCGCTTCACGTACAGCAGCACTGCCACCAGTACGCCGACCGCCAGGGTGCCCTCCAGCACCCGCCAGCCGCCCGCGGCCAGCGCCAGGACGACGGTCACGTTGCCGATGAGCAGCAGTCCCGGGGCGAAGCGCCCGTTGATCCCGAAGATGCGGAGGTTGGCGTCGCGGTACGCCTGGCCGATCCGGCCGTAGTCCTGCTCCGTGGTGGCCTCGCGGTTGAACGCCTGGACCGCGCGGATGCCGGTCATCGTCTCGACGAACTTCACGATGAGGCGCGCGGACCAGGTGCGCTGCTCGCGGTAGGCGATCTGCGAGTGCTTGCGGAACCAGCGCATGAGGAACCAGGCGGGAACGAGCCCGGTCATGAGCAGCAGCCCGGACAGCGGGTCGATGATCGTCAGCCCGACGGCGGTGAACAGCATGACCAGCAGTGACGAGATGACGCCCACGAGGCCGCCGTCGAGCAGCTCGCGCAGGGCCTCGAGGTCGCTGGTCTGGCGGGAGATGATCCGCCCCGAGGTGTAGGACTCGTGGAACTCGAGGCTGAGGCGCTGGGTCTGGCGGAAGACGCGGCGCCGCAGGTCGAGGAGGACGTTCTGGGCGATCCTGGCGGCGACGCGGCGGTAGGCGCCGATCGCGATGCCGGCGAGCACGGCGGCGGCCAGGTAGGCGCCGCCGACCGCGGCGAGGGGGACGACGTCGCCGGGCAGGGCGGGCAGGGCGTCGTCGATCGCCAGGGAGACCAGCCAGGGACCGGCGACCTGCGCGGCGCTGGAGAGGGTGACCAGCACGGCCGCCAGGGCGAGCAGGCGGACGTGCGGGCGCAGGAGGTCACCGAGCAGCGCGATGGAACGGCGGCGTACGGCGCGGGAGGTGACGCGGTCGAAGCGGGTCTCGTCGTCGTGCGCGGCGTCCGTGGGACGACGCCGGTCCGCGGGCGCGCTCATGCGCTCACCTCCTCGTCGGCGGGGGCGGCGGACGGGCCGGGCCGGTCGTGCGACACGTAGTCCTCCTCGAGGCTGGAAATGACGTGGCGGTAGTGGGCGTTCGTGGCGAGCAGTTCGCTGTGGGGTCCGACGGCGGTGATGCGGCCGCCCTCGAGGACGGCGACCCGGTCGGCGAGGGCCACGGTGGAGGGACGGTGGGCGATCACGAGGGTGGTGGTGCCGCGCAGAACCTCCGCCAGGCGGTGGGTGACGGCCTCCTCGGTGGTGACGTCGAGCGCGGAGAGCGGGTCGTCGAGCACGAGGACGCGGGGGCGGGCGGCGATGGCGCGCGCGAGGGCCAGTCGCTGGCGCTGGCCGCCCGACAGGGAGAGGCCTTCCTCGCCGATGCGGGTCTCGACGCCGTCGGGCAGGTCGTGGACGAACCCCGCCTGGGCGACCTCGAGGGCCTCGTGCAGGCGGCGGGTGCGTTCGGCCTCGTCGACGGCGTCGGGGCCGGACTCGGGGACGCCGAGCAGGACGTTCTCCCGGACGGAGGCGGAGAACAGGGTGGGGTCCTCGAACGCGACGGCGACGTGCCCGCGCAGGTCGTGGCGGGTCAGGTCGCGCACGTCGACGCCGTCGAGCAGCACCTGGCCGCCGGTGACGTCGTAGATGCGCGGGACGAGCATCGCGAGGGTGGACTTGCCGGAGCCGGTGAGGCCCACCAGGGCCGTCGTCGTCCCGGCGGGCAGGTCGAGGTCGACGTGCTCCAGGACGGGGCGGGCCCCGCGACCGGCGTCGGGGTAGGCGAAGGCCACGTCCCGCAGGGCGACGTCGCCGCGCCGGCCGGCGGGCAGCGTCGCGGGGTGCTCGGGGTCGGTGAGGCCGGGCGCGGTCTCCATGACCTCGAAGTAGCGGTCGACGGCGCTACGGGCGTTGATCGTCATGGACAGGCTCATGCCGAGGTCGACGACGGGCCCGTTGACGACGGCGGTCGTGGCGAAGAACAGCACCAGGTCGCCGACGGTCATCTGCCCGGTGCCGGCCAGCCAGACGCCGAGCACGAGGCAGACGCCCAGCGTGACCTCGGGGATGAGGGTGAGGGCGGCCATGAGGCGGGCGTCGACGGACGCCTTGTGCAGCTCCGTGCGGCGCAGCGTGTCGGCCTGGCCGGTGAACGAGTGCAGCGCGTCGTGCCCCCGGCCGAACGCCTTGAGCACGCGGATGCCGTGGACCGACTCCTCGACGGTGGTGGCGAGGTCGCCGGACTGGTCCTGGGAACGGCGCGAGATGACGCGGTACCTGCGGGAGAAGCGGTACACGATCACGACCACCGGCAGGGCGCCGGCGAGGTAGATCAGCCCGAGCCAGCCCGCCGTCGCGACCAGCACGCCCACGCCGACGGCGATGGTGCAGACGTTCAGCACGAGCTGCAGCAGGCCGAACACCAGCCAGCGACGCAGCAGTCCCAGGTCCCCCATGACGCGGGAGAGCAGCTGGCCGCCGGGCCACGTGTCGTGGAACGCGGCGGGCAGGTCCTGGAGGTGGCGGAACATCGCCATACGCATCGTGTGCTCGACGCGGGTGCCCGGGAACATGACGAGGTTGCGGCGCAGCGCCACCAGGCCCACCTCGGCCAGCCCGAACGCGAGCACGAGCGCCACGGACCAGGCGAGCCCGGTCCAGTCGCGCGTCGCGACGCCCCGGGTCAGCGGGCCGTCCACGACGTACTGCAGCACATGCGGGATCGCCAGCGCCGCGAGGCTCGCGCCGAGGGCGGACAGCAGGCCGCCGGTCAGCGGCGGAATGGCGGAGCGGACGTACGGAAAGAGGCGTCGAATCGATGCGAACGTGGACAGGGGGGTACCTGTGGGGTCATTTGGCATCGCGGCAATTATCTCACCGGAGGCAAGTCATTTGCCCGGGCGAACAGTCGGCGCTCCGCGCTTGGCACACTTTTATTCGTCGAGCCGGGGGTGGACATCGGGCTCCCTAGAGCCCCGCCCGCTCCCGGGTCAGGTACGCCATCACCGCGTCCTTGGGGCCGTTCGGGGACTCGAAGTGGACGCGCTCGCCCGCTTCGAAGCCGAACATGGTCATCCGGGCGAGCGCGGCCGCGTTGTTCGCGTCCGGCTCCCCGATCAGCCGCCGCGTACCCGGTCCCGCGAAGAGGAAGCCCGTCAGCGCCGAACCCAGCACCGCCCAGCTCTCCGCTCCCCCGCCGGCGTGCTCCGGGAGCGCGGGCGCCCGGAAGAAGTGCAGGCCGAGATCGCCCTCGGCGACGGGGTAGGCCGTGGCCACCGGGTCGTCCTCCGGGTGGTACGCCTGCACGAGCGCGACCGGGATGCCGTCCCAGCGCACCAGGTAGGCGTTGTGCGTGGGCAGGGAGTCGACGAACTCGTACGTCTCGCGCAGCTCGTCGCGCGTCAGCTCGCCCAGGCCCCAGAACCGGGCGCGCGGCTCGGTCACCCAGGTGTGCAGGACGTCGAGGTCCGCCACCGGGTCCAGCACGTGCGCGGCGATCACGCCACGCGGCGTCGTCGTCCGCCATACCTCCGCGCCGCGGGGGCCGTGCAGGAGCCGCTGGTGGGACCCGGGCCGTGGGGTGTCCGACGGGTGGACCGGGGTACCGTCCGGCGGCTCGGCCGACGGCGGGGCAGGGGTCTCGTCCGGGGCCGCACCCGGTTCGTGCTCCGGGGCCGCGTCAGTCAGGTTGTCCATGTGTCTTCCTTCTCGGTTCGGTCCCCCTCCGACCGGTCCCCGCGGACGGTCGCTGGAGCACGCGGCTCAGGTCGACCGGCGTCAGCCGGTCCCAGTCGGTCTCGACGGGGATCGTGCCGCCGGCCGCCCAGGTCTCGTGCTGGTCGGCGACGTGCGGGTCGCCGGGCACGCCGCTCGCGCCGAACGGCACCACCCAGCGGCTCGCGCGGCGGTCCGCGAGGTCCCAGATCCAGCGCGCCACCGATCCGCGAGCGCCCTGCGGTGTCAGCCCTGGTGTGCTGCCGGTGCACCGGACGGTGTCGTTGTCGCCGGAGACGGGTGCGGCGGGGAAGGCCAGTTCGGGGCCGCCGGGGAGGCGGACCGGGGTGAGGGTGTGCAGGTCGCCCCAGGTGGTGGGGGTGCCGCCGCGAGCGCCGTGCTGGTCGGGGCGGGGTGTGTCCGTGCTGGTGTGGCCGGGGCCGGGTGTGTCGTCGGGTGCGGGGTGCGTCGCGACGTGGGTCTGCGTCGTGTCGTGGGCCTGCGGGGTCTCCGTGTCCGGGGAGTTCACGTCCGGGAGGTTCTCGGTGTCGGGGTTCAGGGCGTCCAGGAGCCGCAGGAGGCCGAATCCGATGGCGACCTCGGGGACGAACCAGGGGTCGAAGATCTCGCCGTAGGGCGATCCGGTGGTGCGCAGGGCGTGCAGGCGGGGGTCGTTCGCGAGGTGCTGGACGAGTGCGTCGCGCCATCGGGTGAAGGTGGCGGCGTCGGGGCTGTCGGCGTCCATCGGCGCGCCGGCCTGTGCCCAGGGGCGGAGTTGCGGCGGGGTGCCGAGCCGGGCCATGAGGTCGAGTGCTGCGCGGCTGGTGACGTCGGCGTGGATGCGGTGCTGGGTGTCGGGTGACTCGCGGGCGGGGGGCGGGTCGGCGAGGAGTTCGCGGATCCGGTCGGCGCGGTAGGGGGCGTAGGACCAGCCGAGTGCGTGGGTTTCGCGGTGCCGGCGGCGGTCGCGTGGACGGTCGGTTCGTTGTCCGTCGTCGGTGCCCGGTGTGGTGGAGCCGGTGGTGCCGGTCGTCACGTCCGACGCCGCGGCCGGGCGTTCGTTGGCGTCGACGGCGATGCCGGACGTCACGGGCTCGGGTACGGGGAGGCGCGTCCAGGGGCGTGGGCGGGCGGCGTCGGTCCATGCCGGGACGGGCAGGACGCGTTCGTCGGGGTCGCGGTGGGCGACCCGGCCGGCGGTGAGGCTGAGGATTTCGCCCGTGGAGTCGGCGGTGAGGACGCGGTTGACGGGGTCGACCCAGCCGTCGGCGAACGCGGTGGCGACGTCGCGGGCGGATCGTGAGCGCAGGAGGCGGCGCCAGGTGGGTACGCCGGCGTCGGCCAGGATGCGTACGGGCCAGCGGATGGTGAACTGGCGTGGGGCGTGGCCGGGGCGGGAGTCCTCCCGGGTGGCGGCCCAGACGCCGCGCGGGGTCTCGATCCACGGGACGGTTTCCCGCTCCGGGGGTCGCCGGTGTCGGCTGGCGGCTCCCTCGCCGCCGGTGGTGCCGTGGTCGCCGCCGGCACTCCCGCGTTCGGCGGCTTCGCCGTCGGTGTCGCGGATCTCGATCGTCTCGCGCCCGCCGGCCGCCGGTTCCCAGCCGTCGGGGCCCTGGGCCTCCCAGCCGCCGTCGGGGGCTCGGCGGAGCCGCTCCTCGAAGACCTCCACGTGGTGGGCCATGGCGTTGGTGATGCCCCAGGCGACGCCGGTCGTGGCGACGCCGGTGCCGCCGTCGGTCAGGGCGTACCCGAAGTGCTGGACGCCGGGTACGCCGGGGAAGGCGAGGCCGACGACGTCGTACGCGACCTCGTCGTCGTTCCCGCCCTGTGCGGTGCAGGCGAGCCTGATCTGCTGGTAGGTGCCGGGCAGTTCCAGGATGCGGTGCGGGTCGCCCGCGAGGAGGGGGCTGCCCGACGTCGTCGCGTCCGGGGCGACGGCCCAGGCGTTGGAGCCGGAGGCGCTGCCCGCGCCGGGGCCGCCGTCGGCCGCGAACCAGGTGGCGAGGGTCGCGGGCGGGACGTCGGGGAACCGGGGTCCGAGGGTGCGGGCGACGTGGTCGCGCCAGAGCACGGCGGGGAACCCGTTGAACAGGACGTGGTCGACGAGGAACATCCCGATCGGTGTCCACGGCTGCCAGGGGCCGTCGCTCGCTCCGCCTCCTCCGGCGGGGTCTCCGCCGGCGCCGGCGTCGTCCCTCCTGGTGGCGAGGCCGGCGTTGACGCCGCGAGCGTAGGCGGCGAGCCATTCGCGTTCGGGTGGGGCGAGTGCGTCCGCGGTGCGCCGTGCGGTGTCGGCGAGGCGGACGCGGACGGCGAAGCGGTCCCAGGCGAGGCCGTCGGGGCCGGTGCGGGCGGCGAGTCTCGCTTCGGCGCGGGCGCGGCCGGTCTCGATCTGGTCGGCGCGGTCGAGCGCCGTGACGTAGCCCTGCCCGTAGGCGAGGGCCTGCTCGGTGGCGGCACGGACATGGGGGATGCCGTGCGTGTCGCGGTAGAGATCGAAGGGGGGTGTCTGGGTCACGCGGGCACCGTAGCTCCTATCGGGTTCGCCAGTCGTCCCGCGTAGATGAGGGACGAGGCCTGGTCGGTCAGGTCGACCATGTGGCGGGTGTCGCGCAGCTGGAGCCGGTTGAGGCAGGAGTGCGCGAAGGTCTCGGCGCGCAGGTCGACGCCGATGCCGCGGCCGTGGCGGGCGGCGATGCCGGGGTGCTCGTCGCGGTGCCGGTCCACGGCCTCGCCCACGAGCGTCCAGAAGCGGTGCGCGGGCAGGGCGCCGTCGGCGGCGAGGATGCCGGACAGGTGGCGGAGCACGCCGTCGAACATGTCGGTGAAGACGGCCAGGGCCTTCTCGTCGTCGGGCACGAGGGCGCGCACGCGCTCGATCCGCGCGGGCAGCGGCCGGGGCCCGAGGACCGCGGCCTCCTCCCCGATGTCCTTCATGAACGCCCTGGTGACGACGTGGTCGCGGAGCACGAGGACGAGGTTCTCGCCGTGCGGCATGAACGCGAGGTCGTGGGCGAGCAGGCAGTGCACCAGCGGGTAGAGGTAGGCGTCCAGGTAGGACCGCACCCAGCGTTCCGCGTCCAGGCCGGAGGCCCGGATCAGGGACGTGGCCAGCGCGGTGCCGGTCGCGTCGCGGTGCAGCAGCCCGGCCATGGTCGCCACGCGCTCCCCCTCGGCCAGCCGCGGCAGGGGCGACTCGCGCCACAGCGCCGCGAGCATCTTGCGGTACGGGTTCCCGAACCGCGTGCGGTGGTAGACGTCGCCCGTGTAGCCGACGGCGGCGAGCTCGCGCAACACGCCGAACCCGGCGCGGCGCAGCGTCTCGTCACCGGTCACGACGCCGGCGACCCAGTCGTTGACCGCCGGGGTGTCGCGCATGTACGTCGGGGACAGGCCGCGCAGGAAGCCCATGTTCTGGATGGCGGTGGCGACCTTCACGTAGTGCCGGTCCGGGCGGGTGGTGTTGAACATGGTGCGGATCGACTGCTGCGGCGTGTACTCGTCGGCGCCCGCGCCCAGAGGTACGAGGTCCTCCCGGGCGACGTCGGCGGCGAACGTGATCGCCACCCGGTGCTCCCACTGCCACGGGTGGACGGGCAGGTACAGGTAGTCGTCCGGGTCCAGGCCACGCGCGGCCAGCCGGTCGGCGAACGCGGCCCGCTCGGCGCCTGCCAGCTCCCCGCCCGACGACGGCGTCCCGTACAGCCCACCCTCGGTCTCACCGGCGCCGAGGGACAGGTGGGTGTGCTCACGCCGCGCCGCGAGCCACATCAGCCGCAGGCGGCCCGCCCGCTCGGGCGCGTAGGCGCGGTAGTCGGACAGCGAGAAGCCGATCCGCCCGTTGTTCGCCACGAAGCCCGGGTGGCCCTCCGTCATCGCGGACTCGACCGCCTGGAACGCGCCCGCGACGTCCGGCCCGGCCAGCGCGCCCACCAGGCCCGCCGACGACGGCGTGGCGCCCACCGCCTCCCGTTCCCGCTTCGCCATCGCCCCGGCCAGCGTGGACGACAGCTCCTCCAGATACACCGGCAGCAGATCCTCCGGGATCCGCAGCAGCGGCTGCAGCTCCGCGACCAGCTCCAGCACGTCGACCGGCGCCGGGCGATCGATGCCGTCCAGCCCGGTGCGGGTCCGCCGCAGGCCGGCCTCGTCGATCACCCAGTGCTCCAGCAGGTACCGGCGGGCCGTGAACCGGTAGGTGACGCGGCCGGCGCCGTCGGCCTGGCGTGGCGTGGCGTCCGCCGTACTGTCGTCGGGTGTGCCGTCTGTGCCGTCCGGGCGGCGTCGTGCGGCGTCGAGCACGAGGACGTACTCGCGGGGTTCGTCGTGCGTCACGGCCCGCGCCGCGGCGTCGAACCCGTGTTCGAACGCGGAGCCGCCGGCCCGAGCTCCACGGGTCCCGGCGCCGCCCGCCCCCGTGGCACCGCCCGCGGAGGCGGACTCCCCCGCAGGCTCCGGCAGGACCAGGCGCTCGTGCGTGAACTCCGCGAGCGCCTTGGCGACCAGGTGCCGGTGTGCGGCGTCGGCGAGTGCCGGGCGCAGGTGTGCGGCAGGTTCGGCGCTGAGGGGGCCGGTGCCGTCGCCGAGGGGGGAGGCGTCGAAGTCGTCGCGGGTGCAGACGCTGAGGCGGGCGCGTTTCGCGTGGCCGTCGGTCACGAGGTCGATGTCGCGCAGGACGCGGAATCCGGCGGCGGCGTTCTTGGCGTGGATCGCGCTGTTGCGGGCGTCGGGTTCGACGACGACGCGCAGGGCGCCGCGGCCACCCGTGCGGGGCGTGGTGGCGGGTGTCGGCGTGGCGTCGTCGTCGGGACCGGCGGGCGCCGCGGGCGTGGCGGGAGGGGCGAAGCAGAACCGCATGACCGTGCCCATCACGGCGTCCGTGAGGCCGGAGATGCGGGGCTCCGGGCCCTGCGCGGGTGGCGGTGGCGCGACCAGGACGTGCATGCCGAGGTCGCCGGGCCGGTGGTCGAGGATGCCGGTCGGCAGGCCGTCCAGGACGGTGCGGGAGGGGTCGTAGGTCTCGGCGTAGGCGAGGGGCTGGCCCGAGCGGCGCAGGAGCCAGCCGTTCTGGGCGTCGTCGGAGGTGACGGCGGTGAGGTAGTCGTGGACCTGGCCGGTGGTGAGGTGGCCCATCTCCCAGTAGCGGGAGGCGGGGTGGGCGAGCCAGTCGTGCAGGAGGGCGGCGTGGCGGGCGGGGTCGACGGGTTCGACGGTCATCTCCCCGACGCGGGTCGCGGCCCGGAAGATCGTGGTGCTGTTCGCGTCGCTCATCGCGCTGCCTCCTCGCCGACGGCGGTGGTGTCGGACAACAGGTCCCAGTCCGGCTCCGGGGAACGGAGCCCGAAGGTCTGGAACGCGATGCGGCGTTCGATCGGGTAGGGCTCGTGGCCGGTGACGCGGGCGAGGATGACCGAGGCGCGCCACGGGGCGAAGCCGAGATCGGGGGCGGTGACGCCGTGGGTGTGTTCCTCGCCGCCCGCCACGAAGACGCGGCGTTCGGCGTCCACGGTGTAGTCGCGTCGCACGACGAGGCGGCCGCGGGCGTCGAGGTCGATCCGGTCGAGCACGGGGGCGAGGAACTCGGGGGTGGTGTGTGCGTACCCGGTGGCGGCCACGACGGCGCGGGTGCGGTGCTCGGTCTCCTGGCCGGTCTGGCCGTGGCGCAGGGTCAGGACGTACTCGCCGGTGCCGTCTGCCCCGGCGGGGTCGAGGCGGGCGGCGGTGACCTCGCAGTCGGACAGGAGGGTTGTCGGCAGCGTCGTCCCGAGAGCCGACTTGCGGTAGAGGGTGTCGTAGATGTCGTCGACGAGGTCGCCGCTCATGCCCTTGTACAGGTTCCGCTGCTCGCGGCCGAGGCGGTCGCGCAGGTCCTGCGGGAGGGACACGTAGTGGTCGGTGTACTCGGGCGAGGTCATCTCGAGGGTGAGCTTGGTGTACTCCATGGGGAAGAAGCGGCTGCTGCGCGTCACCCAGTCCAGGCGGTAGGGGCTGGCGCCGCCGGGCCCGGTCGCGAGGCCGTCGAGCAGGTCGCGGTACACCTCCCCCGCGGACTGTCCGCTGCCGACCACGGTCACGGCGCCCGTGGCGGCGAGCGCGTCGCGGCTGGGCAGGTAGTTCCCGGTGTGCACCACGGGCCCGGCTCCTGCCAGGTCGCGCAGCTCGGCGGGCAGTCGCGGCGTCGTCCCGGTGCCCAGCACCAGGTGCCTGGCACGGTATTTCTCCTCGGTCACGCCGTCGGGCCCGGCGATCTGCGCGGTCAGGACGAAGACGTCGTCCGCGGCGTCGTGCGCGACGGCGGTCACGCGCCGCCCCCAGCGCAGCGTCCCCGGGGCGGCCTCGGCGATACGGCCGGCCGCCCAGCGGCAGTAGGCGTCGTACTCGGCGCGCAGCGGGTAGAAGGACTCGCGGATGTAGAACTGGTACAGCCGCCCGGTCTCCTTGAGCCAGGCCAGGAACGAGTACGGCGACGTCGGGTCGGCCATGGTGACGAGGTCGGCGAGGAACGGCACCTGGAGCGTGGTGCCCTCGATGAGCATCCCGGGGTGCCAGGAGAACCCGGGCCGCTGGTCGAGGAAGACGGCGTCCACGTCGTCGAGGGGCTCGGCGAGCGCGGCGAGCCCGAGGTTCATGGGGCCGATTCCGACCCCGGCCAGGTCGTAGGTGCGCATCAGTCGGTCTCCTCGCGGGTCAGCCGGGGATGGACGTCGCGGCACGGCGGCACGTCCAGGCCGGCGAGCTCCTCACCCGCCAGCAGGCCCTGGGCGGCCGAGCGCACGAGGTCCAGGACGGCGCGCACGTCGTCGAGCGTCATGTCGGGGTTGAGCAGGGTGAGCTTGAGGCAGGGGCGGCCGTCGGCGATCGTCTTGGCCACCAGCGCCCGGCCCGAGTCGAACAGGACGCGGCGCACCTGGGACACGAGGGCGTCGGCGTGCTCCGGGGCGAGCCCGTCCGGCTCGTAGCGGAACATGACCGTGGACAGGTCGGTGCGCGCGACCAGGCGCAGCTGCGGGTCGTCGGCAAGGTCCGCGTGCACGGCCGCCGCCAGGTCGTACGTCGCGTCGACCAGCCGCCCCAGGCCGTCGGCGCCCAGCGCCCGCAGGGTGACCCACAGCTTCAGGGCGTCGAACCGGCGGGTGGTCTGCAGGGACTTGCCCACCTGGTTCGGGTCGGGGTTGAGCTCGCCGTTCTCCCGCTCGGGGTTGAGGTAGTCGGCGTGCCAGGAGCCGCGGGCCATGTCGGCGGCCTCGCGCACGATCAGCGCGCTGGAGGAGACCGGCTGGAAGAACGCCTTGTGGTAGTCGACCGTGACGCTGCGGGCCCGCTCGATGCCGGCCAGCAGCCCGCGCCGGGTGGGGCTGACCAGCAGCCCGCAGCCGTAGGCGGCGTCCACGTGCAGCCAGGCGCCGGTCGCGTCGGCGAGGTCCGCGACCGGGAGGATCGGGTCGACGCAGCCGCGGTCGGTGGTGCCGGCGGTCGCGACGACCGCCATCGCGGTGTCGCCGGCGCGGGCGACGTCGGTCAGGGCGCGGCCGAGCGCGTCGGGGTCCATGCGGCCGTCGTCGTCCCCGTCGACCGGGACGACGGCGTCCTCCGACAGGCCGAGCAGCAGCGCGGACTTGGCCACCGAGAAGTGGCTCGACGCCGTGGCCAGGATCCGCAGGCGCGACTGCGCAACGGCGCGCTCGGCGCCGCGCAGGCCCTCCAGCGCGCGCTGCCGGGCAAGGAACATCGCCTGCAGGTTGGACTGCGTGCCGCCGGAGGTGAACACCCCGTCCGCGCCCGCCGCCTCACCGCGCTCGTCGCGGCCCACGGGGAAGCCGATGCGCGCCGCCGTCCAGTCGACCAGGCGGCGCTCCATGAGGGTCGCGGCGCCCGACTGGTCGTAGGTGTCCAGCGAGGTGTTGATCGCGGACGCCATCGCGTCCGCGGCGACCGCCGGCACGGCGACCGGGCAGTTCAGGTGCGCGGCGTAGGCCGGGTGGTGGAACCACACCGCGTTGCCCGCGTACAGGTCGGCCGCCTCGGCCAGCGCACCCTCGGTCCCGATGCCCGGCGCGTCGAGATCGACGGCGTCGCAGCGCTCGCCGAGCTCCACCCGCCCCGCACCGCTGAACGGCTGCCTGACGGCCGCGACGCGGCGGGCGACGTCGTCCACCACCGCCCGCGTGGCACGCGCGTAGTCGGCGGCGGTGTCGCCGCGCAGCAGTGCGGCACCGTCGTGCGGCGCGGTGGTGCGGCTCGTGCCGGGAACGGCGGACGACGACGTCACGGTGGTGGCGCTGCGGGCTGCTGCGGGCAGGGCTGAGGACATGCGCGAGGCTCCTCGGATGGGGACCGACAGGACGAGCACGCCCCCGGTCCGCCGTCACGACGGCCTCCCGGCACCACGCGGCAATGGTTAGGCATGCCTGACCTAAGTTAGCCGACACTTCCCCCATGTCCAACCGTCGCGCGCTGTGCCGGACGTCACGCCCGCGGACGATCCCGGCACCAATTCCGCGACACGACGGCGGAAACGTCGCGCGGAGTCGCCCAGATCGGTACGTTTCCCCCATGAGCGACGAGCGCCAGATCACCTCTGACGACAGTGACGCCACCGAGGACGACGGCCGCATCGAACGGCTGCGGGAGCTCCTGACCGCCCCGATCAAGATCCCCGACTCCGAGAGCGGCGCGCGCGACGACGAACAGTCCGGCGACCCCGAGGAGTACCCGGCGCCGTCCGTCGACATCCCGCCGCACGTGCGCGCCGCCGCCGAGGCCGCCGCGCACGCCGGCGACGACGAGCCGCGCCGGACCAAGACCGGCAAGAAGCGCCGCACCTGGGCCGACGCCTTCCTCGACACCGGCAAGCGCGACCTGTCGGCCGCCGGTGGCGACGCCGCCGCCCAGCTCCTGACCCGGCTCGACGAGCTCGACCGCCGCACCGGCGAGGACGTCGCGCAAGCCCGGGCCCGCGCCGACGCCGCCGCGGAGACGGCCGACGCCGCGCGGCAGGGCCTGGACGAGGCCCGCGCCGAGACGCGCGAGGCCCGCGAGACCGCGGCCGCGCGGATCGACGACGTCGAGCAGCGGGTCACCGCCACCACCGACGCCACCGAGGCTGCGGACCGCGCGATCGCCGGCCTGCGCGAGAAGACCGAGGCACAGCGCGACGAGCTCGCCCGCCTGGCGGTATCGCTGGCCGACGCCGAGAAGTCCGCCACCGCCGCCCGCGACGCGGCGGCCGGTGCGGCGAAGAAGGCGGGCACGGCCACCGTCGTCGCGGTCGTCGCCGTCGTGCTGGCACTGGCCGCCCTCGGAGCGGCGTTCGCCCTCTGAGACGAGAGGCGGCCGGCGCACCCCGGGCGGTGTTCGCGCTGGCACCTTCATCGCCATGGCGCCCCTCGACGACTCCCCGCGGCACGCGGCGCACAGGCCTCAGCGGATGGCCTGGGATCCCCGGCCCCTCATCGCGGACCTCAAGGCCGGGGTCCAGGCGCAGCTCGCCCGGACCGACGACCCGGACACCGGACACCCGGGCGACGCGACGGTCTCCCAGCCCACCGTCGACGCCGGCATGAGCGACCCCGCGGGAGCCGACGGCGCCCGGGTCGGCGGCTCCGCGATGGTGCACGCCCCCACCCCGTCCGAGAGCAAGGACCGCAAGCACCTGCGCCGCGCCGCAGAGGCAGCCGAGGCAGCCGCCGCCCAGGCCGCCGGCGCCGCGTCCCAGGCGGCCATCACCGCCGAGCGGGCCCGGGCCGACGCACGGACCGCCCGCGAGGAGGCCGCCGCGGCACATGCGGCGGCCACCTCGGTGGTCGGCGAGCTCGCCGCCACCCGCGAGGAGGTCACCGTGCTGCACCAGGCGCTGGAGCAGGTCCAGGCCCGCGCCCGCCGCGACGTGCTCATCGCGTGGATCGCCGCCGGGGCCGCCCTGACCGCCGCGGCCGCCGGCCTCCTCATCGGATAGCGGACGGCGGGCGGGTCAGGACTCCAGGGCTCGCGCGCGGACGCCCGCGGCGTCCCAGAGCATGCCCAGGTGGTCCACCGGGCCGTGACCGCCCGGGCCGCCCACCCGCAGACTCTCGCCCCGGGCGATGGCCGCACGCAACCACGTCGTCGCACGCCGCAGCGCCTCGGGCCACGAGCCGGTCACGACCCGCAGCGTCGCCAGCGCCGAGGACAGGGAGCACCCCGTGCCGTGCGTGCTGGTGGCCACCAGGCGCGGCCCGCTGACGCCCGCCACCTCGCCGTGGGCCGAGACCAGCGCGTCCGGCGTGTCGGACGCGAGCAGGTGGCCGCCCTTGGCCAGGACCAGCACGTCGTGCACGGACGCCACCTCGCGCGCCTGCGCGAGCGCCTGCGCCCACGTGACGGCCTCGGACCCGCCGGTGAGCACGGCCAGCTCGGGGATGTTCGGGGTGACGACGTCGGCCAGGGACAGCAGGTCCCGCAGCGCCGCCTCCGCCCTCGGCTCCAGCAGGCGGTCGCCACTGGTGGCGATCATGACGGGGTCGAGCACGACGACGGGCGGGCGGACGCGCTCGAGCCAGACGCCGACGACGTCGGCCGCGCACGCCGTGCCCAGCATCCCGATCTTGACCGCGTCGACCTCGATGTCGTCGCTGACGGCGTCCAGCTGCTGGGCGACGAACGCCGCGGGCGGCGTGTGGACCGCCCGCACGCCCTGGGTGTTCTGCGCGGTCAGGGCCGTGATCACGGCCATCCCGTAGCCGCCGTGGGCGGCGATCGACTTCAGGTCCGCCTGGATTCCCGCCCCGCCCGACGGGTCGGATCCGGCGATCGACAGCACGCGCGGGACTCTCATGACGCCACCGCCGGCTCGCCCGCCGCACCCACCGCCGTCGCCGTGGCCGCAGGCAGCGGCATGGCCGTCGTCATGACCGTGGCCGGGAGACGATTCCCTGTTGCGCGCATCTCGACATTCCCTTCGCCGGCACTACCTGGATCAGGTTCGACGGGTGTGTTCTCAGCTGCCACGATTGCAGCACCCCGTGTCGATTTCTTTCCTAGTTTACGCAGCAGAAGGCTGGTTTGTCGACAAAAGTCCGGCTCGGCGCCGTGTCCGATCCATCACACCAGGGTCACGTGCACACCCGTACCGGGGCAAGCCCGGCGTCGTCACGCGCCGGCCCGGGCCAGGACCGCGCGGGCATGGCGCAGGACGGGCTCGTCCACCATCACGCCGTCCAGCGCGAACACCCCCGCGCCTCCCCCGGCCTCGTGGTCCGCCGCCGCGAGGATCCGCTCGGCACGCGCCACCTCCTCCGGGGTGGGGGCGTAGGCGTCCCGGATGACCCCGACATGCCTCGGGTGGATGCACGCCGTGGCCGCGAAGCCGGACGCGACGGCGTCCACGGCCTCCGCGCGCAGGCCGTCGAGGTCGTCGATGTCCAGGTGGACCGCGTCGATCGCCTGCTTCCCGGCCGCGCCCGCGGCCAGCAGGACCGTCGCCCGGGCATGCCGCGCCACGTCCCGGTACGCCCCCGGATCCCGTTCCCCCGGGCCGAACCGGCTGGACGTACCCCCCAAGGAGGCAACCAGGTCCTCCGCACCCCACATGAGGGCCACGACGCCCTCCCGCCGGGCGAGCGCGACCGCGTCCACGACACCGGCCGCCGTCTCGCACAGCGCCACGACGTCCAGCCCGTCCAGCACCGGCAGGCTCGCGTCCGCCTTGGCAACCATGACCGTGCGGAACGGCGTGGCCCGGACCGCCGCGAGATCGAGCTCGTGATCCGGAGTCCCGGGCGGGTTGACGCGCACGATCGTGCGCTCGGGCGCGAGAGCGAGGGCCTCGTCGGCCCCCGGCTCGCCGGAGCCGCCACGGGACGCATCCCTGCCGCGGGAACCGCCGACCCTGCTGCTACCCCGTGCCGCGCGGCCCGCCGCGACGAGGGCCTCGCGCGCGGCCGGCCGCGCCCCGGGCGCGACGGCGTCCTCGAGGTCGAGGATCACGCCGTCCGCCCGGGACGCGGCCTTGGCGAACCGGTCGGGCCGGTCCGCCGGGCAGAACAGGAGCGCGGGTCCCGGAATCACCACTGATCCCCCGCGTCCGGCACGTCGCCCGGCACTGCCGAGCCCTGCGCCGGCCCGCCCCCCGCTTCCGCGGCCTCGTGCGCCGCCTGCGTCCAGAACAGGCCGTTGCGCACCGCGCGTGCCACGACGACGTCGTCCTGGTTGCGGCCCACGTGCTCCAGCGTGACGATCCCCTGGCCCGGCCGGGAGCCGGAGGCCCGCTTGGCCACCACGTTCGTCTCGGCGTACACCGTGTCGCCGTGGAACACCGGCGCCGGGAACGTGACCCTCTCGAACCCGAGGTTCGCCACGAGCGTGCCGAGCGTGACCTGCCACGTGGACAGGCCCACCATCGTGGACAGCGTCCACATCGAGTTCATCAGGCGCTGGCCGAACGGCTGGGTCGCCGACCACGCCGCGTCCAGGTGCAGCGGCTGGCCGTTCATGGTCAGCGTGGTGAACTGGACGTCGTCGGCCTCGGTGGCGGTGCGGCCGGGCCGGTGCAGGTACCGGTCCCCGATCTCCATCTCCTCGAAGTACCGCCCCCGCTGGAGGATCTCGCGGCCCGGTGGCCGCTCCGTCGTCGGCTCCGTCACTGCAACCCCATCTCCCGGGCCAGCACCATGAGCTGCACCTCCGTGGTTCCCTCGCCGACCTCCAGCACCTTCGAGTCCCGGTAGTGCCTGGCCACGGCGTTCTCGTTGAGGAAACCGTACCCGCCCCAGATCTGCGAGGCGTCGCGCGCGTTGTCCATCGCTGCCTCCGACCCGATGAGCTTGGCCAGCGACGCCTCCGCCTTGAACGGGGCACCCGCCACGAGCTTCTGCGCCGCGTCCATCCACGCCAGCCGCGCCGAATGGGCGCGCGCCTGCATCCGTCCGAGGGTGAACGCGACGTGCTGGTTCTCCCCGATCAGCCGGCCGAACACCTTGCGCTCCTTGGCCCGGGCGAGCGCCTGCTCGTAGCAGCCCAGCGCCGCCCCCGCGCACAGCGCCGCGAACGCGACCCGGCCCTCGTCGAGGGCGCGCAGGAAGTTCGCGTACCCGCGGCCCTGCTCCCCCAGCATCGCCGAGTGCGGCACGCGCACGCCGGTGAACGTCAGCGGATGGGTGTCCGAGGTGTGCCAGCCCACCTTGTCGTAGGCGGGCCCCACCTCGAACCCCGGCGTGCCCGTCGGCACGACGAAGCACGTCAGCTCCGGGCCGCCGTGCTCCTTGCGGCCCGTGACGGCGGTGACGGTCACCAGCGAGGTGATCGGCGTGCCGGAGTTGGTGATGAACTGCTTGGAACCGTTGATGACCCATTCGTCGCCGTCGCGCACGGCAGTCGTCCGCGTGGCGCCGGCGTCGGACCCCGCCTCGTCCTCCGTCAGCCCGAACCCGGCCAGCGCCCGCCCGGACAGCAGGTCCGGCAGCCAGCGCCGCTTCTGCTCCTCGCTGCCGTGCCGGAAGATCGGAACGACGCCGAGCCCGACGCCCGCCTCCAGCGTGACGCCGATCGACTGGTCCACGCGGCTGAGCGCCTCCACGGCCAGGCACAGCGACACGTAGTCCTTGCCCTGCCCCCCGTACTCGGCGGGGAACGGCAGGCCGAACAGCCCCATGTCGCCCATCCGGGCGATGATGTCGATCGGCAGCTCGCGCTTGGTGTCGTAGTCGTAGGCGCGCGGCGCGACCACCTCGTCCGCGAAGCGGCACACCTCGTCGTACAGCTTGGTCTGCTCGTCGGTGAGCAAGTACTTCATGGTTCCTCCCAGGGTGTCGGGATCGACCGGGACCGCCAAGGGGTGTGCGGGCCCGGGGGTCTTCTTCTGAAGTTGTCAGCCGGCGGCGACGTCGGCGGGATCCTCGCCGGCCGCGGGGGCGGCGGTGACGGTGGCGACCACCTGGTCGCGCCGCACCTGGTCGCCCACGGCGACGCGAACGGTCACGGCGCCCTCGTGCGGCGCCACGAGCGGATGCTCCATCTTCATCGCCTCGACGACGACGAGCGTGTCTCCCGCGCCGACCTCGCCGTCGGCCGCGACCCAGGCGACGGTGCCGGGCAGCGCGCCGCGCACGGCGGGCGCGGTCGCCTCGTCGCCCTGCGCGGCGGCAGCCCGTGCGGCCCGTCGCGCGGCCGACGCCTGCGCGCGCGTGGGCGCGGGCAGGGCCAGGGTGCGCCCGGCGCGGTGCACCCAGACGGTACGCGCCGCGCGTCCGGACTCCTGCACGACGGCGGTCGCGGGGCCGGTTGCCGGTCCGTCCGTCGTGACCAGGCGGCCCGCGATCTCGTACCGCACCGGCTCGGGCGGAGCTCCCGGCCGGAAGCCGTCGAGGGCCCACGGACCACGCGGCGGGACCGCACCGTCCGCGAGCGCCCGTGCGGCCGCCGTGAGGTCGGCGTCGTCCGGTGCGGGTTCGCCCGCGTCGCCGGCGCGGGCGATGAGCCCGGTGTCGAGGCGTCCGGCGCGGACGTCGGGGTGGGCGAGGAGGTCGCGGAGCCAGCCGGTGTTGGTCTCGACGCCGAGCACGACGGTGTCGGCGAGCGCGTGGTCGAGGCGGTCGACGGCCTGGGCGCGGTCGGTGCCGTGGGCGATGACCTTGGCGAGCATGGGGTCGTAGTCGCCGCCGACGACGCTGCCTCCCGTGATGCCGGAGTCGACGCGGACGCCGGGTCCGGAGGGTTCGGCGTAGGTGAGGACGGTGCCGGTGTCGGGGAGGAATCGGCGGGCGGGGGCCTCGGCGTAGACGCGGGCCTCGACGGCGTGTCCGTGGAGGACGACGTCGTCCTGGGCGAGCGGGAGTTTCTCGCCGGCGGCGATGCGGAGCTGGAGCTCGACGAGGTCGAGTCCGGTGACGGCCTCGGTGACGGGGTGTTCGACCTGGAGGCGTGTGTTCATCTCCAGGAACCAGAAGTCGAGGGCGGCGGGGCCGGTGTCCGCGCCCGGTCGTGCGTCGTCGGGCAGGCCGGGGACGAGCATCTCGACGGTTCCGGCGCCGACGTATCCGCAGGCGCGAGCGACCTCGCAGGCGGCCTCGCCCATGCGGGCGCGGATGGTGGCGGCGACGTCGTCGGGCAGGCCGGCGAGCAGGGCCGACGGTGCCTCCTCGATGACCTTCTGGTGGCGGCGTTGCAGGGAGCATTCGCGTTCGCCGAGGTGGACGACGGTGCCGTGGGTGTCGGCGAGGATCTGTACCTCGATGTGGCGGGGGTTGGGTACGTAGCGTTCGAGGAGGAGGCTGTCGTCGCCGAACGCGGCGGCGGCGATGCGGCGGGCGGAGGTGAGTGCGGCGGGGAGCGTGGCGGCGTCGTCGGCGACCTGCATGCCCTTGCCGCCGCCGCCGGCGGCGGGCTTGACGATGAGGGGGAAGCCGACGTCGTGGGCGGCGGCGAGGAGGTCGTCGTCGGAGGCCGCGGTGGTGCCGGTGGCGTCCGTGGTGCCGGTCGCGCCGGTGGTGCCGGGCAGGACGGGGACGCCGCGGGCGGCGACGAGGTCGCGGGCGGAGATCTTGTCGGCCATGGCTTCCATGGCCTCGGGGGGCGGGCCGACGAGGGTGATGCCCGCGGCCGCGCAGGCGCGGGCGAAGGCGGGGTTCTCGGACAGGAAGCCGTACCCGGGATGGACGGCGTCGGCGCCGGCGGTGCGGGCGGCGCCGATGACGGCGTCGATGTCGAGGTACGACGACGTCGCCGGGGCGGGGCCGATCCGGACGGCGTCGTCGGCGAGCCTCACGTGGGGGGCAGCGGCGTCGGAGTCGGAGTACACGGCGACGGAGCGGATGCCGAGGCGGCGCAGGGTGCGGATGACGCGGACGGCGATCTCGCCGCGGTTGGCGACGAGGACGGTGCCGAACGGGCGCTCGGCGGGCGAGCCGTCGTCGTGGCGGGTGCCGGGCGCGAGGTGGTGGCTGGTCATGGTCGTCTCCCCCTCACATCCGGAACAGGCCGAAGCGCGGGCCGGCGCCGGCGTCGTCGAACGGGACCCGGGAGCACACGTCGAGGGCCATGCCGAGCACGCGGCGGGTGTCGGCGGGGTCGAGGATGCCGTCGTCCCAGCCGCGGGCGGTGGCGTGGTAGGGGCTGCCGGCGCGTTCGTAGGAGTCGCGGACGGGGGCCTCGAAGGCGGCCTGCTCGTCGTCGGACCAGGTGCCGCCGGCGCCCTCGATCTGGTCGCGCTTGACCGTGGACAGCACGGAGGCGGCCTGCGGGCCGCCCATCACGGAGATGCGGGAGCCGGGCCAGGACCACAGGAAGCGCGGGGAGTAGGCGCGCCCGCACATGGAGTAGTTCCCGGCGCCGAACGACCCGCCGACCATGACCGTCAGCTTCGGTACGCGGGTGGAGGCGACGGCGGTGACCATCTTGGCGCCGTCCTTCGCGATGCCGCCGGCCTCGGCGTCGCGGCCGACCATGAAGCCGGTGATGTTCTGCAGGAACAGCAGCGGGATGCCGCGCTGGTCGGCCAGTTCGATGAAGTGGGCACCCTTGAGGGCCGACTCGCCGAACAGGACGCCGTTGTTCGCGAGGATGCCGACCGGGTGGCCGTGCAGCCGGGCGAACCCGGTCACGAGGGTGGTGCCGTAGCCGGGCTTGAACTCGTGCCAGTCGGGGACGGGGCCGTCGGGGCCGGGTTCGGGCGCGGCGTCGATCAGGCGGAAGATCACCTCGTGCGCGTCGTAGGGGGTGTTGACGTCCACGGGGACGACGTCGTACAGGCCCTCCGGGTCCGACGACGGCGGCCGCGGGTGGGCCAGCACGTCCCAGACGGGTTCCGGGTCGGGCGGCAGGGTGCGCACGATGTCGCGGACGATCTCGCACGCGTGCTCGTCGTCGTCGGCGAGGTGGTCGGCGACGCCGGAGCGGTGGGCGTGCAACTCTCCCCCGCCGAGCTCCTCCGGGCTGACGATCTCGCCGATCGCGGCCTTCACCAGCGGCGGGCCGCCGAGGAAGATCGTGCCCTGGTCGCGGACGATGACGGTCTCGTCGCTCATCGCGGGCACGTACGCGCCGCCGGCGGTGCACGAGCCCAGCACCGCGGCGATCTGCGGGATGCGCTCGGCCGACAGGCGGGCCTGGTTGTAGAAGATGCGGCCGAAGTGCTCGCGGTCGGGGAACACCTCGTCCTGCAGCGGGAGGAACGCGCCGCCGGAGTCCACGAGGTAGACGCAGGGCAGGCGGTTCTCGCGGGCGATCTCCTGGGCGCGCAGGTGCTTCTTCACCGTGGCCGGGTAGTAGGTGCCGCCCTTCACCGTGGCGTCGTTGCACACCACCATCACGTGCCGGCCCTCGACGATGCCGATGCCCGCGATGACGCCGGCGCCGGGGACGGCGAAGTCGTCGTCGCTCAGGCCGTCGGTCCCGCCGGGGTTGTCGGCAGGGTTGCCGGCGGGGTTGCCGGCGGGGTTGCCGGCGGGGCGGCCGCTCGCGCCGTTGGCATACATGCCGTAGGCCGCCAGCGCGGACAGTTCGAGGAACGGGCTGCCCTCGTCCAGCAGGCGGCGTACCCGGTCGCGGGGCAGCAGCTTGCCGCGGGCGAGGTGCTTCTCACGGGATCGAGCGGGACCGCCCTGGGCAGCGCGAGCGATCCGCTCGCGGAGTCCGGCGGCGAGGTCGCGTTGCGTCGGCGGTGACGTGGCAGTGGTGGTCGCCATGGGGGCAGCATAACCCGGGCTGGTTAATGGTGGTTAACCACAGGGTCGCTTTCCGGCATAGACTGCGGCCGTGACACCCCGGCGCCGGCAGATCCTGGACACCGCGGCCGACCTGTTCGCCGCCCGCGGGTTCCACGGCGTGAGCGTGGGAGACATCGGGGCCGCCGTGGGGATCTCCGGACCGGCGCTGTACAAGCACTTCGCCGGCAAGGAGGACATCCTCGGGCAGTGCCTGCTGCACGCCTCGGAGCGGTTGCTGGAGGGGGCGAGAGCGCTGGCGGAGGCGCCGGAGCGGGAAGCGGTGGTCGCCGGTGGAGGGGCGGCTCGCGAGAGCCTGCCCCGCGCGGGCGAAGTCCCCGACGACGCACTCTCGGCGCTCATCGCGTTCCACACCGACTTCGCGCTGTCCCAGCCCTCCCTCATCGTGATCCAGGAACGCGAGTGGGGATCGCTCGGCGAGCGCACCCGGGCGCAGGTCCGCGAGCGCCAGCTGGCCTACATCGACGTGTGGACCCGCGCGCTGCGCCCGCACCGCCCGGATCTCTCGCCGGCGCAGGCGCGGGCGGCGGTCCAGGCGGCGTTCGGCCTGCTCAACTCGACCCCCCACTCGGCCCGCATCAGCCGCGCCGCGATGCGTGACCTCCTGACCCGCATGGCCCGGGCGGCCCTGGTGGCCTGACCACGGTGCCCGACGTCGTGCGCGCGCCGAACACGCCATCGTGGCGACCACGTCGTTGCGACCCGTGTTAGCGCAACCATCGAGCGAATTGGCGTGGTCGGCGCAATGGCGTGTTCGGCACGCGCACGGTCAGCGGGGTGGGAGGGGGCAGGCCGGGGACCAGGACTCCGATCGCAGGACCGATCGGATCTTGGTCGTGAACTCGCCGGTGGTCAGTTCGTCCGGGTAGAAGCGGAGCATCGTGGTCCGGCCCGAACCGATCATCCGGTTCTGCCGCACCGTGTCGCGGCGCAGCGCCGGTTCCCCGCTGTGGTACTCCGCACCGTCGATCTCGACGACGAGCCACCGGCCGCAGCCCAGGTACCAGAGCAGATCTCCCCGCCCGAGGAACTCGCCGTCGTCGTCCACGAGATCACGCTGCAGGTCGTCCGGCGGTATCCCCGCGTCGGCACACAGGAGCCTCGCGCGGCTCTCCGGTGGCGACTCGGCCCGCGGATCCGACTCGCCGAACCAGCCGTGACGGCCCGCGACTCCCCGCCGCCCCCGGGCGAGCTTCCGGGAGCGCTCGAAGCCGACATCGTCCAGGATGCCCTGGTACCGCAGAGAGTCCATGACTGCCACCGCAGTGAACCGATCGAGCCGCGGCAAAGCCTGCGCGAGGGCCCAGTCCGCCGTCGCGACCCGGCATCCGTCGATGATCACGGTCGACATCTCGAAGTCGTACTGACGCACGATGATGCCCTCTCGGCTGCGCCGGTGACGGCCGAACGGAAGGCCGACTTCCGGGTCGAACGTCACTGGCAGCCCCCGGGCACCCAGCAGCGCCAAGGCGGGCACGCTCACCGCGGCGGAGTTGCGAACGGCCAGCACGCCCCGCCACACGATGCGCCGACGGCCGGTGTCCAGCGGGTGGCGGTCCGGATCGGTCAGGCCGGTGTCGATGACGCCGCGGGCGGCCTTCGACCATTGACCTGCCGTGATGAGTCTCTGACGGACGTTCGGCCCGACTCCGTTGACCTCGCACTGGCCGACCGACACGAGCCCCGCCTGCCGCCGCGCCACCACGACCAGTTCGCTCGGCACCTCGACCCTGACACCCATGCGCCCATCGCAGCACCCCGAACCACCACCCGCTGCCTATCCACAACCCCCACCGCGAGCGCTGAGAACGCCATTTCGGCGACCACGCCATTGCTACCGGTGAGAGCGCAACCATCAGTCGAACCGGCGTGGTCACCGAGGCCGTGCCGGGTCAGCGGGAAGGGTGGGGTAGGAGGGCGTTGCCGTAGGCCAGGAGTTCGATCACCATCGTCCTCGGGTTCTTTGCGCCGCCGCTCGCGAGTTCACTGGTCTCCAGGCGGACGTTGCTCACGCCGGTGGCGCTGAGCCGCTCGGCTTCCTGCAGCATGCGCACGACGGCGAGCCGCCGCGCCAGATCGGTCTGCAGGGAGAGGCTCGCGGCCCGTCCGCCGACCAGGGCACGCCACTGCGCCGCCCAGCGTGAGGGGGCGTCGGCGGCATAGGCCACGTTGCCCGCCACCAGCGAGATCGGGCCGTCGTGCTGCTGCTCGACGTTGGTCCGGAACAGGTGGCCGAGTCGCGGCTCCTCGGCGTCCAGGTACCTGATCAACCTGCCCCGGCGTGCGAACCCGACCAGGAAGCGCACGCCCGTGAGCAGCAGGACGAGCAGCGGCAGCAGGAGGATGACCGCAACGCCCAGTGCGAACGGGTCGACGCCGGACTCGGTCATGCGTTCTCCAGGACGACGGCGGTGCCGTAGGCGTACATCTCGGCGGCGCCGGCCGCGACCGAGGCAGTGGTGAACCGGACGTTGACGACGGCGTTGGCACCCATCCGCCGGGCATCCTCGACCATCCGCTGGGTCGCCTCCGCGCGGCTCTCGGAGAGCAGCTCCGTGTAGCCGCGCAGCTCGCCTCCGGCGAGGTTCTTCAGCCCGGCCATCAGATCGCGGCCGGCATGCTTGGTACGCACGGTGTTGCCCTGTACCAGGCCGAGGACACGGCTGACTCGGGCTCCGGGAACGGTTTCCGTATTGGTGATGAACACGCCCGCACGCTATCCGACCTTGGCGATTTGTCCCCTCCACGTCCGGAGCTGTCCGCCCCGCGCACCACCTGTTCCGGCGATGACTGCATTCGATCCTGACGCGCCCGGAGGACTGCGACGGATGAGACGGGAACGAAGCGGGCGGCAGCGGTTCAGGGCTCTCAGGTCACGAGGGCGCCGAGCACTCCCGCGCTGACGACGACCGCCCACGGCGGCGTCCGCCACACCACCAGTGCCACATAGGCCACCACCGCCAGAGCCAGCGCCGTCGCGGGCGTCTCGGCTGCGAGCACGCCCTGGGTGAACACCGGGTCGTAGAACGCCGCCGCCAGCAGACCGACGACGCCCGCGTTGACGCCCGCCAGCGCACGCTGGGCCCCGCGCGCCCGGCGGAGGCGGTCCCAGAACGGCAGGGCCCCGGTCACCAGCAGCGCCGACGGGAGGAACACTGCCACCAGCGCGATCGCCGCGCCGAGCGCGCCGCCCGGCCCGGTGGTCGACAGCGCGCCGAGGTAGGCCGAGAACGTGAACAGTGGTCCTGGCACGGCCTGGGCAGCGCCGTAGCCGGCGAGGAACTGGTCGTGGGTCACGGCGCCCGCGGTCTCGGCCTGCAGCAGCGGCAGGACGACGTGTCCGCCGCCGAACACCAGAGATCCTGCCCGGTAGAACGTGTCGGCGAGCCCGGCGGCCCCGCCGCCCGTGACCGCCGCCAGCACCGGCAGGCCCGCGAGCAGCAAGGCGAAGACCGCCAGGCACGTGACGGCCGTGCGGGTGCGGATGGGGGCGGCCAGGCGGCCGTCGTCGTCCGTGTCCGACGACGACGGCGGCGCCACCCACCACAGCCCGGCCAGGCCGGCGGCGACGATCACGCCGATCTGGACCAGCGCGAGCGGCACCCCGGTGGCGGGCGCCAGGAGAAGGACGACGACCGCGGCGCCCGCGATGGTGGCGGTGGCTCGCGTGTTCGCCAGGGTGCGCGCCATGCCGAGCACCGCCTGCGCGACGACGGCGACCGCCGCCGCCTTGAGCCCGGTGATCCAGCCGGCTCCCTCCAGGTCGCCCACGGCGTCGACCCCGTACGCGAACCCGAGCAGCAGCAGCGCGGACGGGAGGGTGAATCCGGCCCAGGCGGCGAGCAGTCCCGGGATCCCGGCACGGCGCCAGCCGATCGCCATCCCGACCTGGCTGGAAGCCGGCCCGGGCAGGAACTGGCAGAACGCGACGAGGTCGGCGTACGCCCGGTCGCTCAGCCAGCCACGCCGCACGACGAACGCCTCACGGAAGTACCCCAGGTGGGCGACGGGCCCGCCGAAGGAGGTCAGCCCCAGCCGCGAGAACACACCCAGCACTTCGAGCGGGCTGCCGGAGCGGCGGGAGGCGGGTGTGGTGTCGCTGTTCATCGTGGTCAACCTAGCGGGTGCGGCCGCGGTGGCGCCCGGCCGTCGGCCGGGTGAGGGGGCCGGTCAGCCGGGGTGAGACGCGATCATCGGCGGGGGGGGTGGCGCGCCAGCCGGCATGGCCCGACAGGTCAGATCCGGTGTGCGCGACGACCTGAATCAGCCCCGCTCGCCCGCCGATACGCCCGGCCCGCCGTTCGTGCGTCTCTCATGGGGGCGTTCCGACGCTCATCGATGGGTGACCTGGGCGGCTGCGGCGATGGCGGCCTTCGGGCTGCCGCCGGTCGACCTCCATGAGCCGCTGCACCACCTGGGTGCCATGAGTCCTCCCTGTGGTGCGACACAGGCGACGCCGGGGTGGACGGCCGGCCGGTGGGCGGATGCCGGCATCGCGTGGACGCCGCACCGCAAGCGTGTCGCGATCACGGTTCTCGTGATGTTGGTGGTCGTGCTCGAGGTGCGGCAGCAGTTGCGCGCGGACCTGCTCACGCCGGGAGGGTGACCCCGCGGTCGCGCTGTTCGTGGCGCCGGTGGAACACCTCCGGGCACTGATCTACTATTTGTCCTAGTAGTTGATTCGATCCGTTGAGGAGAAGTGCGCTGTGAAACTCTTGTCGGTCCGGGGCGCCGTAGTGGCGTCGACGGCCGTGATCGCCCTTGCCCTGTCCGCCGGATGCACCGCGGCCCCCTCGGGGGCCGGGATGCCGGCGGACGACCACATGTCGACCGGCGACATGCCGATGGACGGCATGGACGGCGGGCACGGGGATGGCATGCACGGCGGCGACGGCCACGCGATGCCCGGCGAGGGTGACTCCGCGGACGTCCCGGGCGGCCTGCAGATCGCGCAGGCCGGATACACCCTCGCCCTGGAGAACACGACCGCGGAGCAAGGTCGCGACACCCCCGTGTCGTTCACGATCGACGGCCCGGACGCGGAGGCGGTAACAGAGTTCGACGTCGTGCACGACAAGAAGCTGCACCTGATCGTCGTCCGCCGCGACATGACCGGCTTCCAGCACGTGCATCCGGTGCTCGGCGACGACGGCACCTGGCGGGCCGAACTCGACCTCACCCCTGGGGAGTGGCGCGTCTTCGCGGATTTCCAGGCGACGGGTGCGGATCCGCTGACGCTCGGTGCGGACCTGCGGGTGCCGGGCGACTACGAGCCGGCGGCCAAGAGCCCGGCAACCTGGTCGTCCGACGTCGGCGACTACGAGGCCGTGCTCGACGGCACCCTCGCTCCCGGCGAGAGTTCACCCCTGACGATCTCGGTGGCCAAGGACGGTGATCCGGTCACGGATCTGCAGCCCTACCTCGGCGCCCACGGCCACCTGGTGGCCCTGCGCGAGGGGGACCTGGCCTACCTGCACGTCCACCCGGAACAATCCCCGGACGACGCGGAGGTGGCAGGCCCCGAGATCCAGTTCCATGCGTCGGCCCCGAGCCCCGGCCGGTACCACCTCTTCTTCGACTTCAAGCACGACAACGTCGTGCGGACCGCATCGTTCGTCCTGCGGGCCCAGACGCAGGACGGGGAATCCTGGCACGGCCTGCCCGGACTCGAAGGACTCGAACAGGGCGGTCACGAGCACTGAGCATGCCGAACGGGGACGACGTGCGAAAGCCGGTGACCTGGAGCGGCCGGTCGTCGAGCCCCTGGGGGCGACGGCGCCGAGCGCCCGCCCATCCCCTGAACTACTAGCCGATATAGTAGGTCGGATTCTGGCGACGATCGAGAGGCCCTGACCATGTCCCTGCCGAGCCCGGCACGCACCCTGATTCTCCTGCCCCTTGCTCTCCTGGCGTTGGCCGGATGCGGTTCCGGCGGCGCCGCGTCGTCGGGGGGCGAGGACGCGCCGGTCATGGAGCACATCCACGGGATCGACGTGGACCCCGCGGACGGCACCGTCTACGCCGGGACGCACTACGGCCTGTTCCGGGTGGGCGACGACGGCCCCGAGCTGGTGGGCGGGCACGTGCAGGACTTCATGGGGTTCACGGCGGCCGGGCCAGGCCACTTCCTGGCCAGCGGTCACCCGGGTGAGGGGCAGGGCGGGCCGAGTTCGGTGGGGCTGATCGAGAGCACGGACGGCGGCGAGTCCTGGACGGAGGCGTCGCTCGGCGGCGAGGCCGACTTCCACGCACTCGAATACCGCCACGACCGGGTGTACGGACTCAACGCGATGACGGGCCAACTCCTGACCAGCGACGACCTGGAGACCTGGGAGGAACTCACCCGCACCCCGATGGCCGACTTCGCCGTGGACCCCCGGTCCGCCGACGTGATGGTCGCCACCACCCAGGACGGCCCGGCCCGCAGCACCGACGGCGGACGAACCTTCGAGGTCGTGCCCGCCGCGCCGCTGCTGGTGCTGGTGACCTGGGCCGAGGACGGCACGCTCGTCGGGGTCACGCCCGAGGGAGTGGTCCACACGACCGGCGACCCGACCGGTGACTGGACCGAACGAGGGCGCCTGGACGGGCAGCCCGAGGCCCTCACGGCGATCTCCGCCTCGCAGATCTACGCGGCGGCGGGCGGCACGGTGCTGCTCTCCGACGACGAGGGCGAGACGTTCTCCGAACTGGGATAGCCACGTCGATGCGGCAGATCGAACCGGAGTCGTCTTGCCTCCGGCCGACTGAACGAAAGGGCGAAGCCATGATGATGTGGGACGGCGGCTGGAGCTGGGCCATGTTGCCGATGATGCTGCCCGTGATGGTGTTCTGGGGTGTGGTGGTCCGGCTGATCGTCCTCCCGTGAGGACGTCCGTGAGCGCATCCACCAGCAGGGGCGATCAGGGGCGAAGCTCGCCGACGACGGCCCTGCGGATACCATCCGTTGCGGAAGCGAGGTGAACGATGCGACGACTCGGTGAGCTCGAGGCCGCGGTCATGGACGTGCTGTGGTCGGCGGCGGGGCCGCACACGGTACGGGAGGTGCTGGGAGGCCTGGCGCGTGACCCGGAGCCGGCGTACACGACGGTCATGACGGTGCTGGACAACCTGCACCGCAAGGGCGTGGTGGTTCGTGAGCGCGTCGGGCGCGCGTGGGCGTACGAGGCGGCGCAACCACGTGAGGAGTACGACGCCGAGTCGATGGCCTCGGTGCTGGAGACGACATCCGACCGGGACGCGACCCTGCTGCGCTTCATCGGCAAGATCCGGCCCGAGGAACTGGCACGCCTGCGGGCGCTCATGGACTCCGGCCAGGAGCGAACCGGTCGGGCGGACCCGGCGTGACGACGGCGCTGGTCCTGCTCGCCTACGCGGGCGCCCTGGCCGCGGGTGGCCCGCGGCTGATGGACCGCGCCCGATGGACCCGGGACGCACCGCGACTGGGAATCATCACCTGGCTGACGCTCGCCGCATCGGTGGCGTCGGCCGTCGCACTGGCCGGGATCGCGATCGTCATGCCCATGGACGGTTTCCACGGCGGGCCGGCCGGCATCGTCGCCGCCTGCGTCGCCGCGCTCCGGTCCGCCTACGGCCCGATCGCCGGGCCCACCCTGGCTGTTCTCGCCGCGATGCTGACCTGGTTGGTCCCGCTGCTCCCGGTCGCCGCGGGCGCGATCCAGGCCCGCCGCACGGCCGCCGAACGCGCCCGCCTGCGAGCGCACCTGACCCCGGCCGCCTTCGACCCGGCCGTCGGCGCGTACGTGGTCCCCGCACCACGCCCCGCCGCATACTGCCTCCCCGGCTCGGGCGGCACCATCGTCGTCACCTCCGGGGCGATCGACCTCCTGGACCGGCCCGCACTCGACGCCGTCCTGGCCCATGAGCGCGCCCACCTCGCCGGACACCACCACCTCCTGGTGGCCGCAGCGCGCGCAGCCCGTAGCGTCCTGGGCATGCTGCCGCTGTTCGCCGTCCTGCCCGACAGGATCGGCCAGCTCGTCGAACTCGCGGCCGACGACGCCGCATCCCGGACATCCGGCCGCCGGACCCTGGCCCGCAGCTTGCTCGAGGTCGCCACCGCCCGCACCACCCACGCCGGCGCGCTCGCCGCCGGTGGTGGCGACACGGCCGCCCGCATCGAACGACTCCTCCAGGAGCCCACCCACACCAGCATCGTCGGGTTCGGCACCATCCTCGGCGGCAACGCCACCGCGATCGCCGCTCCCCTCCTGGTGACGGCCATCCCGATCCTGACCACGGTCAGCATGGTCTGCTGCCCCATCTGACACCTGGCGTCTGACACCTAACGCCGGTCAGCCGGTCAGCCCTCCGCGACCAAGGAGAAGAGATCCTTCGGGTCCTCCGGCTCCGCGATGAGGTCCAGGTGGGTCAGGAGCTCCGGAGACGTCGCCCCGACGTCCGCCGCCACGAACTTCAGGGTGGTCCAGTCCTCCACCGCGAAGCCGACCGAGTCCCACACCACCAGTTCGTCGTCCGAGCGGCGGCCCGGCTTCGCGCCGGTGACGACCTCCCACAGCTCCGTGACCGGGAAGTCCGGCGCCTGCTTCTGGATCTCGCCCTCGATGCGGGTCTGCTCCGTGTGTTCCACGAAGACGCTCGCCCGCGCGATCGTGGCCGGCTCCAGCTCCGTCTTGCCGGGGCAGTCGCCGCCGATCGCGTTGACGAGGACGCCGGGGTTCGCGCGGTCGCGCAGCGCGGCGTCGGACAGCACCACCGCGTTGCGCTTGTCCGCCGTGCAGGTGGTGACGACGTCGGCGCCGCGGGCGGCCTCGGCCGGGTCCTCCGCGATCACGACGTCGAACCCGAGGGCCTTCGCGTGCCGCGCGAGCTTCTCCGACGCCGCCGGGTCGACGTCGAACACGCGCAGGGTCTCGATGCCCAGCTCCGCGCGCATGCCCAGCGCCTGGAACTCGGCCTGCGAGCCGGCGCCGATCATCGCCATGACCCGCGAGTCGCGACGTGCCAGGTACCGGGCCGCGAGCGCCGACGCCGCCGCCGTGCGCAGCCCGGTGAGCAGCGTCATCTCGGCGAGGAAGGACGGGTAGCCGTTGTCGACGCGGGCGAGCATGCCCACGGCGGTGACGGTCTGGAAGCCGCGGGCGGGGTTGGCGGGGTGGCCGTTGACGAGTTTGAAGCCGTAGGTCTCGGCGTCGGCGGTGGGCATGAGCTCGATGACGCCCTCGGCCGAGTGGGTGGCGATGCGGGGGCGCTTGTCGAGGCCGGGCCAGGCCGCGAAGTCGCGATCCATGGCGTCGGTGAGGCCGGCGATGACGGCTTGCGGGCCGCGGCGGGCGGCCCAGCGGGCGGCGCCGGCGACGTCGAGGAAGGGGACGGTGGTCATGCGGGCACCTCCTGGAGGTGGGTTGCTGGCTCGGTGGCGGGCTCGGCCACGGCGTCAGGCCGCAGTTCGAGGGTGCAGCACTTGACGGAGCCGCCGCCCTTGAAGAGCTCGGACAGGTCGACGGGGACGACGTCGAAGCCGGCCGCGGCGATGTCGTCGGCGAGGCGGCCGGCGCGGTCGGTGAGGAAGACGTTCTTGCCGTCGGAGACGACGTTGAGGCCGAGCACGGCGGCGTCGTCGTCGGACGCGATGATGGCGTCGGGGTAGAGCCGCTCCAGCGTCTTGCGGGACTCGGCGGTGAACGCCGACGGCAGGTACGCGATCAGCGGCGGGTTGCCGCCGGCGCCGGTGTCGAGCACGGCGAGCGCGGTGTCGAGGTGGTAGTAGCGCGGGTCGACGAGTTCGAGGGGGACGAAATCGATCCCCTGCGCGGCGAGTCCGAGGCGGCGGGCGGCCTCGTCGTGGGCGGCGCGCGTGGTGCGGAAGCCGTGGCCGGCCAGGAGCGTGTGGCCGACCAGCAGCAGGTCGCCCTCGCCCTCCTGGGTCTCCCCGGACTGCCCGGCGGCGGTGATGCCGCGGCCGCGGGCGGCGGGGCCGGTGAACCAGGCGTCGTAGGCGGGGCCTTCCTTGGCTCGCTCGGGGTAGGTGAAGCGCGCGGCGAGCGCCTGCCCGCCGACGACGATGCCGCCGTTGGCGGCGTACACCATGTCGGGCAGGCCGGGTTCGGGGGCGATCACGTCGACGGTGTGGCCGCGGGTCTCGTAGGCCCGCTTGAGGGTCTCCCACTGGGCCAGGGCGCGCGCGGTGTCGACGGGGACGCTCGTGTCCATCCAGGGGTTGATGGCGTAGACGACGTCGAAGTGCTCGGGTGGGCACATGAGGAAGTGCCGGTTCGCGGCATGGCGCGTAGCTGTGTGCGTCATGCCTGCGACGGTATCGAGCGCGGTGTTGCGCGACGGCGGTGTTTCGTTGCGTTGTCGCGGCGAGTTCCGGGGCGGATCGGGCCGGCTGCGCAACGGATCGCCGGCGGGGTATCGCCGCAGCCCACGCGGGGCGGCCGGCGACGCGGCTACTTCGCCTCCGCGGGAGAGGCCGTGGCCGGCACGAGGCGCAGATGTCCGACGGCGGGACGTGGGTCGGTGTGCAGGAGCGCGTGCGTCTCGACGTCGTACCGGACGCCGTCGTACAGCAGCTTGCCGCGCTCGACGCCCTCGGGGGTGAAGCCGGCGCCGGTGGCGACGGCGCAGGACGCGGGGTTGTTCACGCGGTGCCCGAGCTCGAGCCGTTCCAGCCCCCGTTCGTCGAAGGCCCAGCGGGTCAGCGTCGCGAGCGCACGCACCGCGAGGCCGCGGCCCCGGGCTTCGGGGAGCAGCCAGTAGGAGACCCATCCGGTGCGGTGCCCGGACCGCCGGCCGCATGTCCTTGTTCCCCACCACATCCGCGGGCAGTTGCGTCGCCAGATCGGGAACCGCGGCTGCGGTGAGAAGGGCGGGAGCGTCGTCGTCGGACCACGGTCTCAGGATGGCGGGCACCCGCAGAAACGTACTGGACGACGGCGGCGCCGGCACGCGTTTTCGTGTCGGCGCCACCGTCGTGCTCGGCGCGGGTCGTGGACCAGCGGGGTGTTACTTCTTCAGGTCGAAGCGGTCCAGCTCCATGACCTTCTGCCAGGCGGCGGCGAAGTCGCGCGCGAACTTCTCCTTGGCGTCGTCGGCGGCGTACACCTCGGCCAGGGCGCGCAGCTCGGAGTTCGAGCCGAACACGAGGTCGACGCGCGACGCCGTCCACGTGCCGTCACCGGAGGTGTACGTCTTCTCCTCGGCGTCCGGCTTCCACTCGATGCCGAGCTCGAGCAGGTTGGCGAAGAAGTCGTTCGTCAGGGTGCCGGGCGCGTCGGTCAGGACGCCGGCGTTCGAGCCGTCCCAGTTGTTGCCGAGCACGCGCAGGCCGCCGACCAGGACCGTCATCTCCGGGGCGGTGAGGCCCAGCAGGTTGGCGCGGTCGATGAGCAGGTACTCGCTGGGGAGCTTGAGGAAGCCGCTGTCGTAGTTGCGGAAGCCGTCGGCCACGGGCTCCAGCCAGGCGAAGTTCTCCGCGTCGGTCTGCTCCTGGGTGGCGTCCACGCGGCCCGGGGTGAAGCCCACCTCGACGTCGACGCCGGCAGCCTTGGCGGCCTGCTCCACGCCCACGCCACCGGCGAGGACGAGCACGTCGGCGAACGAGAGCCCGGACGACGCCGCGATCTCCTCCAGCTTGGCGATGACGGGCGCGAGCTGCTCGGGCTGGTTGACCTTCCAGTCCTTCTGCGGCGCCAGGCGGATGCGGCCGCCGTTCGCGCCGCCGCGCTTGTCGGAGGTGCGGTGCGTGGCCGCGGCCTTCCACGCGGTCGAGACGAGCTGCTGCACCGTCAGCCCGGAGTCCGCGATGGCCTGGCGAGCCGCCGCGATCGCGGCGTCCGACGTGTCCGCGGACTGCTCCGGCAGCGGGTCCTGCCAGGCGAGGTCCTCGGCCGGTACCTCGGCGCCGAGGTACCGGGCCTTCGGGCCCATGTCACGGTGCGTCAGCTTGAACCAGGCGCGGGCGAACGCGTCCGCGAACGCGTCCTGGTCGGCCAGGAAGCGGCGCGAGATCGCCTCGTAGGCCGGGTCCACGCGCAGCGACAGGTCGGTGGTGAGCATCGTCGGCAGGCGCTTGGCACCGCCCTCGTTCGGAGCGGGGATGACGGCCTCGGCGTCCTTCGCGACCCACTGGATCGCGCCGGCCGGGGAGGTGGTCTGCTCCCACTCGTACGCGAAGAGGTTCTCGAAGAAGGAGTTGCTCCACTGCGCCGGGGTCTGGGTCCAGGTGACCTCCAGGCCCGAGGTCAGCGCGTCCTCCAGGACGCCGCTGCCGTGACCGTTCTTCCAGCCGAAGCCCTGCTCCTCCAGCGGCGCCGCCTCCGGGTCCGGGCCCTGCAGGTCGTCCCCGTGGGCGCCGTGCGTCTTGCCGAAGGAGTGGCCGCCCGCGATCAGCGCGACCGTCTCCTCGTCGTTCATGCCCATGCGGCGGAACGTCTCGCGGATGTCGCGGGCCGCGGACACGGGGTCCCCGTTGCCGTTCGGGCCCTCCGGGTTGACGTAGATCAGGCCCATCTGGACCGCCGCGAGCGGCGCCTCCAGGTCGCGGTCGCCCGTGTAGCGCTCGTCGTCCAGCCAGACCTTCTCCGGGCCCCAGTAGACGTCGTCGTCGGCCTCCCACACGTCCGGACGGCCGCCGGCGAAGCCGAAGGTCTTGAAGCCCATGGACTCCAGCGCCACGTTGCCGGCCAGGATCATCAGGTCGGCCCACGAGATCGACTGGCCGTACTTCTTCTTGACCGGCCACAGCAGGCGGCGCGCCTTGTCGAGGTTGCCGTTGTCGGGCCAGGAGTTCAGCGGGGCGAACCGCTGCTGGCCCGCGCCGCCGCCGCCGCGGCCGTCGTGCGACCGGTACGTGCCCGCCGAGTGCCAGGCCATCCGGATCATCAGGCCGCCGTAGTGCCCGTGGTCCGCCGGCCACCAGTCCTTGGAATCGGTCATGACGGCCGTCAGGTCCGCCTTGACCGCGTCCAGGTCGAGGGCCTCGAAGGCCGCCTGGTAGTCGAAGTCCGCGTCGAGGGGGTCCCGCTCGGCGGTGTGCTTGGCCAGGATCTTCAGGTTCAGCCGATTCGGCCACCACTCGGTGTTGGCGTCGCCGCGCGTCGGGTGCACGCGGCCCGCGCCGTGCGCGACGGGGCACTTGCCCTCGGCGCTCCCGGACGATGTCGCGGGCGTGTTCTCCGTCGGGGCGACGGGCTTGGTCTCAGCCGTGCTCTCTGTCATGGGGGACTTCCTTCCAGGTACGCGGAACCGCTCATTCGGTCGTGGCACGGCACTCGGGGCACAGTCCCCAGTAGACGACCTCCGCCTCGTCCACGGCATAGCCGTGATCGTCCGCCGGGGTCAGGCACGGGGCCTCGCCGACCTCGCAGTCGACGTCGACGATCGCGCCGCAGCCGCGGCACACCAGGTGGTGATGGTTGTCCCCGACTCGCGTCTCGTACCGTGCCGTGGCCCCCGACGGCTGGATGCAACGCACCAGGCCGGCGGCGGTCAGGGTGTGCAGCGAGTCGTAGACGGCCTGGTGGGAGACATCGGGCAGGTCCTCGCGCGCCGCCGCGAGCAGCTCGCCCGCGTCGGCGTGCGGATGCCCCGCCACGGCGGCCAGCACCGCCACACGTGGCCGGGTCACGCGCAGACCCGCCTCGCGCAGCCGCTGCTGCATCCCCTCGGTCGTGCTCACGCCCCCAGTCTCACCCCTTTTCCTGAACGAGTCAAAAGAAGCACGTACGACGACGGCGCCTGGGGACGGCCGCCCGCTCGGTGTCCGACCGCCGGGCGGATGATCGGTACGACGACGAGTGATCGGCAGCTCGAACTGCCTGCTCGAACTGCCGATCACTCACGAAGGGACCGACCGCACAGGCCCGTCGGACCGCGCCCCCGCTCCCACGCCGGACTTTGCTCCTCCATGTCGGACATTCCCGCTACGGTTGCGGCCCATGACTGCGAGTCCCCCCAATCTCACCGAAGAAGCCGACGACGCCCCGGCCGTCGTCGGGCAGCAGCCCGACGGCACGACGGACGACGTCGGGCAGCGGATCGGCCCGGCAACGGACGACGCCGGGAGGCCCACCGACGCCACCACGGACGACGCCGATCCGGGCGACGGTGCACCGGAGACGCCCGGCCCCGGATCGGCCGGGTCCAAGCATCCGCCGCGGTGGCTGCCGCGAGCCCTGGCCCTGGGGATCGTCGCCGTGTTCGTCGGGATCTTCGCGTGGAACGCGCTCGGGGCGCTCAAGAGCCTGTGGGTGGCGATCCTCATCGCGTTCTTCCTGTCGCTCGCGCTCGAGCCCGCGACCGTGTGGCTGGTGCGGCGCGGCTGGAAGCGGCCGGCCGCGGCCGCGGTCACGCTCGTCGGGTCGCTCGCCGTGATCGTCGGGGTCATGGCGCTGTTCGGAAACCTGTTCGTGCAGCAGGTCGTCGAGCTCGGCCGCACCCTGCCCGAGTACTACGGGACGCTGCGCACGTTCGTCCTCGGGTTCGTCGACCTCCCGCTTCCCCGGCAGGAAGACCTGGTCGGGCAGGGCCTGGACCAGTTCGGCAGCGACCTCGCCGCCAGCGCGCTCGTGGTCGGCAGCGCCCTGCTCAGCGGACTGTTCTGGTCCATCACCATCCTGCTGGTGGCGTTCTACCTGCTCGCGGCCGGCCCGCGGTTCCGGCGGGCGGTGTGCCGCTGGGTGCCCACGGACTACCAGGACGAGGTGCTGCACCTGTGGGGCGTGGTGCAGCGCAAGGTGTCCGACTACATCGACACCCGGCTCGTGCTCGCCCTCATCTCCACGGTCGTGACCTGCGTCTTCCTGCTGATCCTGCGTACGCCGTACGCGATCCCGCTGGCGGTGTTCGTGGGCGTGGTGTCGCAGTTCGTGCCGACCATCGGCGCCTACCTGGGCGGCGCGCTGCCCGTCATGGTGGCGCTCACCGGGCAGGGCCTGTGGCAGGCGGGGGCGGTGCTGGTGTTCGTGGTGGCGTACCAGCAGGTGGAGAACCTCTGGCTGGCGCCCATGCTGTCGGAACGGGCGCTGGAGATGAACGCGGCGGTCAGCCTGCTCGTGGTGCTGGCGTTCGGCGCGGTGTTCGGCGCGCTGGGAGCGTTCCTCGCGCTGCCGGTCGCCGCGACGATCCAGGCCATGGCGACGACGTACCTGCAGCGGCACGAGCTGATCGAGTCGGAGATGTTCCGCGACCCGGAGGACAAGTGGGTGGCGGCGGGCTGAGGCCGCTCCCAGGCTCCCGGGCTCCCAGGCACGAGGTTGCTTTCACCGAACGCGGCCGAAGCGAAAGCAACCTCATGCCTCGCGGCAGCTACCGCGGCGGGCCGCCAGGAACGCCCGCGCCGCGGGATCCGTCGTCAGGGCGACCGCCTTGTCGTACGCCGCGGAAGCCGCCGGGTCCCCCGCCTCGGCGAGCAGGTGCGCGCGGACGGCCCACCAGGGCTGGAACCGTTCCGCGGCCCGGTCGCCCGCCGCGATCGCGTCGAGCTCGGCCAGCCCGGCGCCGGCCCCGTCGACCCGGCCCCGCACCGCCGCGCCAGCGACCCGACTCCCGAGCGTCGGCGCCACCACGACCAGCGCCCGGTGCAGTGTGAGCAGCGCCGGCCAGTCGGTGGCGCCGGCGCGGGCGCAGTGGGCGGACTGGATCGCCGCCTCCAGCCGGAACCGGCCCGGCGGGTCGTCTCCGGCGAGCGCCCGCCGCAGCAGCGCCTCCCCGCGGGCGATCAGCTTCCGGTCCCACAGCGCCGGGTCCTGTTCCTCGAGGGGAACCAGCGCGCCGTCGCGCACCCTGGCCGCGGCTCGCGCGACCGAGAAGCACAGCAGCGCGGCCAGTCCGAGCGGTTCGGGCTCGGGCAGCAGGTCCGCCAGCAGCAGGGCGAGCACGAGCGCCTCGCCGGTGAGAGAGTCGCGCACCTCGGGCGCGGCGCCGCGCCAGTCGATCGCGTACGCGCCGTAGACCGCCTCCAGCACGGGCGGCAGGCGGTCGGGCACCTCCTGGCGGCCGGGGACGCGGAACGGGATGCGGGCGTCGCGGATCCGCCGCTTGGCCCTCACCAGGCGCTGGGCCATGGTCGGCGTTGGCACGGCGAACGCCCGCGCGATGTCCCGGGCCTCCACGCCGAGCACGGTCTGGAGCATGAGAGGGGTACGGATCCCGGCCTCCACGGCGGGGTGCGCGCAGACGAACATCAGCTCCAGCCGCCGGTCGCCGATCTCGCCCGGGTCGGGCTCCTCGGCGGTGACGGCGGGCTCGCCGGCGGTGACGCCGCCGGAACGGGCAGTGCCGCGCGACGCCGCGCCGGGCGACGCACCCCCGCCCGCACCACCGTCGGACAGCGGCACATCCCTGAACGACGCCGCCCGGTACAGATCCCGCAGCCGGTTGCGGGCCACGGTGAGCAGCCACCCGTCCGGGTTGCGCGGCACGCCGTCGTCGGGCCACGTGGCCAGGGCGCGCTCGAACGCGTCGGCGAGGGCGTCCTCGGCGCGGGCGATGTCGCCGTCGCGGGCGGCGAGCAGCGCGAGCAGGCGCCCGTACGAGGTCCGGGCGGCCGTCTCCGCGGCAGCCCGGGCCTCGTCGGCGCCCAAGTCGGCGCCTGGGCTCACCCCAGGCCCTCCATGGCGGTCCAGGCCCCGTCCGCGAAGTGGGTCGCCGACGGACGCACCTCGACGCTCCCCCACTGGACCGAGGGTGCCTTGGCCGCCCAGGCGATCGCGGCGTCCAGGTCCGGCACGTCGATCACGAACGTGCCGCCGAGCTGCTCCTTCGTGTCGGCGAAGGGTCCGTCCTGGACGCGCAGCTCGCCGTCGCGCACCGCCACGGTGGTGCTGGCCGACGACGGCTGCAGCACCTCGGCGGACAGCAGCACGCCCGCGCCGTCCAGCGCCTTGGCGTACGCGTCGAACGCGTCCTGGCCCTCGCTCCAGCCCTCGGAGCCGATGTCCTCGGGCGTCATCTCCGGGTAGTGCAGCAGGATCGTGTAACGCATGATGTCGTTCCTTCCGATGTCGTGCGACTGCGTGGACACCGAGGTGACGATCGAGCGGGCGGCCGATCGACAGGTACGACGACGACGTTACCGCCGGGCCCCGCTCACGGCACCGAGCTCCGGCGGGAGATCGCCCGCGTGGAGCACGACCAGCGACGTCACGGCGCGCGTGAGGCAGACGTACAGGCGCCGCAAGCCGGTCACGCGGCCGGGCTCGCCCGCCACGATGCCGGCGGGGTCGGCGAGCACGACGTGGTCGAACTCCAGGCCCTTGGCCAGGGAGGCCGGGACGAGGTCCAGGTGCGCGTCGAACTCGGTGAGGTCGGCCTGGGCGCCGGCGCCCTCCGCGGGTTCCTCGCCGACGACGGCGAACGCCGGCCCCGCCCGGGTCAGGTCCGCGCGGGCGGCGGCGAGACCGTCGTCGGGCACGATGACGCCGATGGAACCCGCCGCACCGGCCAGCCCGGAGACGACCGGTCCGAGCGCCTCGGTGGTGAGCGTGAGCTGCCCGCGGGCGCGGCGCACGGCGACCGGCGGCTCGAGGTCCGGCGCGATGTGCGGCAGGAGGCGGGCCGCGAAGTCGATGACGTCGCCCGGGACGCGGAACCCGGCGGTGAGTTCCTCGACGTGCCCGCCGGGCTGGCCGAGGTGGTCCAGGGCCTCGGTCCACGAGGTGCTCGCCCACGGCGTGGTGGCCTGGGCGAGGTCGCCGAGCACGGTGAGCGAGCCGGCGCGGGCGCGCCTGCCGAGCGCGCGCAGCATCATCGCGGACAGGTCCTGGGCCTCGTCGACGACGATGTGTGCCAGCGAGGTGGCACGGTCGAGCAGGTCGGCGATCTCGTCGAGCAGGACGAGGTCCGCGAGCGTCCAGCGGGCGGAGCCCGGCATCCGGGGCGGGCGCTCCCACAGCAGGGCCTGCTGCTCGGCGGGCGTGAGGTCCGCGCCGGCCGCCGTGGCGAGGAACTCCGCGTCGGACAGCAGCCGGTGCAGGAGCTTGGCGGGTGTCACGGCCGGCCACAGCTCCGCCGCGTACTTCCGCACGGCGGGGGTGCGGGCGATCCGGTCCCACGCCGTCTCGTCGAGCGCGTCGCCGGACGCCTCGATCTGCAGCAGGATCCGGTGCGCCAGGGCGTGGCGGAGGTGCCCGCGGCCGTCGTCGTACCGCGGTTCCCGCCCGACCACCCGCACCATCGCCTCGCGCGCCTCGTGGGCGGGCACGCGCCAGCGGCGCGAGCCGCGCGGCAGGACCAGGGGCTCGGTGGGCTCGACGAGGTGCGACCACAGGGCGCGGCGCAGCACGCCGGCCATCCGGGCGTCGCCCTTGAGCGTCGCGACCGCCGCGGGCTCGGTGCCGCGCAGCCGGCCGTGGTCCGCGACGAGCTCGGGGATCGTCGTCTGGGTCGCGTCGATCTCGCCGAGCGCGGGCAGGACGTCGCGGATGTACCGCAGGAAGGACCGGTTCGGCCCGACGACGAGCATCCCCCGCCGCGTCACCTGCTCCCGGTGCGCGTACAGCAGGTACGCCGCCCGGTGCAGCCCGACCGCCGTCTTCCCCGTCCCGGGCGCCCCTTGCACGACGACGGTCCGGTCCAGCCCGGCACGCACGATGACGTCCTGCTCGGGCTGGATCGTGGCGACGATGTCGCGCATCGGGCCGGTGCGGGGCCGCTCGATCTCGGCCTCCAGGATCGCGCTGCGGGCGGCGGGGCGGTCGGCGGACGGGTGCGGGGCGTCGCCGGGCCGCGCGGCCGGCGCGTCGATCGCCTCGTCCTCGTACCCCGTCAGGACGCCGCGAGCGAAGCCGTAGCGACGGCGGACCGCGAGGCCCATCGGCTCGGTCCGGCTCGCCCGGTAGAAG
Source organism: Myceligenerans halotolerans (assembly GCF_054782975.1). Classification (NCBI taxonomy): domain Bacteria; kingdom Bacillati; phylum Actinomycetota; class Actinomycetes; order Micrococcales; family Promicromonosporaceae; genus Myceligenerans; species Myceligenerans halotolerans. The sequence continues at coordinate 211,241 of NZ_BAAGRL010000021.1, forward strand.
GGGACGCTGACGGGTGCGCGCCAGTCCACGACCAGCGGGTCGCCCACCTGGTCGGTCACGTGACGGCGCCCGACGTGGAACGTCTCGCCGCCGGACCCGGCCGTGTGGTCGATGCGCCCGAAGAACAGCGGGACCTCAGGGTCGTCGGCGAGCTGGGCCAGCCGGCGGGCGAGCGTCGCCTCCAGCATCTCGGCCCCGAACGCGTCGCCCGCCAGCCCCGCACCGAGGGAGGCGGTGCGTTCGCGCATCCGGGCGAGGCCGGCGCGAGCCTCCGCGAGGAACTCCCGCTCCCGTTCCAGTTCCTCCCCTTCCCGCTCGGCCCCTGCGCCGCGGGTGTGCTCGGCCGTCCGGGATGCAGCGCCAGACACGGGGAACCTCCTGAAGGGTGGCGAGGGGGAAACCGCCCGAGCCTACCGGCGGAAGCATCACGACACCCAGCGATTTCCCCCGCGGCGTCCGCATCCCCCGCGGCGTCCGCACCGCTCCCCTCCCTCGTTCCCTCGCTCGCGAGCCATGAGGTTCCTTGCGCAGCACGAGGTTGCTTTCGCCTCAAGCCGTTGAGACGTAAGCAACCTCGTGGCCGTCAGTCGGCCTCGTGGTTGTCGACGGGCGGGCGCCGTCGAACCATGAGGTTGCTTGCGCCTCAGGCCGTTGAGACGTAAGCAACCTCATGGTTCGTCAGCAACCTCATCGGTCGAGATCAGCTGACGAGCTCCTTCTCCCGGTCCGACGACGACGTGGCGGCCGGCGACGCCGGTGCCGCGTCCGTCCGCCTGCCGTGGGCGAGGTACAGGGTGAGGCCCACGAAGGTGAACCCGCCGACGAGGTTGCCGACCACCGTCGGGATCTCGTTCCACAGCAGGTAGTCGCTGACGGTGAAGTCGGCGCCGAGCAGCAGGCCGGACGGGAACAGGAACATGTTCACGATCGAGTGCTCGAAGCCCATGTAGAAGAACAGCATGATGGGCATCCACATCGTGATGACCTTGCCCATCACGCTCTTGCTGATCATCGCCGCGGCCACGCCGGTGGAGACCATCCAGTTGCACAGCACGCCGCGCACGAACAGCGTGAGCATCCCGGCGGCGCCGTGGTCGGCGTAGCCGACGGTGCGGCCTTCGCCGATGGTGCCGATCGCCTGCCCGACGGCGTCCGGCTCGGTGGAGAAGCCGTACGTGAAGTAGATCGCCATCAGCACGGCGACCAGGAACGCCCCCGCGAAGTTCCCGACGAACACCAGGCCCCAGTTGCGCAGCATCGCGGGCCACGTCACCCCGGGCTCGCGGTTCAGCCACGCCAGCGGGACCAGGGTGAACACGCCCGTGAGCAGGTCGAAGCCCATCAGGTAGAGCAGGATGAAGCCGACCGGGAACAGGATCGCGCCGGCCAGCGGGTTCTCGGTGCGGACGGAAACCGTGACGGCGAACGCGGCCGCGAGCGCCAGGATCGCGCCGCCCATGAAGGCGCGTACGAGCGTCTCCCGGGTGGACAGGAACACCTTGGAGCGGCCGGCGTCGATCATGGCGGTGACGAGGTCCGTCGGTTTGACGTAGGTCATGCGGTCTCCGGGTGTAGGGACCCGCTAGGGCGGGCCGGCGTCTCGGGTCTGCCACGAAGAGTGCCGGGTGAACGGTTTCCGCCGACACCCGCGGGCGTAACCTCTCTGGCACGGAGATCTCACCGTCCGGGCGGGGCGGTGTGAGATCGGGGCGGGTGCGGGCCCGGGTTCATCGCGGAGCTGCTGCGGCCGGGCACGCCCAGCAACTGACTCTCGTTCAGTGGCCGGGGGTCAGCAGGTGGCCGCGAGGCGGTCCGCGTAGGTCTTGCCCCAGCGGTTCAGGTCCTCGACCAGTCCGGCGAGGGACTCGCCCAGCGGGGTGAGGGAGTACTCCACGCGCGGCGGCACCTCCGGGTACACCTCGCGGTGCACGATGCCGTCCGCCTCCAGGTCGCGCAGCTGCCGGGTCAGCACGCGCGGCGTCACCGGGCCGACGGCGCGGTTCAGCACGCCGAACCGCAAGGGCCCGCCGAGCAGGTGCTTGACCACGGTCATCTTCCACGACCCGCCCACGACGGCGATCGCCACCTCCACCGGGCACGCCTCCGCGGCACGGCGGACCGGCTCGCGCATCGCGGGGTGGGATCCCGCGTCCGCCGTCCCGGTCGCCTCTGTCGCCTGCGCGCTTCGCGCCGCCGGTGTCGTTGCCGGCGGCGCCGTCCTCGTCCCCGGTGCCGTCGCGACCATCTGCTCCGCCTGTGCCGTTGTCGCCTCGGCTGTCATGGCCCGCTCCTTCCGTGTAGCGCTCTGACCTGCACGCTATCTGTTCCGTCACTACTGGACGAGAAAGTGCGTACTTGTCACCACGGTACCGCGGCGCGAGGCTGGGAGCACCCGTCCGGCCACCACGTGAAGGAGACCCGCCGTGCGCATCCTCTGGGTCCTCGCCCATCCCGACCCCGCCTCCCTCAACGCGCGGCTTCGGGACGCCGTCGTGCCGCGGCTGCGCGAGCTCGGGCACGAGGTCGTCGAGTCCGACCTGTACCGGATGGGGTTCGATCCGGTGCTCACCGCGGCGGACCTGCTCGGCGACCCTCCGCAGCCCGGCACGCCGGTCTCGGACTGGCAGCGCACCGGCCACGAGGAGGGGCGCCTGGCGTCCGACATCCGCGCCGAGCAGGCCAAGATCCGCGGCTCCGACCTGCTCGTGCTGCAGTTCCCGCTGTGGTGGTACGGCGTCCCGGCGATCCTCAAGGGCTGGATCGACCGCACCCTGGTCAACGGCTTCGCCTTCGGGGTGGTGGACCCCGCCACGGGGCACGTCCGTAAGTACGGCGACGGCGGCCTGGCCGGCCGGCGCGGCCTGGCGGTGGTCAGCGCGGGCGACCGGCCCGGAGCGCTCGGGCCGCGCGGCATCAGCGGGCACATCGACGACGTGCTCTGGCCCGTGCTGCACGGCACGTTCCACTACACGGGAACCGCGCCGCTGCCCGCCCACCTGCTCAGCAGCGTGCACCACTGGCCGGGCGGGCAGTTCGCGCGGGAGGTGGACCGGCTGGTCGAGCGCGTCCACGGGGCCGGGGACGAGACGCCGATCCCCTACCGCACCCTGGCGGGCGGCGACTACGGCGAGGACTACGCGCTCCGCCCGGACATCGCCCCGGGCCTGACGGGCAACGAGGCCCACGTGGCTCATCCGGCGCGCGTGCAGGCGGAGCGGTCGGCAGCCCCAGCCTCTTGCAGAAGCTGGCTAATGTGCGTAGCTTTTTAGCTATGGACATGAGCATCAACACCCTGCGGCGCCCCGAGGGCGCCATCGCCTACACCGATACCGGCTCCGGACCCCTCGTCGTGGCCGTGCCCGGCATGGGCGACCTCCGCTCCACGTACGACGACGTCGTCCCGGCGCTCGTCGAGGCCGGGTACCGCGTCGCGGTCGCCGACCTGCGCGGCCACGGCGACTCCGGCACCACCTTCCGCACCCACGGCGACGACGCGACCGGCACCGACCTCCTCGCGCTCGTCGAGCACCTCGGCGCCGGGCCGGCCGTGCTGCTCGGCAACTCCATGGGCGCCTCGGCCGCCGTGTGGGCCGCCGCCGAACGGCCCGACCTGGTCCGCGGTCTGGTCCTGATCAGCCCGTTCCTGCGCGAGACCGTCTCGCCCGGCACGCAACGGCTCCTGCGGGTGCTCTACCGCGTGCTCTTCGCCGGGCCGTGGGGCGCCGCCGCGTGGGCGTCCTACTACTCGTCGATCACGAAGGGGCGCCGCTCACCGCGGCACGCCGAGCACGTCGCCGCCGTCCGCCAGGCAATGCGCGAGCCCGGACACCTGCGGTCGTTCCGGAACCTGGCGGTGGCCCTGGACCACTCGGTCGTCGAGGCGCGCATCGGCGAGGTCGGCGCCCCGGCGCTCGTCGTCGTCGGCGAACTCGACCCGGACTACGACGACCCCGCGGCCGAGCTCGACCGGATGACCGAAGCCCTCAGCACCCCCGCCACGACCGCCCTCCTCGTCCCCGACACCGGGCACTACCCGCAGCACCAGGCGCCCGACGTCGTGGTACCCGCCGTGCTGCGGTTCCTCGCCGGCCTCGGGGAGACCGCGACGCGGCCGGCGCAGGACGGCGGGCACGTTGCCTAGGGCCGGCCTGTCGCACGACGCCGTGGTGCGGCTCGCATGCGACGTCGTCGACACCGCGGGCCCGCGCGGGTTCGCCGAGCTCACCCTCGCGAAGGTCGCCGCCGAGGCCGGCGTCGCACCGCCGAGCCTCTACAAACACGTGGGCTCCCTGGCCGCCCTGCGGCGGGAGGTCGCCGTGATCGCCGTCCGGGAGCTCACGGCCGCGGGAACGACGTCGACCGTCGGGCGGGCCGGGCCCGACGCCCTCCGCGCGCTCGGGCACGCCTGGCGCCGCTACGCCGTCGCGCATCCGGGGCGGTACGCCGCCACGCAGATCGGCGCCGACCCGGACGACCCCGCCGACGCCCCGCTCCGGGAGGCGGGAGCCGAGAGCGTCCAGGCCGTCGCGTCCGTGCTGCACGGGTTCGGCCTCCCCGACGACCAGCTGGTCGACGCGATCCGCGCCGTCCGCTCGAGCGTGCACGGGTTCGTCGTGCTGGAACTCGGCGGCGGCTTCCGGATGCGCGAGGACGTCGACCGGAGCTTCGACGCGCTGCTCACGATGCTCGTCGCGGGCGTCGAGGCGCTCGCCCGGCAGGACGGCGCACCCGGCGACCCCGAGAATCCGGGCCCGCCTGACTGACCCCTCACCCCACTCCCCAGGAGCCCCCATGACCACCGCACGCCGGACCCAGACCGCCTTCCTCGCCGCCGGCCTCGCCTTCCTGCTGTTCCCCGTACTGCGCCCCTGGCCCGACGAGACCACCGCCACGGCCGGCCTCGCCGTCGCCTTCGCGTCCGACCGCTGGGTCCTGGCGCACCTGAGCGGGATCCTCGGACTCGGCTTCCTCGCCCCCGCGCTGCTCGGCCTGCGCAGCGTCCTCGCCGGGGCCGCCGGCACCGCCGCGACCACGTGGGCGCTCGTGGCCGCGTGGGCGGGCGCCGGGTTCTCGTCGCTCTACTTCGGCGCGGAGATCTTCGGCATCCGTACCCTCGCCGAGGCCGCTCTCTCGTCGGGCGACGTCGCTCGGATTCTCGCCGACGCCGACCCGATGCTCGCCGACGTCGAGACGCTGCGCATGCAGCCGTGGGCCGTGGCCCTCTTCGGCACGGGCCTGCTGCTCCTCGCGGCGGCGGGGGTGCTCCTCGCCGTAGCGCTGTTCCTCGCGGGACGCGGGCGGGACACCTGGGAACGATGGGCCGGCGTCCCGCTCGCCGTCGGCCTGCTGCTCCTCCTGCCCCAGTTCTACGGCGGGCCGGAGATCCGGATCGCGCACGGCGTGCTCGTGGCGGCGGGCTGCGTCCTGACCGCCGCCGCGGTCCGGCCGGCGACCGTTGCAGCCCGCGAGCGCGCACCGCTAGCGTGACGCCCATGTACACGGTGCTCACCGTCGCGTCCGTGGCCCTTCTCGGGCTGTCGGCCGGTGTCTTCCACGCGTTCTCGTCGTTCGTCATGAGCGGCCTCGACCGGGCCGGCGACCGGGTCGCGGGCGAGGCGATGACCGGCATCAACGACACCGCCGTCCGCCCCGCGTTCATGAGCGTGTTCTTCGGGGCGCTCCTGGTCCCGGCGGCGACCGGCGTCTACGGACTCGTCGCCGACGACGGCGGAGCGGCCTGGGTCCTCGCCGCGGCCGCCGTCTACCTGGTGGGCGCCTTCGGCGTCACCGTCGCGCGCAACGTGCCGCTGAACAACCGGTTGCTGACAGCCGCCGACAAGGCGGCGGCCTGGCGCGACTACTACCGCCCGTGGACCGCCTGGAACCATGTGCGGACCGTCGCCTCGGCCGCCGCGACGGTGCTGGCGGCGATCGGGCTGCTCTGAACCCGTGGACGACGACGGGCGGGCACGGGCCGGGGCCGCGCGCCTGACGCGCGCACGATGCGCCGTGGCAGGCCGATTCGCTCGGAGCGCACTGTTGCGTCCTGCATCGACGAATGTCAATATAGAGCCATGTCGATACAGCGCTTCTCCCGGCGACGGAGGTCCTGGCGATGACGGAGCACTCCGAGAACGGGCCGACGGCGCCCCGGATCGTCGTCGTCGGCTCGGTCGCGGCCGGGACGTCGGCCGCCGCGAAGGCCCGCCGCAACACCGAGGCGGCCCGCATCACGGTGTACGAGCGTGACCACGACATCTCCTACTCGGGCTGCGGCCTGCCGTACTTCGTGGGCGGCGAGGTCGAGCACATCGACCGGCTCACCCCGCGGGACCCGGCCTGGTTCGCGGCGCGGTACGGCGTCGAGGTGCGCACCGGGCACGAGGTCGTCGCGGTCGACGCCGCGGCACGCACCGTGACGGTGCGGGATCTGGCCACGGGCAGCACGTTCGACGACGGCTACGACGAGCTCGTCCTCGCCACGGGTGTGCGTCCCGTGATCCCGCCGATCCCCGGCATCGACGCGCCGGGCGTCTTCCCGGTGCGCACCCCGTCCGACGCGCGGGCGATCGACGTGTGGATCCGCGACCGCGACGCGCGGCGCGCCCTGATCGTCGGGGCCGGGTACATCGGCCTGGAGATGGCCGAGCAGCTCACCTCCCGCGGCCTGGAGGTGACCGTGGTCGAAGCGCTCGAGCACGCGATGCCGCGCATGGACCCGGACATGTCGGCCCGGGTGGACGCCGAGCTGCGCAAGTACGGCGTCGACCTGCGGGTGTCCACGGCGGTGACGGGGATCAGCACCGGCCAGGACGGCGTGACCGGCGCGGACGTCCAGGGGCCGGACGGCACCGCCGGCCACGTGGCCGCCGACCTGGTGATCGCCTCGGTGGGCGTGCGCCCCGGCACCGAGCTGGCACGGCAGGCCGGGGCCGAGCTCGGGCCCACCGGAGCCGTCCGCGTCGACCGGCGGCAGCGCACCACCGTGGACCACGTCTGGGCGGTCGGGGACGTCGCGGAGTCGTTCCACGTCGTCACGGGCGAGCCCGTGTGGGTGCCGCTGGGTTCGACGGCGAACAAGACCGGCAGGATCGCCGGCGACGCCATGACCGGCGGGGCGCTGGAGCATCGCGGCATCCTCGGCACCTCCGTGGTGCGGGTGTTCGACCTGGGTGTCGCGCAGACGGGCCTGACCGAGCAGCAGGCCCGCGCCGCCGGGTACGACGTCGAGGTGCTGCACAACATCAAGCCCGACCGCCCCGAGTACCTCGGCGGGCGCCCGCTCGTGATCAAGGCGGTGGCGGACCGGGCCTCGGGCCGGCTGCTGGGCGCGCAGGCGATCGGGGCGTCCGGCGCGGACAAGCGGATCGACATCCTGGCCACGGCCATCACGTTCGGCGCCGACGTCGCCGACCTGTTCCACCTCGACCTCGCCTACTCCCCCACCTACGCCACCACAAAGGACCCGGTGCACTACACCGGGATGGCCCTGACGAACGCGATCCACGGCCAGGCGCCGCTCATCACCCCGGCCGAGCTGGACCGGCGCCGCCGCGACGGGGAGAAGCTCCAGGTCGTGGACGTGCGCTCCGCCAAGGACCGCGCGAAGTCGGCCGTTCCCGACTCCGTGCACATCCCGCTGGCCGAGCTGCGCACACGCGCCGCCGAGCTGGACCCGGCGCTGCCGACCGTGACGTACTGCAACAAGGGCGTCACCGGTAACGCCGGGCAGAACGTGCTGCGCAACCTCGGGTTCACCGACGTCGCCAACCTCTCCGGCGGCAACCAGAACTACCAGGCGCACGCCGCGCTGGGCCGCGGCCGGCCCGCCGTCACGTCCCGCGCAGCAGGTCCGCCAGGCTCGTCGGCGGGGTGCCGGTGAGCCGCTCGACGGTGTCGGTCACGACGTCGAGCTCGCCGGCCGCGATCGCGGTGTACGTCGACAACCACGCCTCGACCTGCCAGTCCGGCGCGCCGTAGGGCTCGCGGGAGGCGTACGCCTCGTCGAGGGTCTCGTCCTCGTACGTGGTCGCGCGACCGGTCGCCTGCGCGATGACACGGGCGATCTCGGTCAGGGTGAGCGCCTCGGGCCCGGTGAGGTCGTAGGTACGGCCCGCGTGCGCGTCGACGTCGCGCAGGACGGCCGCGGCGGTCCGGGACGCGTCCGCCCGCGCGACCGCACCCACCCGGCCGTCGCCGGCGGGTCCCCGGATGACGCCTTCCTCACCGGCGAACAGCGGGAAGACGTCGAGGTAGAACGAGTTCCGCAGGAACGTCCACGCCATCGGCGAGGCGCGCAGGTGCTGCTCGGTCGCCCAGTGGGTGCGGGCCAGGGTGAACGTGGCGTCCTCGGCGGCGCCGAGGAACGACGTGTAGACGACGTGCCGCACCCCCGCGGACGCGGCGGCGTCGATGAAGGTCCGGTGCTGGTCGAGCCGGTCCGCGCTCTCGGCGGCCGACACCATGAACAGCACGTCCGCCCCGCGCAGGGCCTCCGTGGCTGCGCCGCGGTCCCCGTAGGACGCCTCCACGACCTCCCCGGCATCGGCCGGCGCGCGCTCGGCGTCGCGCACGACGAGGCGGATCGGGAGCCCCGAGTGGCGCAGGTGCTGGAAGACGGCTCCGCCGATGTATCCGGTCGCGCCGGTGATCGCGAGGGTCGGGTGCTCGTTCGTGGCCATGCCTCATCTCATCGGGCGACAGCGCCGGGCGCAACCGCCGACGGCTGCGGGCCCTGCACCACGAGGACCGCCGACTGACCAGCACGTGCGCTGTTCACTCCCAGTCGGAGGCCCATTGCTCCATGTCGTCGCGGCGGCGCAGTTCTTCGTCGGTGTGCACGGCGCAGCGCCAGTAGGCGCCGAGCTTGTCGATCGCGGGGCGGGTGCAGCGGTGCCGTCCGGCCTGGTCGGTCCACCACTGGCAGGTGGCCGAGTCGGACATCCACGCTGATGCGGCGTCCAAGGCGAAAGCGGCTCCGTCCTGCCACACCGAACCGGTGGTCTCACCGTCGAGCGCGGCCACCGCTGCCTTGACCTCGTCGGTGGCGTTGTCCATCACGACCGGAGTCGCCGCCCATCGCAGCATCTCGACATCGTTCGGGGCGTCGCCCATGGCCGCCGTGCGGCCCGGGTGCACGCCCAGTCCCGTGCGGATGGCCTGTCGGGTAGCCCCGGCTCGTTGCCGAGCCGGGGCCCCCTCAGAACCGGACGTGCGACTTTCACCGAATCCGGCTCAAGCAAGTCCCGTCGGGCGTCGTGGGGTGCGGCGTTGGGGTGCTGGTGTGTCCGGTGGTACTCGGCGTAGACGGCGCTGCTGCCAGTAGTGGGTCAGCGCCGGGTCGTCCGGAGATGCATCGGTGTTGACCATCTGGTAGCGACGGATCGGTGTCCATGCCAGTTTCACCAGGTAGGCTCCGGTTTCCTGGTCGCCGAACACCGAGTGATCCTGCCGGGACGGATTGAACCGCCCGAAATAGCGGTGCAGGACCCACCGGACCGACTTTGCCGGGTGCCGCCGTCTGCCCCACTTCATCAGCGTCCACCACAGGGTGTTGTCGATGCTGCTGAAGGTCTTCTTGGACACGACCGCGCGGTAGTACCCGGCCCAGCCGCGCAGGATCGGGTTGAGAGTGCCGATCACGGCTATCGCGTTCGTGCCGTGGAGGCTGCGCACCTCGGTACGCAGCCGGGCGCGGAACCGTTTGACCGCTGCCTTTGACGGCTTGATCAGCAGTTTCCCGACGTTGCGGTAGTGGCGGATGTTGAACCCGAGGAAGTCGAACCCCTCGGACAAGGCCACGATCCGTGTCTTGTCCTCGTTGAACGACAGCCCCCGGGGCGCCAGCCACTCGGCCAGGCGTTCCTTGACCTGTTGCGCCTGCTCCTGGGAGTAGCAGAGCGCGACTAGATCGTCGGCGTACCTCACCAGCACCGGAGTGCCCTGCTTCGACCGGCCGTACCAAGACCGGCTGGTCCAATGCCGGGCTCCGGCGGCGGTCTCCATCCCGTGCAGGGCGATGTTCATCAGCAACGGGCTGATGACCCCGCCCTGCGGCGTTCCCTCATGAGTCGGGGCGAACGATCCGTTCTCGATCACCCCGGCCCTCAGCCATCTGGCCACGCGTTCCCTGGCAGGGAACCCGTGCAGATGATCGAGGAGCCGGTCGTGATCGATCCGGTCGAACGCCGCCGTCAGATCCGCGTCCAAGACCCAGGCCCGCTGGGGGCTCTTGCCCTTGCAGACCAGCCAGATCGCCTCGATCGCGTCATGACAGCTCCGGCCGGGACGGAAGCCGTAGCTTCGCATCTCGAACCGGGCCTCCCACTCGGGCTCCAGCGCGTTGAGCACCACGGCCTGCGCGGCCCTGTCGGCGATCACGGGGATGCCGAGCGGGCGACGCTTGCCGTTCGCCTTGGGAATGTAGATCCGCCGCACCGGCCGGACCTGCGACGTTCGTCCGTGCTGCTGGACCCACCGGGCAAGTTCCACCCGATCCGATCCCCACAACGCGGTGCGCCCGTCGATCCCAGCCGTCTTGCGCCCCTTGTTGACCTGCGCGACCCGGCGCGTCGCGACCAGCGCGTTCGCCCGAGACCGCAGCATCAACCGCTGCAGGCTACGCACCTTGCGATGCTCGCCTGCCCTTGACGCCGTGAAGATGCGTTGCCGCAGCCGTCGTACCTCCGCCTCAGCCCGGCCCCAGTCGATCTGGTCCCAGTCCTCGGGGAAGTCCCGCGGTCCGTTCACCGCCACCGAGGTGGCGGCGTCCAACGTCCCCGCGCGTTCCGTCGTTGCGTTCATCGTCCTCTCTTCACAGACTCACCTGACCCGCGTGGGCTCCCTCTCGGGCCGAGCACACCGCTCGTATCCGGCCGGTTTCGACACCCACCACGACCAGGAGGCGGCCGCATCCTGCGTGGATGTCCTTCCCGTCGCCTTTCGACGCACCGGCATTCGCTTCTCGGGTCATCCTGTCCCGGCTGGGAATTCCGCATTCCTTACGGTTCGCCTACCAGCCCGGAGGCTGGACCCAGACGGGGTTTCCACGTTCCACATGCATGAGACACGGACGGAATGGGCGCCCTCTATACCCCGGGGACGATGGTGCTCAACCAGCCGCTCGCTAGTCAGCAGCCGACATCCGCCGCTTTCCAGCGGCACGTCCCTCTCCGGCCCGGTACTGCTTTCCTCCACCCGGGCCTTGCGACCTGACGAGGCATCAACCAAGGATTCACTCTCGTTCGCCCGCCCGTCCTTCTCCTCACCCGTGGTCCTCGGGAGGAACGAGGCCCCTTCGGCTTGAACCCTGGGCTCCGCACCCCGCAGTTACCCGCGACGCACGCCAGGGAGGAGACCGGCCATCGAGCACAGACCGGGGATCACGTCACCATCACAGGCGCCTCCTTCCAACGTGATCCACTCACAACATGCGACTTTCGTGTCGCACCCAGCGCCGTCGCCTTCGAAAGCCCACCGCAGGTCACGTCCACCCAGTCCGGCCGGGTCGCGTGCGCGGTCACGCCCAGCGCGCGCAGCCCGGGCACGAACCCGGCCGCGCCGTCCCCGTACAGCGCGATCCGCGGTGTCGGTTCGGCCCAGAGCCCTTCGAGGTTCGAAGGCACCTGGACGCCAGGCAGCTTGTGGTCCGGGAACCTCGAGGTGACCCGGTACCCGTGCCCGACGATCTCGGCGGCGGCCTGGAGCCGGCCATCGACGACCGCCCGGGCCACGTGCCGCAACGCTTTCTCCGCCGGCGCCTGGCGCGTCGAGAGGATCTTGCACTTCCCGTCGGCGATCCAGGCGGTGACCGCACCGTTGGAGGCGACGACGTACGCCACCCGGAGCTCCAGGTCCACCGCCGCCGCCAGCGCGCCCACCAGCGACCTGCCCGTTGCGAGAACGAAGTTGTGGCCCGCCGCCTGAAAATCCCCGACCGCCTCCACGACTCTGGGTGTCGGCCGACCTCCGGTCACCAGGAGCGTGAAGTCGATGTCGCTCGCGAGCAGACCCGCCGCCGTCGGTCGGGTGGTCGTGGTGGTCGTCATGGTCGCGTCCCGCCAGTTCACAGCGCTGCCCCGATCGACTGCCGGAGCTCTGCCCGTCCTGCACCTTTCTCAGCCAGCCTTCCGCGGCCACGACCGACCACCCGTGTGGTCACGTGATCGAATGCTTCGCCCAACTGTCGGGTCGAATCTACCGGGCCAGAATTCGCCTTCGTCTCCATGGCCACGATGGTTCAACCGAGCGCAGCGATATGGCAAGGATAATTCACGTTGTCGGGTAAAGAGAATCGTCCACGGCATCTATCATGAACGGCAGGAATCCGCCCATTCCGCCAGCAGACCCCGCAACTCCTCACCGAACGTGGCGCTCCGCTCATACAGTTCGAACACTTGTAGATAATCCACAATATCCCTGGGGTCCTGAAACACTATCCTCCCAGTGAAAGTCTCTACAGTCACGAGACGCTGATCGTAGACCGTGAAGGTGTTCATCGGGCCACGGCTTGCAGCTACTCCCATTGGGATCACACCGAGTCGGACATTTGGCAGATAGGACAGCGAGATCAGCCGGTCGATCTGGACACTCATCGCAGCCCGAGGAACTATGGGCCATCGAACGGCCTGCTCGGTCAGCAGGAACGTAAACCGCTTCGCCGTGTCATAAAGAACGGTCTGCCGTTCCAGCTTCCCGGCCACGGTTTTGGAGATATCGCCGGGCGAATGGCTCAGGCTAGCCCTGATGTATTCAGGTGTAGCCAGGAGCCCCGTCACCATCGCGGGGAGAAAATACCGGAACTCTGTGGTTTCCGATTCGAGACCGGCCAGCTCGGCTTGGCGCTTCTCCATGCCTCTGCGCCATAACTCTCGCTTACCTTGCCACTCCGTGTTGGCAAGTCGCGCGAGCGCCATCACCTCGGCTACAACGTCCGGCGGAACGTCAAGGACTCTCAGGACCAACTCGATGTCGACGAGGCTCGGGACCACGCGGCCGGTCTCGATGTTGCTGAGTTTCGTCTGAGACATGTTGCAGCGCTGAGCGAGCCGAGCCTGTGACAGCCCGGCTCGCTTGCGCAGCCCCTTGAGTAATCCAGCTAGGTCAGCCTTGGATTGTCCCGACTGCTCAGGGGAGTACGTCAAGGCCCTTCACGTACTCCTGGAAGGGGACCGCGTGCTCCAATGCGATCCTCTTCCATTCCAGGTAGGGCGCAGGGTCACCCTCATACACCTCTCGGTTGATCTGTGTACCGTCCGGGCGGAAGTTCAGGTGAACGATGCGCCGTTCGTCGAACATCCACCAGTCGCGACCAGTAAGGGGCAAGTTGTAGTCGTCGTGCGTCACGTCCAACACTCGGATGTCCTCGCCGGCTTGGATGTTCCCCGGAATGCCCCACGCAAACTGGTAGCGCTGATAGTCGGTTAGGGGCCGGCGCACAACACGAACCCGGCCGATGCTGCGCCCGGTCTCGACGTAACTCCGGACCCGTTCGTGCCAGCGCGCATTGTGCTCACTCGGTTTGGGCTCGCCCCGAAGGAAGCGAGTCACGCTCTCGCGCTCCTTGGGCATGGTATAGGTCGGCTGCGCCTCGAATCGCCATGTCTCACGTTCGAATGCGTCAAAGAACTTGTCCCAGGAGTCACCATCCAAGAGCACGGACAGCCTCCCTGAGTACGCTCTCGGGGATCTTCACCAGGGCCTCACCGGTCGGAGGCTGGAAGGCGGAACACAGGTCGCCCTGAACGACGATCCCGCCGTCCGACTTGTCGACATACACGTTCGGACAATCGTTGGCGTCACACTCGGGACCGCCATCGTTGCCGGTAAGTCGGTGCAGGTCATCTCGTGCCATGGTGCCCCCTCGTCCCGCGCAGGGCCGATCCCTGCTGCTGAGTCGAGGTTAGGGCGGTCGTACTGATCACGTCCATGGGACAGCGCGGATATTCGCGTTGTCGGGTAGGCGTGACCGACAGTTCAGGCCTGGCTGGCACCAACGTGGCGACGTCGCCGACGTCGTCATGCCGCGCGCGAATTCGATCGGGACGCGTTTGCCCGAATGGTCGCGCTTCCACGTTCCGACGGCCTCGCCCGGCGTTCACGAACCGCCCGCGACGATCCGGAGCACGCGAGCGTGCTCCTCGGCCATACCGGGGTTGCTCAGGCGCGGGTCGCCGAGCGCGTGGCCGCTCAGCACGGCGTCGAGGTACCGCCGGTCCGCGTCCAGGCGTTCGGCCGGCGTGTACGACGGCGTGCCGTGGCCGGGGACGAGCACGGACGCGGCGCGGACGTAGGGTTCGAGGCGGTCGAGGCCGGCGAGATAGACGTCGAGGTCGTCCGGGGCGAACGGGAGCGGGATCTCGGTGTCGCTGAGCATGTCGCCCGCCACCAGGACGCCGGCGTCGGGCAGCCACAGGGCGCCGTGGCCGGCGGCGTGGGCGGCGTGGACCACGACCTCGTGGGGCGGGAGCAGCCCGTGTGGGTCGGGGATGCGGGTGCTGTGCGGCCGGTCGGTCCCGGGCAGGGCGGTCACCCGGCCGAACAGGGCGAGGACCGCGTCCGGGTACGGCTCCGGGGCGTCGTCGGCGAGCTCCGCGAGCAGTTCGGGTCCGTGCTCGGCGACGACGCGGACGGTGCCGGCCGAGGCCCAGCGCACCACGTCGGGGCCGTAGCGCGGGTGCCAGAGCAGGTGGTCGTGGTGGGCGTGGGTTGCGAGGCCGGCCACGACCCCGACGCCCATCGAGTCGAGGTCGTCGGCGATCGCCTCGAGCTCGTCGGGGTCCCAGGAGGGGTCGATCAGGAGGGCGGGCCGGGGCGGGGTCGGGGCGGGCGCGGTAGGGCCGGGTTGCGTCGTGTCGGTCGCCCGGGAGCCGGGCGCTCGGGAACCGGAGTCGTCGGGGCCGAGCACGAGCGTCGTCGTCGTGCTCATGCGCCGGCTGGTGCGCACCAGCACGCCGTCGGCCACCTCGGTGAAGGTCACGGGATCACGGTAGCCGGGGCACGGTCACGGCGACTCCGGGCGGAGGTCGAGGCTCCAGTTCTGCGCGACGACGTCGTCGCCGAAGCTGTGGCGCCGCTCCTCGTCCGCCAGGACGAAGCCGGCCGCCTGGTAGATCCGGCGGGCCGAGGTGAGGTTGCCGGTGGTGAACAACGTCATCCGGCGGTAGCCCGCCGCCCGGGCGAGGCCGACGCACTCCTGGACGAGGCGCGTGCCGAGGCCCAGGCCCCGGGCCCGCGGGGTGACCAGCAGCACCCGCAGCCTGGCCACTCCGGGGTCGTCGCCGGAGACGAGGAGGACGCACCCCGCGCGCTCGCCGTCGACCTCCGCGATCCACGCCGCCTCCCGCGCGGGGTCGTGGCCGGCGGCGTAGTCCGCGACGATCCGGGCGACCATCGCCTCGAACTCGGCGTTCCAGCCGAACTGCCGGTGGTAGATCTCGCCGTGGGCCAGGACGATCCAGCCGAGGTCACCCGGGCGGTCGGCCGGGCGCACGGTGACCTCGCGGGACTGCCGTTCTTGGGTCATGGGTTCTTGGGTCGTGTCCTCTTGGGTCATGGGTTCCTCCAGCGGTGCGGTGCTCACTTCGGCGCCGCTCACTTCGGCGCCGCTCACTTCGGCGCCGACTGACACAGTCGTTTCAGTAGACGATAGGCTAAGCACGTGACGGAGGAATCGACAAGGCCCTCGGCCCGGAAGACCGAGCTGCTGGAGGCCGCCTACACCTATGCGCTCGACCACGGCCTGACCGACCTGTCGCTACGACCCGTGGCGGCCGCCGTCGGCTCCAGCCCCCGGGTGCTGATGTTCTTGTTCGGCAACAAGGACGGGCTCGTCAGGGCGCTGCTGGCGCGGGCGCGCGCGGACGAGGTGGCCCTCGTCGAGCGCCTCCGGGACCGGCAGGAGGAGGCGATCGGGCTGGACGCGGCGGTGGAGCGGGTCTGGGCGTGGCTCGCGGACGAGAAGCACCGGCCGCTCCTGCGGCTGTGGGCGGAGGCGTACACGCGGTCGCTCGTCGAGCCCGACGGCGCGTGGGCAGGCTTCGCGGAGGCGACCGTCCGGGACTGGCTCGACGTGCTTGCCGGGTGCCAGCCGGAGGGTGAGCGGGACAGCCCGGAAGGGATGGCGCGGCGGACGCTCGCGCTCGCGGTGCTGCGGGGGGCGCTGCTCGATCTGCTGGCGACCGGGGAGGGTGAGCGGGTGGGGGCGGGGGTGCGGTGCTGGGTGAGGGCGGGCGGGGTGGGGGCGTCGCCGAGACCGGTGGGAGGCGACGCGCGTTGACGCCGGATCGGGACCCAGCCGGTACGGGGATTGCCACCGCAGAGCACACGCTGGCAGGACGGCGGTCCCACGAAATTCGCCGTCAGCTGGACAATTGGTTTCGTAGATCGTCGGCACCTCCGAAAGTTCGCCACCACCGACCGCCAGGGCGCGCGAAGTGTGGAGCGTGCGGCATCGAAGCGGAGCGACCGCGTCATGCATGCGCTACAGAGTTCTCCATACGCCAGGTTCGATGGAACGGTACGAGAGCACGCCCTGATCATCGCCCGTGGGCTCACGCCGAACCCTGGAGCGTGAACCATGCCGAACCCCAAGTCGCCCTCACTGCACGCGATGTTCGTCGCGCTGACCGAGATCCTGGAGACGCTCGGTGAGGACCGCATCGCCCGCCTGACGCTGTTGCGCGGCGGCACGGTCTCGATCGAACCCGTCCACCTGTCCGAGGGCGCCTCCATTGCCCGCGACCTCGGCCTCACCGAGAGCTTCATCCAGCGCCTCGCGGTACCGACCGTGGCCGACTGGTGCGGAACGGTCTCGGGCTTGGAATGCCACGTGCGGGCACTGGCCGGGAGAGACGGGTGAACGGGCCGCGGCCGGTCGCGCTCGGATACATCGCCGCCCGCAACGGCGCGGATGCGCAGCGGCAGCGCACCGCCGTGACCGCGTACGCGCAGGCAGAAGGCCTCGCTCTGGCGGATGTGCTCGAGGACGCCCGCGACGGCTTGACCATCAGCCAGGTCACCGAGACCGCCCGCCACCGCCAGGCCGCCGTCGTGATCGTCCCGGGATCGGCCCGCCTGGCCGAGGCCTACACCCGGCTCGCGTTCGAGCTGGAGAAGCACGGAGTGCGCTGCACCCTGCTCGGCGAGGTCTCCACACTGCGGCGAGTCCAGGCACTATCGTCGGTTCGACGTCGGGCATGACCGCGCGGCTGGCCATCGTCGCCTCGGTGTGGCATCTATGTCGCATCCTGGCTGGAGCACGGCCCAACGGTGGATCTGTGAGCAGCCGTCATAGATCATGCGGTGTGAGGAGCTTCCCGACCGGCCTGAGCGTTCGTCGGGTGCTCGGAGTCGAGCCGAGGGAGAGGGTCATGGGACGACGTCGTGCAGAGCTTGCCGCTCGGCGGCGCAGCCGAGGTTTGACCCAGGAGGGCCTCGCCGCCCAGCTCCAGATCGAACGGTCCACCGTTGCCCGATGGGAGGCCGGCGACACGGCACCGATGCCGTGGGTGCGCCCCCTCCTGGCGCAGCTCCTGGACATCACCGCGGATAGCCTCGACACGCTGCTGTCTGGCCACGCGACGCCCCCGCAAGTTCCGGCGGCAGATCGGACCAGCTCGGACCTGTCCGTCGAACAGGTGCCTCCGGCCCGTTGGCGGGCTGGATTGGCCGATGTCGCAGCGATGAACGTGATGGCTGAGGCGTTCGCCCGAACCGATCATCAGCTCGGCGGCGGACACGCGTCGGCGACGGTCAGCCACTACCTGCACCAGACGGTCCGCCCGCTCCTGGCAGACCACACCGACGACGACGTCGGCCGCGCCCTGCTGGCCACCGCGGGCAGGCTGCACGACCTGGCGGGGTTCATGTCGTTCGACTCCCAGCAGCACGAGGCCGCCCAGCACCACTTCGCGCAGGCCCTCAGCCTGGCCCGCGCTGCCGAGAACGATGTGCTGACCGCGCACATCCTCGGGGACATGACGATGCACGCCATCCAGACCGGGGCGGTCGGGCAGGCCGTCGCGCTCTCCGACGGCGCAGTCGCCCACGCCGACAGGACGGGCTCGGGCCGCGTCCGGGCACGTGCGGCCGCGCTGGCAGCCCGAGCCCGTGCGGGCGCGGGTGACGCGACGGGCTCGAACGCGATGATGAGTGCTGCGGAACGCGCGCTGGACCAGCCGCCACGCGACGACGACCCCGCATGGATCCGATTCTTCGACCCCGTCCAGCTACAGACCGAATTCCTGTACGCCACGTGCGCGCTCGGTCGCACACGAGAGGTCGAGCGCCTGACCCCCGCCGTCCTTGTCACCAACAGCAGGATGCAGCGGCGCCACGTCTTGGCCGCAGCCGCGATCGCCGGCGCGTTCGCCCCGCCGGCAAGCCTGGCTCCGAGCGCAGGCCATCGCGCCGAGCCTGAACGCGCTCTGCAGATCTTGGCCGGCGTCCTACCAACCGTGGCCCATCTGTCCAGCCCGCGCGGTACCGCCTCGGTCCTGGCTGCCCGCGCGCAACTCAACGGCTACTGCCCCCTGCCAGGCCTCGACGCGTTCGACCACGACCTCGCCCAGACGCTCGGAGGCGCCGCCTGACATGACGCTGTTCACCGAACCCGTCCTGCGCCAGGCCCTGACGGCAGCGTGCGCCGAGCGTGACCTGCCGGTCCAGGACGCGCGCCTCGAGCACCACTACAGCAACGCCGTCTTCGTCCTGCCCGCCGTCGACGTCGTCGTGCGGCTGACCACGAGCCGCCGCACGTCCCAGTTCCTGGACGTCACCCAAGCCGCCGTCGCACGCCTCGTCCACGACCACGCGTTCCCAGCCACGGCGCCCCTGGACAGTTGCCCTCCGGTCCGCCTCCCGACCGGTATCGCCGCGTCCTTCTGGCACTACTACCCCCAGCCCGCCAGCAGCCGGCCCTTCACCTCGGCAGACCTCGCGGCGCTGCTGTACCAGCTCCACACCGTTCCGGCGGTCGACGCCGAACTACCTGCCTGGGAGCCGCTGACCTCCCTGCGCGCAGAACTCGCGCACGACGAACCCCCGCACGGACTCACCCACGAGGAAGCACGGTGGCTGCGTCGCGCAACGGCCGACGTCGCACGACAAGTCCTGGAGACCACCTGGACGCTGGGTACCGGACCCATCCACGCGGACGCCTGGGCCGGGAACCTCCTGTGGGACGGCAACCAGCCGATCCTCGGCGACTGGGACAACGTCGCGATCGGTCCCCGCGAGATCGACCTCATCCCGACCTGGCACGCCGCGGTCCGCTACGGCCGCGACCGCGCCTGGACCCGTGACTTCATCGACGCCTACGGGTACGACCTCACCGACGACTCGTCCTTCGACCTTCTCCTGCGCATGCGCGACCTGGTCCAGCTGACCGGGCCCCTCAAGCGCGCTGCCGAGTCCCGCCAGCATCTCGCCGTCCTTCGTCAGCGGTTCGACGCCATCTACGCCGACGACCGCACGGCACGATGGGTCGCGCTGTAGCGGCGCCGTTGCGCCTCAAGGACGGAGCATCCGGATCTCAGTGATGGCGTTTCGATCGACGAAGCGAGCACCGTCCGGCTTGAAGCCGTGCTTGCGGTAGAACGCCTGAGCACGAGGGTTCGGGTCCGCTACCCATAGTTGCGCAGGTCCGGACCGAAGCACTGCACCGAGAAGCGCCGCGCCGGCGCCCGACCCGTGATGTTCGGGCAGGACATACAGCGACCACAATTCCCGATCGTGAACGGGCGCGAAGTCCTCTTTGGCGCGAGCCGGGCCGGCCTGGGCGAAGCCGACCAGACGACCACCCGCTTCGGCGACGACGGGCCAGCCCTCGCGGTCACCGTTACCGAGACGCGCACCCCAGCGGTGAGTGCGACGTTCGACGGTGTCGGTGAGCCAGTGCCCCTCGGGCAGCAGGTCGGCAAAGGCGTGGCGCCACGTGGAGTGATGGACGACGGCCACCTGCTCGGCGTCGCCGACGACGGCGTCACGGATCACGAGACTGCCCATGAATCGTCCTCACTCACTCGGCGAAGGTCAGGTGCGGGATGGTGCCGAGGTCGATGCCGTAACGCTGGTAGACCTTGACGGTGTTCTCTCCGGTCAAGTCGTCCTCGGTGTAGCCGAGCAGGGCGGCGGTCTTGATGACGGTCTCGGCGGAGTCGGCCTCGATCTCCAGGTAGGTGGGGATGCGTGGCCAGGTGTCGATCTCGAGTTCCACGTTCCCGAGCCGGTAGCTGACGCGCTTGTTCTCCTGGTAGGACTTCGGCGTGAAGCCCATCAGGCCGAGCAGGGCATTGGTGTCCTCGAAGCTGCCCACCACTGTCTCGACCTCGCGGGTGCCGTCGATCGCGTCGGAGGCGATCTCCTTGACCGTGAGAGTGGCCTCGCTGCCGGTGTCGCGCAGGCGGATCCACTTGGACATGTCGCCGGGCACGATGTCGTACACGTAACGGCGCATCAGCCGTTCGCCGAGCTTCACACCGCCCTGGGCCAGGATCGCGTCCTCGACGGCTGCCGGGTCGATGTCAAGGATCTTGGCTTCGTGCTCGATAGGCATTCGGGGGCCTTCCTGGAACTCTCGATGGCGGTCATGCGGCCTCGTGTGCCGCGAGGCGTGAGTGTTCTGTTTCGCGCAGGGCGAGGATTTCGCCCCGCAGCGGGCTGGTGAGGAACTCCTCGACGGGCATGCACAGGTCCATGCGCTGGATGCAGACGCCGACGTGGTACTGGCCGTCGCGATCGTAGTAGAGGCGCGCCCCGTAGAAGCCCTCCTGGCAGTCGGTGTCGTTGTTGAACCGGCAGGTGGAGCAGGTCTCGGGCAGGCGGACGGGCCGGATCTGCTTGAAGTAGATGCGTCGCCCATCGAGCAGCCTGTAGGCGGTTCGGGCGCCCGAGACCCCGGCCGTCACGAAGTTCGCCTCGGGTACGGCCCGCCGCTCCTTGAGGACCTGGAGGATCGCATCGATCGATGCTCGTCCGTGGTCGAGAGAGTTGAGCAGCCGCACTGACAGGCGCGGTGAGTACTCGTCCAGCAGCCGGTGTACTCGGGGAATGTGAGTGTGGTCGATGACGACGATGTTCGCGCTGGCCTTGATGCCGTGCTCGTCGCAGGCGGCGATCGAGGCGTGCAGTTCGTCGATCTTTCGTTGCGCGAGCCGGGGGTTGCGGTACTTGGCGTGCTGGACCTGGGCGAGCTCGTCCGCGGTGGTTCCGAAGACGGAGAAGTTCACGCGGTCCAGGCCTGCGTCCGCACAGGCGGGCAGCACCTTGCGGCCGCGTTCCCCGTTGGACGTCATGCCAACGGTCAGGCCGGCCTCGACCGCGATCCGGGTCAGCGCCGCAACGTCCGGGTGGAGCGTCGGTTCACCGCCGGTGAGGTGGACCTCGCTCAGGCTGAGCGCGTCTCGCAGGCACTCCAGAACCTGGCCGAACTCCCTGTCAGCGGGGATGGGCGCTGGGAGGAATCGTGCCCCGTTCGTGTCGGCGTAGATGGAGCTGCGTCCGCTCGGGCCGGTCACCGTGAACGTTCCGGGCGCCTGGGTGCGGTTGTCGGCCGTGACGGGGGTGCCCTCGTTGTGGCAGAAGGTGCAGGTCAGCCCGCAGGCGTCACCGACCTTGACACGCAGAGTCGTATCGCGTCCGAGGTGCGTGGGGATTGCGGGCAGGGGCATAGCACCGTCCCTTCGACGTTCGCTTCGGCGATGGTGGGAGGCAAACCGGGCGGTGGAGGACGCCGGTCGCAATGTCCTCAATCGAACGGCAGTGCAGTTGCCGGGACCAGCGCGAGTTCGTCGTACTTTTGTGGCGCGTCTGCCGCACAGGGGCTTGTGACCTGCGGAGATACGTTGCGCATTGCGGCCGTCCTGTTCATCCGGATACGCAGACTTTCAGTAGAATCGACGGACTCGGCGCGCAACCGAGCCGTTGCAGCGTTGTCGCGATCATCCAGAGCGCCACGAGGGGGCCGTGTGAGTAGATCGGGATCTGCCCCTCAGCGCCGCGCCCGGCTGATCCGCAGGCGCAAGGCGCTGGGCATGTCGCAGGAGACCTTCGCCGAACGTCTCGGCGTGGATCGCACGACCGTGGCCCGCTGGGAATCCGGCATCAGCGAGCCGGCCGCGTGGACACGTCCGACGATCATCAAGATCCTCGGGATCACCGCAGACGACCTCGACGAGTTCCTCCTGCCCACACCTCAGCGATCCTCAGCGATGACCGTGGCGATCTGCGGCAGCCGCCAGCCCGGTCACGACGCCGCCCTCATGGACACGACGGTTGCCGAACTGGCGCGCATCGTCGCGTCGAGAGGCGTCGATGTGAGCCACGGACCGATCGGAATCGGGATCGAGGTCATCACGTACGTGGCCGACCAGTTCCGGCCCGGTGGCTTCACCGGGACTACGGCGCGCTTCGGCCATGCGAACGTCGTCGGCGGCGTCGACCTCGTTCTGGTCGTCGGAGGGGGCGCAGGGACGGCAGCCGAGACCGCGATCGCGACCGGCGCCGGTACGGCGGTTCTACCCTTTCCCCGGACCGGCGGCACGGCCGCGACGTGCCTGGACAGAGCGTCCTTCCAACAGCTACTCCCAGCAGGTACGGTCACCGCGTTGACCCAAGCCGCGACCGCCGCTGCCTACGGCGCGATCGTCGAACAAGCCATCTCAACCAGGACGGGGAACCCAGGATGACGCAACGCCCGCACGTGCTGCTGTCCGTGGCCGCATCGCTCGACGGCTACATCGACGACACCAGCACCAATCGGCTTCTGCTGTCCAACGACGAGGACTTCGACCGCGTCGACGCCGTACGCGCAGGGGTGGACGCGATCCTGGTCGGCGCGAACACGATCCGCGCCGACAACCCTCGCCTCATGGTCCGCTCCGAAGAACGCCGCGCCAAGCGCGTCGCCGACGGCAAGCCCGCCACTCCCGCAAAGATCACCCTCACCACCAGCGGCGACCTCGACCCCGACGCCCGGTTCTTCACCACCGGCGACAACGACAAGATCGTCTACACCACCGACCAGGCAGCGACGGCTCTCGCCGAGCGACTCGCAGATGTCGCGACCGTCGTCCCTCTGGGCGCGGACGTCGCCCCGGCCGCCCTCCTGAACGACCTTGCCGGCCGCGGGATCGAACGCCTCATGGTCGAAGGCGGCGGCGGGATCCACACCATGTTCCTCACCGCCGGGCTCGTGGACGAACTCCACCTCGTCTACGCACCATTCTTCGTCGGCGACCAGAACGCCCCACGATTCGTCCGCCCCGGCACGTTCCCACAGGGCCTGGCGCACCGCATGACCCTCGCCGAAACCCGCGCCATCGGAGACTGCGTCCTCCTGCGCTACCTCCCCGAGAACTGAGCCCGCATCGCGCGGAGTCCGACCATGGCCCGACCTGGAAGGCTCTCGACGTACCAACGGACGGCCATCCGACCGAGCAGAAGGAGAACCGCTGTGGCAGTCATAGTCCGCACCTGGCCCGAGATCATGCACGACGGCGAGGTCCCGATCCAGGAGGAAGTCAATCGTCAGCACTCCACGACGACGATGTTCCGCTCCTTCCTCACCGACATCGTGCCCGGCTACCTTCAGACACCCGAGTACGCACGACGCATCCTGACGGAGGTGACCGCACTGCCCGGCGTGCACGTCACGGACGTCGAGGAAGCCGTCGCCGCACGGATGAAGCGAGGGGTCACGGCCGACCGGCAGGGCAAGACGTACCGGGCGCTCCTGCACGAGCCGCTGATTCGTGCGCGACTCGCGCCCGACGAGATCATGCGCCCGCAGCTCGATCGCATCGCCGAGGCAGCCGGGTACGACCATGTCGAGATCCGGGTCCTCCCCCTGAACCGGCCTGCCGGACTCATCCCGCAGAACTCGTTCAACATCTACGACGACACCTACGTCTCCGTGGAGACCTTCATGTGCGAGGTCGAGCACACCGGCGAGTACGTCGGCTGGTACGCCGAGATCTTCGACAAGCTCTGGGCCGAGGCCCTCTCCGGTGACGTCGTCGTACGCCTGATCCGGGACGCCGCCTCCCAGCTCGACGGCGCCTCGTAGGTGCCGGGTGAGACCTCAGGCGTTCGATGTTCGTTCGGCGCCACGCGGTTCCGCCTGGTCTCGCCCGAGCCGCACCGTCCGCTTCCAGTTGGTGCCGTAGTTCTGCATGTGCACGCGGGTGCGGTCGGCGCGGAAGAGGTCGTGCGCGTACTCCACGGGTGCGCCCGTGACGTCCCAGGCGACCCGGCAGATCTTGAGCAGCGCGGAACCCTCCGACACCGAGAGCATCGCTGCCTGCTCGGCCGTCGCCGGCACGGCCTCGATCGTCTCGTCCGCGTGATCCAGCTCGAGCGCGTACTCCGACGCCAGCACGCGATACAGCGATCCCGTCAGATCGCGCGACAGCAGCCCGGGGAACCGCGACGTCGGCAGTGTGGAGTGGTCGAGCGACCAGGAGACGCCGTCGACGAGACGCAGCCTCCGCACCCGCACCACGGCGGCCCCGGCATCGAGGGCGAGACGCCGGCGCTCGTCGGGCTCCGGGACGGCGATCTCGGCCCGCAGCACCTGTGTCGCGATCGTGCGGCCCTGGTGCAGCACCATGTCGGGCACGCCCTCGACCGTGTTGAGGTGACGCTGGATGCGTCCGTCGTGGAAGAAGAGGCCGCCCGAGCGGCCGATCGCGCGGCGCACGGACCCCTCCTGCTCCAGGCGGTCGATGGCCTGGCGCAGCACGGTACGTCCCACGCCGAGACGCTCGGCCAGGGCCCGCTCGTTGCCGATCTGCTCACCGGGGTGGAAGCGCTCGGCGTGGCAGAAGCGCACGAGCTCGGCATAGGCGCGATCGGACGCGCTCCCGGCACCCGCCCGCATCTCCTCGCCCGTCATGCGCCGAATCCTGGACACTCCGCCGAGCGCCGCCCCCTCACGCCCCGAGCGCTGTCAGCGAGGCATCGAGCGCCGAGACGAGCACGTCGATGTCGGCAGACCGGAACGCGAGCGGCGGGCGCAGTTTGAGCACGTTGCCGTGCGGGCCCGCCACCGAGGTCAGCACCCCGTGCTCGCGCAGTTGCTCGAGCACCGCCAGCGCGAGGTCGCGGTCGGGCGTCCGGCTGCCGGCGTCGGCCACGAGCTCGAACCCGATGAAGAGACCCGCTCCACGCACGTCGCCGACCGCGGGATGCGCGGCCGCGAGGCCCCGCAGGGCGGTCAGCAGGTCGCTACCGACGACGCGGCTGTGTTCCTGCAGGCCTTCCTCCCGGATCGTGGTCAGCACGGCGTGGGCCGCCGCCATCGACACGGGGTTGCCGCCGAAGGTGTTGAAGTAGGGGATGCGGTCGCTGAAGGCCGCCAGGACCTCGCCCTTCGCGACGAGTCCCGAGACGGGGATGCCGTTGCCCATGGGCTTGCCGAGGGTCACGACGTCGGGCACGACGCCGTGCCGCTGGAACCCCCAGAACGCATCGCCCGTGCGCGCGAAGCCGGGCTGCACCTCGTCGGCGATGAAGACGCCGCCCGCGCGGTGCACGACCTCGACCGCCTCGGCGAGGTAGCCGGCCGGGCCGGGCAGCACGCCGTCGGACGAGAAGATCGAGTCGGCGATGAAGCCCGCGAGCCGGACGCCGTCGGCCTCCATGTCCGCGATCGCGGCCCGCACGCGGTCGGCGAACCAGCGGCCCACGTCCACGCCGTCGCGCCCCGCGGCATCCAGGGCTCCCGAGCCGGGCGCCCCGAGACGGTAGGCGTCGGGCGCGGGCACGAGCCGCGTCGTCGGCGCGATCGGCTGGCCCGCGCCGAGCGCGGGAGACACCCCCGAGGTCAGCTCGCTCGTGCCGTGGTACGCCTCGGTCGTGGCGATCATGCCCTCGCCGTCGCTGTACGCCTTCGCGACCCGGATCGCGAGGTCGTTCGCCTCCGAGCCGGTGCACATGTACATGGCCTTGTCGAGTTCGGAGGGCATCGTCGCGAGCAGGTCGTCGGTGTAGTCGAGAATCCGCTCGTGCAGGTATCGCGTGTGCGTGTTGAGCTGCTGCATCTGCTCCGTCACGGCGGCGACGACGGCCGGATGGCAGTGGCCGAGGCTCGCGACGTTGTTGTAGGCGTCGAGGTACCGGCGGCCGTCGGCGTCCCACAGGTAGGCGCCCTCACCTCGCACCAGGTGCACGGGCTTTCGGTAGAAGAGACGGTACGAGGCTCCGAGCACGGCCTCCCGGCGGCTCGTCAGCTCGCGGGTCCGCGGGTCGAGCGCCCCGGCGTCCTCGGCCCGGAAGCTGTTGTTGTCCATGATGGTGGACCGGATGGCCATACGGCCCTCCTCGATGTCGCGGTCGGTGTGGCGGTGGCGGTGCGTGTGGTGCCGTGTCGGCGAACCGTCGGTCGTGCCGGGAACCCATCCCTCGAGACGATTTTTCGATGGCATCAGCTTCCACCCGGCCGCCGCGCGCCGGAACGTCCCGCCGTGACGCACGGGTTACGAAACCGCCGTCGCGCGTGAATGGTTTGTATCGGGACGCCGCCCGCGTTTCGGGTCGGTGAAATCCTGCGGCGCCCTATGGAGGCGGGGGCGGATGCCGTGGCAGGCTGCGCAGCGGAACCCACCCTCCTCACCCGCTGAGGAGATCCGATGACCGCCGTCACCGGCACGTCCGGCACCCCCACGACCACCGCCCCCGCGGGCGCGGCACCGCTCGCGGCGTTCGACGGGCTGCAGCGCGGCGACCTTGCCCCCGGCTGGGTCGCGACCGCCGTCCACGAGGCATGGTCCCTGGACTCCGCCCGCACCCGGATCCGGCTCATCGCCGTGTCCGAGAACGCCACCTTCCGCATCGACGTCGACGACGCCCCGTACGCCGTGCTGCGGGTGCACCGTCCCGGCCACGTCGGGGACACGCGCCAGATCGAGGGCGAGCTCACCTGGGTGCGCCGGCTCGCGGACGAGTGCGACGTGACCGTGCCCGACGTCGTGCCCACGGCCGCCGGAGACCTGGTGCTCACCTTCGACGGCGCGGGCGGAAGCCGCTGGTTCTGTGTCGTCTTCGCCTTCGTCGCGGGCGAGATCCTCGAGGACATCGCCGACCCGCGCCCCTACTACACCGAGATCGGCGCGATCACCGCCCGGCTGCACGACCACCAGGCGGGCTGGTCGCGACCCGACGGCTTCACCCGCTTCTCGTGGACGCTCGACGACATGCTCGGCCCGACCAGCCGCTGGGGTGACTGGCGCGACGCGACGCTCACCGCCTCCCGGCGTGAAGTACTCGAGGCCGCCGAGACCGCGGCGCTCGCCGAGCTCGGCGACATCACCACCGACGACGCCACCTGGGGTCTCGTGCACGCCGACCTCCGGCCGTCGAACATCATGATCCACGAGGGCGCCCTCACGGTCATCGACTTCGACGACTGCGGATTCTCGTGGCTGCTCTACGACTTCGCGTCCGCGCTGTCGTTCATCGAGCACGAGCCCTACGCGCCCGACATCGCCAAGAGCTGGGTCGCCGGGTACCGGACGATCCGACCGCTGACGGCGCGCGACCTTGAGCACGCCGCCGCCCTGAGCATGATCCGCCGGCTCACGATGCTCGGCTGGACCACCACGCACCGCGCCGACGCGCTGCCCGCCGAGCTCTGGGAAGCCCAGATCCCCGGGTCCGTGCTCGTCGCCCAGCGGTATCTCGAGAACCGCACCTGGCTGTTCGCCTGAGCCGCGGCTCTTCCCATCTCTTCACCGCCTCGCGGCATCCGTCGTCGTGACCCATCCCTCTGGAGGCCAGACCCATGACCAACCTCGTCACCCCTGCCGATCAGGAACCCTCTGACAAGACCTACTTCGAGCAGCGGTCGCTGCGGCGTGGTGCCGTCGGCTGGCTGCTGCTCGCCAGCCTCGGCATCTCGTACGTCATCTCCGGCGACTTCTCCGGCTGGAACTTCGGCCTCGCCGCCGGAGGCTGGGGCGGGCTCCTCATCGCCTTCGTGCTCATGGGCCTCATGTACTGCTGCATGGTGTTCGGCCTCGCCGAGATGTCGTCGTCGCTCCCCGTGGCGGGCGCCGGCTACGGATTCGCCCGGCGCGCCCTCGGGCGGCTCGGCGGATTCGCGACGGGACTCGCGATCCTCATCGAGTACACGATCGCTCCCGCCGCGATCGCCGTCTTCATCGGCGGGTACGTCGAGAGCCTGGGGCTCTTCGGCATCACCGACGGATGGCCCGTCTACCTCGCCTGCTTCCTGATCTTCGTCGGTATCCACCTCGTCGGCGTGGGCGAAGCCCTCAAGGCGATGTTCGCCATCACGGCGATCGCCGTCGTCGCGCTCGTCGCGTTCGCGGCCGGCATGATCCCGCACTTCGAGGTGTCCAACCTCTTCGACATGGCCGTGACGGATGCCGCGGGCGCCTCCGCCTTCCTTCCCCACGGCATCCCCGGCGTCGTCAGCGCGCTCGTCTTCGGCATCTGGTTCTTCCTCGCGATCGAGGGCGTGCCGCTCGCCGCCGAGGAGGCCGACAACCCGCAGCGCGACATGCCCCGCGGCATCATCGTCGCCATGGCGGTGCTCGTCGTCACCGGCCTGCTCGTGCTCGTGCTGGCCCCCGGCGGCGCCGGCAGCTCCCTGGTGAGCGAGTCGGGCAGCCCGCTGCCCGACGCCCTGCGCGCCGTCGGCAACGACGGGCTCGCGGTCT
Source organism: Myceligenerans halotolerans (assembly GCF_054782975.1). Taxonomy (NCBI): domain Bacteria; kingdom Bacillati; phylum Actinomycetota; class Actinomycetes; order Micrococcales; family Promicromonosporaceae; genus Myceligenerans; species Myceligenerans halotolerans. Next base: position 239,920 of record NZ_BAAGRL010000021.1, read on the forward strand.
TCGTCAACTACGCCGGCCTCGCGGGCCTCGTCGCGAGCTTCTTCTCCATCGTCTACGCGTACTCCCGCCAGCTCTTCGCGCTCTCCCGCGCCGGCTACCTGCCCACCTGGCTCAGCCGCACGAACTCGCGCATGACCCCCACCTGGGCGCTCGTCGTGCCGGGCGCGATCGGCTTCCTGCTCGCCGCGATCGTGCAGGACGGCGACAAGCTCATCAACATCGCCGTCTTCGGCGCCGCCGTCTCGTACGTGCTGCTCAACCTGTCGCACATCGTGCTGCGCCTGCGCGAGCCCGACATGGAGCGGCCCTACCGGACGCCCGGGGGTGTCGTCACGACCGGCATCGGCCTCGTGCTCGCGGTCGTCGCCCTCGTCGCGACCTTCTTCGTCGACATGCAGGCGGCCGGCATCACCGCGGGCGTCTTCGTGCTCGGGCTCGTCTACTTCGCCGTCAAGGGCCACCGCCATGTCGTGGGCGCCGCCCCCGAGGAGGAGTTCGCGCAGCTCGCCGACGCGGAAGCCGGGCTGCGGTAGGACCGATCACCTCGCGATCCAGGTCGGCACACCGACCGCTACGGTGGAGCGGCCGGCAGATCCTGGACGTGCAGGGCAACCCCGTTCCCGACGCCCCTCCCACAGCGGCTTCCCCGGCCGAGGCCGTCGACTTCGCCATCTCCGCCGCCCGGAGCGATTGACCCCGATCAGAACGGCAGCCAGACGACGGCGGCGCACGCCCCCACGTAGAGCGCCTGCTCCACGAGGCGGCGCCCGATGGGTGTGGCGGGCTTGCCGCCGAACAGGACGCCGCGCCGGGCCGCGGAGATGTTGGCCGGGGTCAGGGCGAGCGTGAGGAGCCCGAGGCAGATCGCGGCGGCCGGCGCCGTCGCGGGCACGAGCAGGCCGATCGCACCGGCCACCTCGAGGATCCCCGTGCCGGCCACGAGCAGATCCGGGCGCGGCAGGCCGGGCGGCACCATACGCTCCAGGTCCTGGCGCACGCGCGGAATGAGGCGGCCGGAGGACGCCAGCAGGTAGACAGCGGCGAGGCCGACCCGGAGAGCGTCGTGCCACGAGTCGAGGGCGGGGACCGCGAGGCCGACCAGGCGAGCGACGACGGTGATGGCAATCAGGATGACGGGAAGCGGGACGGGCATGGCGTTCCAATCTTGACGGTGACAAGTCCGAGCGCTACTTCACCACCCGGGCTAGTATCTTGTCAATGGAAAGATTGGAGCGCCGATGAACTACCACCACGGTGACCTGCGCCGGGCCATGATCGCGGCCGCCGCGACCGCCGTCGGGCAACGAGGGCCGGCGGGCCTGAGCCTGCGCGAGCTGGCCCGGCTCGCAGGGGTGAGCCATGCGGCGCCGGCCCACCACTTCGGCGACAAGGCCGGCGTGCTCACGGCCGTGGCGGCCGAGGGCTTCACGCTGCTCGCGGCGGCGCTCGACAAGGCCCGGGGCGACCTTCTCGCCGCCGGGATCGCCTACGTGACGTTCGCCGTCGACCACCCCGGGCACTTCGCGGTGATGTTCGACCGCAGCCTCCTGCACGGGGACGACGCCGGCCTGCGCGCCGCCGAGGAGAAGGCGTCCGCCACGCTGACGGGACTCACGCCCGACGCCGAAGCCGCCCGCGCGGCGTGGTCCGTGGCGCACGGCTTCGCGGCCCTGTGGCTGTCCGGCGCGATCTCCGGGCCCGACGCCGCCACCGCGGCGGAGCCGGTCCTGCGGCGCGCGGTCGCCGGGCGCTGAGACCGGCAGACGACCTGGCGAACCACCGGACGATTGGCCACGTCGAACTCACCCGTTGCGGGTGATCCGCTGCCCGAGCGGGCTCGGCGAGCGTGGATCCGGCGCTCCACGCCCCGTGGGGCACCGGAGTGCGACTCGGTAGGAGGCGTCATGGACGGCATGGTCGATGAGCGCAAGGACGTGCCCAGTTCGGCTCTCGGCGGCGTTGTCCTCGCCGCCACCATCATGATCATGGTCGGGTTGTTCCAGTTCCTCGAAGGCCTGGCCGCCATCATCAATGACGAGTTCTTCGTGGTACTGCCCAACTACGCGTTCGAGATCGACGTGACGGCGTGGGGCTGGGTCCATCTGATCGTCGGCGTCCTGGTCGCGGTCGCCGGGTTCTTCCTGTTCACGGAAAGTGCCGTCGCCGCAGCGGTCGCCCTCGCGATGGCGGTGGTCGCCGCGGTGTCGAACTTCTTCTTCATCCCGTACTACCCCTTCTGGTCGCTGCTGATCATCGCGATCGCGGTGTACGTGATCTGGTCGATCACCCGGGCAGGCTTCTTCGATTCCTAACCCGCCGTCGAGGGCTGCCCCTCGATCGGCTCCGCGGCGACGTCCGGTCCGGCCGACCCTCCGTACGCGGCGATCTTGTACTCGGTGGCCGCGAGGGAGAGCGTGAGTTCCCGGATCCGGCGGCGGAGCGTGTCGCGGTGCTCCATCAGGAGGTCGAGCCGCTCGGGCTCGGTGTGCGTCCCCGCGTCGACCAGAGCCACATAGTGCTGCAGGTCCCGCATGGGCATGCCCGACAGTCGCATGCGGGTGAGGAACACGAGGCGGCGCACCACCGCGGCGTCGTACACCCTGTGGCCGGTGGCGTCCCGGCCGACCGTGACCAGGCCGGCGCGCTCGTAGTAGCGCAGCGTGTGTGGCGACACGTCGAGGTGTGCGGCGACCTGGGCGATCGTCATGGGATCGGACGGCATGTTCAGCCCGGTGAGCGCGTGGATCACCGCGACCGACGGCGCGCCGTTCTCGCCCAGCGCGGCCAGTGCCCGTGACATCAGCTCTTCGGTGGCCATGCTCTCCAGCCTAGGTTCACTCGGTGCGGGCCGAGCCGATGCGCTGCCCGTATGCCCGGACGGCGGGTGGCAGGCCGGGGAAGTCGGCCGATTCGCCGACGCCGGCCCACTTCTCGACGTCGTCCAGGGCGCGCGTGTAGGTGCGTCTCAGGTTGCGCACCGCCTCGGCGCCGAGCGGCAGGCGCAGCGGTGTGTCGTCGGCGTCGAGCACCTCGCGGATCACGGCAGCAGCGCGGGCGGGATCACCCTCCTGGACGCCGTCGGCGCCGGCCATGTCGGCACGAACCGCGCCGGTCACGCCGTCGTAGGTGGTGTTCCGTTCCGCCAGGTTGAGGACGTCCGAGGCGTTGAACGCCGTACGAAAGCGACTGGGTTCCACGATCAGCACCTTGATCCCGAACGGTGCGACCTCGCCGGCGAGCGCCTCCGACCAGCCCTCGAGCGCGAACTTCCCGGCCGAGTAGCTGCCGACCGCGGGGAACGACATACGCCCGCCCTGGCTGCTCATCTGCACGACCGCGCCGGACCCGCGCTCCCGCAGGTGCGGCAGGACCGCCCGCACGTAGGCCGCCGGGCCGAGCAGGTGCTGATCGAGCATGTCCCGCAGCTGCGCGTCCGTGACTTCCTCGGCCGCACCGACCTGACCCGTACCGGCGTTGTTGACCAGGACGTCGACGCGCCCGAACGCGTCCAGGGCGCGCTGTACGACGGCGTCCGCGCCCTCCGTGTCCCGCACGTCGTGCTCGCACGTGAGGAGGCGGTCCCCGAACCGTTCCCGGAGCGGGTCGAACCTGTCGACGCGTCGCGCGGTTCCGGCCACGCGTTCGCCCGCCTCGAGCGCGGCCTCTGCCAGTGCCAGGCCGAGGCCCGAGCTCGCGCCGGTGATGATCCATGTCCTGGTGCCGTCGGTCGTCGCCATGACGCCGACGGTAGGGATTCGAGCGCGCTCGAACGCAAGCCGGTGTCCGGGGGCGCGGCGCGTCAGTGGCGGCGGGCGAGCATGCTGAAGCTGTTGCACAGCTTCTCGCCGCGTGACGTCCGGCGCCCACAGGAGGGACGATAGGCACATGCCCTCACCCGTCCGCCCCGGTCTCGCGGTCAGTTCTGCGCTGACGATCCCCCGTGCCCGAGGGCATGCCCGGGCCGGCACAGCGGTGGATCCCGTTCTCGCCGACGGCACGATCGACTACTTCGCCACCTCGCTTTCTGAGTTGCTCCTGTTTCCCCCGAAGGAGCCTCGACTCCCGAAAAAGATCCGATCAGCCTGACCACCGCGCAACTCAGCCCGCCGCGCGCTCCGCGCGGCTCACCGCCGTGTCACCTCCGGCGAGCCAGCATGCTGAAGCTGTTGGGAACCCGCCCGTCCCACGCGGCGGCAGCCACTCCCTCCGGCCGCCAGAACGGCTCCGGATGCTCCTCGAGCCGCGTGATCTCGAAACCCGCCCGCTGACAGTCCATGACGATCTCCGCGAGGGTGTGCTGCTGCTCCACCGCGCCGTTGCCCGGGTAGGAGTCGTTGACGTGGCTGGACGCGAAGTAGCCGCGATCGGCTCGGACGCGGATCTCGTCGCTGTCCCACGCCCACAACGGGACGAGCGGGTGAGCCTCGTAGACGTAGAACCAGCCCTCGGGTCGGAGCAGGCGGTGTACCTCTGCGAAGAACTCGTGCAGGTCGGAGAGCCAGATCAGTGCGCCCTTGCCGGTGTAGACCAGGTCCGCGCTCGCTGCCGGCAGTCCGCTGTCGGGCAGGACCGTCTGTGTGTACCGACACGGCATGCCGAGTTCGTCCGCGCGGCGCTGCGCGCTGTTGACGGCGGCAGGGCTGTAGTCGAGGCCGCGCACCGACCGCGCTCCCATCCGGGCCAGGGCGATGTCCTCCAGGCCGTGACCGCTCATCGGATGCACGATCTCGGCTCCCTCGACCAGGTCACCGAGTGCGGCCACCTCGTCGGTCAGCAGCTCTACCGTCCGTGCCACGTCAAGGTGCTCGTCGTACTCGTCCTCGTACTTGCGCGACGCCGTCGCCCACGCGGCCTGGGTCATCTCATCCGTCATGTCCATTCTGTGCACACTGCCAGGGTCACTCCGGTGGCGCACAGCTTTTTGCGGGACAGGCATGCCGCCGTCGGACGTCGCTGGCACCCGGCGTACAGCATTCATGCGAGAGCATGGGAACATGCCCTCACCCGTCCGCCCCGGTCTCGCGGTCAGCTCCGCGCTGACGATCCCCCGGGCCGAACTCACCGAGCGGTTCTCCCGCTCCTCCGGCCCCGGAGGCCAGGGCGTGAACACGACCGACTCGCGCGTCGAGCTGTCCTGGGACGTCGGCCGGTCCGCCGTCCTGAGCGACACGCAGCGTGAGCGCCTCATGGAGCGGCTCGCCGACCGGCTGGCCGACGGCGTGCTCACCGTCGTCGCGTCCGAGCATCGCGAGCAGCGGCGGAATCGAGACGCCGCCGCTCGACGCCTGGCGACCCTCGTGGCCGACGCGCTGGCTCCTCCCCCGCGGGCTCGCCGCGCCACGCGCGCCACTCGCGGTTCCCAGGAACGGCGGCTGAGCGCCAAGAAGCAGCGCTCCGAGACCAAACGGCTGCGCTCGTCCCGGCCACGGCGCGAGGACTGACTCATGGCTGTCCGGGGCAGTGTCAGCCTCCCGCCCTACGGTGGGGCCATGATCTCTGATGACTACCGTCGCGCGGTGGAGGCCCTGTGGTCTGCTGCCGAGGCCCGCGACTGGACCACCTACGCCGACTTCTTCGCCGAGGGCCTCCTGGTCGACATGCCCCCGACGCGCGAACGCCTGGTCGGCCGCGATGCGTGGGTCCGATTCAACTCTGATTACCCCGGCGAGTGGCACGCCGAGGTCCAGCGCATCGTCGCGGACGACGACGGGGCGGTCTCGTGGGTCGAGGTCCATATCGGCGACCAGTCCGAGACAGGCATCTCGTTCTTCACGTTCGACAGTGCAGGGAAGGTTGACACGATCCGCGACTTCTGGCCGGTCTCGTACGACCCGCCGACAGGGCGTGAGCATCTCGTCGAGCGCTACTGAGGGAGTGCGTCGAGACGGCAACGCGACACCACAAATTCGGTGCGGGTGGCGACAACCTCGCCCTGACCTGCTGCGTCATTGCAGATATGCGACACACACGTAGACGAAGCATCCTTCTGACCGCCGGCATCGTCGTCGGACTGACCACAGGCACGGCGGCCGTCGCCGCCGCAGTCTCCAACCCGTCGCCGACGGACGAGACCACCGGACTCGCCGAACTCGACACCACCCAGTTCGACACCATCCAGCGCGCCGACATCGAGGGAGCCCAGGACGCCCTGGCCTCCGAGACCGCCGCGATGGAGGCCGCCGGAGTCGACCCGTCGATCGAGCTCGACCCTGCCGAGGCCGCCGAACTCGACGCCTTCGGGCTCACCGAGGACGAGCGGGCCGCGGAGCTCTCCCAGATCGACGATCCTGACGGGGCCGACGAGCCCGAGTACGTGGAGACCCCGATCGAGCTCGGCGACCCCACGCCGGGCGCCACCGACGACTGGCAGGCCACGGAGACGGCCGGTGTCGGCTACGCGGTCCCGGCGGACTGGTCCGGCCGCGCCATCGAGGGTGACGGCGGGAGCGGCCACGAGTGGGAGTCCCCGGAGATCGCCGAGTCCAACCCCTTCGGGGACCACTGGCGGGTCCTGGTCCAGTCGCCCTTCGTGTTCCAGGAGATGCCTGACCCCGCCGAGCTGAACGAGATCGGCTACCACGCCTCGTCCATCGAGATCGGGGGGGCGTCCGAGGCGGTGCTCGTGGCCGCACAGGGAGGCGTCGAAGGGGCGGCCGGGCACATCGACTACGAGGTCTACGTCCGCTCCGCGAGCACGGGCGTCGTCACCCGGTTCCTGGGCGAGCTGCCCCCGGGCGAGGAGGGCCAGTTCCTCCTGGACAACTTCGTGCCCACGATCCAGCCCTGACCGAACTGCCCGCATGACCCGATGACAGGGGCGGGTCCTGGGACTGCTCCCAGGGCCCGCCCCGGCCCGTGAGAAGGCCTGCCGCTACCGGACGTGGTCCGCGATCGGAAGGGACAACGCGGCCGCGCCCTCGGACACGAGGCGCGCCATCTGGTCGGCGCCGTACTCCTGGAAGTGCGTGTCGTCGGTGGCGCCGTCGGGGTAGGCCTCGTACTCCCCCGGGCTCAGGTGCATGAAGACGTCCCTGGCTGCCTCGGGCCCGATCGAGTTGAGGTAGGCCCGCGAGCGTGCCGACAGGTCGATCATCGCGACGCCGGTCTCGTCGACCAGCTCGTACACCTTGTCGACGTAGTCGGGGAACGAGACCCGGAACTGGCCGTTCGAGTCGTAGTCGCGCCGGGAAACCGGCGTGAGCAGGACCGGCGTGGCCCCGCGGGCGGTCGCTCCGGCCATGTAGTTGTCGCGCAGGTACCGCTTGTAGTCCTCGGGCGAGGTGTACCGCTCGGGGTTGCCCGAGCTGGCGTCGTTGTGACCGAACTGGACGAACAGGTAGTCGCCCGGCTGGATGGCGTCGAGGATGGTGTCCAGTCGTCCCTGCTCGATGAACGAGCGCGACGAGCGCCCGCCGATGGCGTGGTTGGCCACGGTCGTGTTCGCGTCGAAGTAGGTCGCCAGCTTCTGGCCCCAGCCGGTCAGCGGGTAGCGCGAGGAGTTGTAGGTCTGGGCGGTCGAGTCCGAGGCGATGTAGATCGTCGGCGTGCCGTCCGCCGGCGGTGCGCCCACCGGGATCGCCCGCCACTGCTGGTTGGCGCCGCCGGTGGAGTTGTACTGCGAGATGCGGTCTCCGGGGGTGGTGGACCATTCCCACAGGTCGAGGGCCTTGCCGGAGTTGCGGTTGACGAAGCGCAAGTAGGTGCCGTCGTCGATGATCTGCCACTGCTGGTTGGTGCCGCCGTTGCTCGGCCACTGGACGACGTCGGCCCCGTTCTCGGTGCTCCTGGCGTAGACGTCGAGCAACTGGTTCGAGTGGCGCGCCTGGATCTCGTAGTAGCCGTCGCCCGCGTCGAGGAACCGGAACTGCTGGTTGGCCGCGTCGGTGCGGTTCCACTGCACGAGCATCGCGCCGTCCGACGTCGACCTCCCCTCGATGTCGAGGACGAGGCCGGAGTGGCGCGACTGGAGGATGTACCAGGTGTTGGCCTGGAACGCCGCGTACGCCGGGGAAGCCGCCAGGAGGCCGCCGGTCGCGGCGGCGGCGCCGGCCGCGAGGCCGAACAGGGTCCGGCGGGTCACTCCGGTGCTGAGCAGGCCGGGGATTTCGGGAGTGCGCATCTGTGCTCCAGGTGGGTGAGTGGTGGGCCCCGGCGCCGTCACCGGGGCCCACCAGGAGGAATGGCGCTCTGGACTAGAGGTACTGGTCGATGACCGGGGTCAGCAGGTCGGCGATCTTCCGGTGTCCGGCGTCGGTCGGATGGACGTTGTCGTGGGTATCGGTCGCCGGGTCGACCCAGCCGCTCGTGTCGACGAAGTGGACCCGGGTGTCACCGGCGTCGACTCGTGCCTGGACCGCGTTCCGCGTCTCGGTCACGTACCGGTTCCGGAAGACGCCCATCGCGAAGATCTCGGCGTTCGGGTAGGCCTGACGGACCCGCTCGAGCATGACGACGTAGTTCTCGTGGAACTCGGGGGTGGAGACGCCGTGCCCGACGTCGTTGGTGCCGAGATTGATCACGACGGCGGTGGCCTGGTAGGTCGAGAAGTCCCAGTCGTCCTGGCCCACCCAGGCCGAGGAGCGGCGGAACCAGTCCATCATCCCGTAGCAGCCGTCCGAGGTACTGACCAGGCATGCGCCACCCTGGGCGACCTGGGTGTGGCCGGCGCCGAGCGCCTCGCCGACCAGGTAGGGGTAGGCCGTGAAGGGCCGGTCCCCGTTGGGCTGACCGACGGTGATCGAGTCGCCGATGAACTCGATGAAGTCGGCCGGACGCGCCATCGACGTCGTCGAACCGCCCGAGGCGAGGTTGAACCCGCCGAACGCCGGGTCACCGTTGTACGAGCCGGCCCGCTCGCGGAACCCGATGCGGACCGTGTGCGTGCCGCCGCCGAGACCCGAGGCGATGGTGACGTCTCCCGAGGCGTTGCGCCGCCACTGCTCGGGGGCGCCGTCGACCGAGTAGTACATGTCGATGGAGTTCCGCAGGTGGACGCCGATCGTGGAGCCCGTGAAGGCGGCCTCGACGTAGCCGCCGGCCCAGCCCATCGTGCGCCAGGAGCCGTCCGCGGCCCAGCGGCCGTAGTACTGGAGGTTCGGGTCCGAGACCGAGCCGTCGCCGCTCTGGCCGCCGTCGTCCCCGAGAGGGATCAGCCACCAGCGCTGCGCGGCCGAGCCGTTGCGGTCGTACTGCGAGACGCGGTCCCCGGGGGTGGTGGACCACTCCCAGTTGTCCAGGGCCTTGCCGGAGTTGCGGTTGACGATCTCGTAGGAGCCGTCGGACTGCTCGTTGAGCTGCCACTGCTGGTTGGTGCCGCCGTTGTTCGGCCACTGGACGACGTCGGCGCCGTTCGCGGTGCTCCTGGCGTAGACGTCGAGCACCTGGCCGCTGTGCCGGGCCTCGATGCGGTGGTACCCGCTGCCGGCATCGACGAAGCGGAACTGCTGGTTGGTGGCATCGGTGCGGGTCCACAGCAGCGCCGCGGCACCGTTCGCCGTCGAACGGCCCTCGATGTCGACCGCGAGTCCGGAGTGCTGGTTGACGATGGCGTACCAGGTGCCGGGGCTGACGGCCGCATTGGCCGTGGAGGTGAATCCGGGCAGGGTCACCGCGACGAGGATCGCGCCGAGAGAGGCGGCGATCCATCGCCAGCGGTTCCTTCTTCGGGAGGAGGGAGAGTGCAAAGGTCACTCCGATCTCATCGAGATGCATCCACTGAAACGATACAATGCCCGGTTTACGGTAGCCCGTACATCGTTGAAGTCAAGCCCTCGGGGGCGACCTAATCGTTTCGCAATTTCCGCCCTGGCCAGGCAAGTCGCCCCGCAGCATGCCGCCGATCCAGCCGGCCGTACCGATAGCCGCGGGCTCGGTGTCAGTGTCCCGCCCTACGGTGGGGGCCATGACCGCACACGAATACCGCGACACGGTCGAGGCACTCTGGTCCGCCGCCGAGTCCCGCGACTGGACCACCTACGCCGGGTACTTCGCCGACGACCTCGTGGTCGACATGCCGCCGACCCGCGAGCGCCTCGTCGGCCGCGACGCCTGGGTCCGGTTCAACTCCGAGTACCCGGGCGAGTGGCACGCCGAGGTCCGGCGCATCGTCGCGGACGACGACGGTGCGGTCTCCTGGGTCGAGGTCCATGTCGGCGACGAGTCCGAGACCGGCATCTCGTTCTTCACGTTCGACGGCGCGGGGAGGGTAGCCACCATCCGCGACTTCTGGCCTGTCCGGTACGACCCGCCCGCGGGACGCGAGCATCTGGTGGAGCGCTGTTGATCGCGCCGGCCGGGGCGTTCAGGTGGCGAGCAGGCTGATTGCGGCGGGAAGTGTCGCCATGGCGAGCACCGTCTGCACTCCTGTGATCGAGGCGATGAGCCTGATGTCGCCACCCATCTGGGTGGCGAGGACGGTGGCCGACGGCGCGGTCGGAACGGCGGTGATGAGCACGATCGCCGTGAGCGTCGGGCCTGCGACGCCGAATGCGGACGCGATCGCCCAGGCGGCGAGCGGCATCACCACGAGCTTGAGCACTGAGGCGAGGGCGACGTCGAGCAGGTCGCGCCTTCGGAACTCGAACGTGATGGCCGCTCCGGCAACGAGCGTGCCGGTGACGAGGGCGGGCGCGGCGAGGAGGTCGAGCGGGACGGCGGCCGCTTCCGGCAGGCGAAGGCCGGCGAGGTTCAGGGCAAGGCCTGCCAGGCAGGCCTGGATGAGGGGGTTGGTGACAAGTTCGCGCCACAGGCGACGTGTTCTCGCCGTCCGCCCGGGCACGCCGTGGCGTGCCAGGCTGCTCACGCACACCACGTTGACCAGCGGCACGACCACGGCCGACGCGATCGCGAACGCGGCGATGCCCGGGGCACCGTGCAGGGCGGTGGCGAAGACCAGGCCGATGTAGGTATTGATACGGATGCTGCCCTGGATCATCGAGGTGAGCCCGGGGCCGGAGAGGCGCAGCGGGCGCCGGGTGGCCGCGAGGAGTCCCGCGACCGCCACGGTCGGGATCGCGAGGCTCAGGAGGATCGGCAGGGGCTCGAGGTGGCGAAGGTCGGCCCCCGCGATGGAACTGACGAAGAGTGCCGGGGTGAAGACGCGACAGCTGAGCCGTTCGAGGCCTCGCCAGAACGCAGGCTCGGTGAGGACGCGCCTGCGCAGCAGGACGCCGAGAGCGAGGACGAGGACGATCGGCACGATCCCGGTGGTGACGAGTTGCACGCCGACAACCGTGATGCAATGGGTCAGTGCAGTTCAACCATGACAACATGACGGGCGCCGAGCTCGCGGCCGACCTGGTGAACCTCGTCGGCTCCGGAGACTGGACCATCGATGCCGCTGAAGCGGTGCTGCGCGCGCACGACATCCGCTGGCACCGGCTGACCCTGGCAAGCTCGGACCTCTTGCGGGACTGGTCGTCGAGATTGCGGAGTGCCTTCGAGGCGGTCGGCACCGCCGAGCGGTGCGCGGTGATCAACGCTCTCCTTGACGACGGTGTGGCGAACGTCTACCTCACCACCCACGACTCGCTACGGCCGCACCTGCATTTCGCGCCGGACAGCGAGGACGTGTGCGGGCGTGTGCGCGCCGTCACCGCGGGAGGCCTGGCCATCTTCACGGTCGAGGCCGAGGGTGCCCGCCTCGGCACGTGCGCGCGTGAGACCTGCCGTACCGTCTTCGTCGACACGAGTCGCAACGGCCGTCGCGCCTACTGCAGCGCGCGGTGCGGCAACGCCGACGCCGTCGAGCGCCATCGCGCTCGCAAGAACCCCGGTGGAGATGATCGTCGCGGTCGGCTCAAGGTCTCCGGCACGCCGCGGACCAGCCCTGTCGGCCTCTCCGCCCACGGTGCGACCATGACGACGCACGAGTACGGCAACCGGTGACGCCGGCGTGGAGCCCGACGTGATGCCCTTCTCCGGCACGACCGGCGGAGACACGACCGCCGGGGTCGCCGGTGCCGTAGCCGTCACCGACTGGCGGCGGCGCGTCTTCGCCCTGTACGACGACGTCCGCGCGCGGGCGGACATCGACCCGGCTGGCGCGCACGCGGCGTGGGTCGCCGGACGAGACGAGTTGTTCGCCACGCATCCCGCGTCGCCCCTCCTGCCCGCGAACCTCGACGGGTTCGCCGGGCTGCGCGTGGCACCCTACGACCCGGCGTGGCGGTTCGAGGCCCGGATCGTCGCCGCGCACGAGCCGCGGCGCCTGGAGGTCCCCACCGGCACGGACGGCGTCGTCCCGTTCGAGCTGCTCGGGGTGGCCGAGCTCCCCGGCGTCGGATCGCTGGACGTGTGGCGCCTCGCCTCGTACGGAGGCGGGCTGTTCATCCCCGTGAAGGACGCCCTGGCCGGCCGGCCCGGCGGGACGTACGGCGGCGGCCGCTACCTCGTGGACACGATCAAGGGCGCGTGGCTCGGCGGCGGGTCCGGCGACGCCGGCGACCGCCTCGTCCTGGACCTCAACTTCGCGTACAACCCGTCCTGCGCGTACGACCCGGCGTGGGCCTGCCCGCTGGCCCAGGCAGGCAATACGCTCGCGGTGCCGGTCCCGGTCGGGGAGCTGGTGCCGGGCCGCGCAGACCGGTAGCCGCGGCCAGGACGGGTGCCGGATCAGGCGCTGGCAGGGCGGCCTCCGGGCGGCTCAGGCCGGGCCGCCGTCCGCGGCCGCGAACTGGGTCCGGTACAGCTCCGCGTACAACCCGCCCGCGGCCAGGAGTTCCGCGTGCGTGCCCTGCTCGGCCACGCGGCCGTCGTCGAGCACCACCACGAGGTCGGCGCCGCGGATCGTGGCCAGGCGGTGCGCGATGACGAGCGAGGTGCGGCCCGCGAGCGCCTCGTCGAGCGCGGCCTGGACGGCGGCCTCCGACTCGGAGTCGAGGTGGGCGGTGGCCTCGTCGAGGATGACGACGTCGGGCGCCTTGAGCAGGAGTCGCGCGATGGCGAGGCGCTGGCGTTCGCCGCCGGACAGCCGGTAGCCGCGGTCGCCGACGATGGTGTCGGTGCCCTGCGGCAGGGTGGAGACGAGGTCCCAGATGCGGGCGCGGCGCATGGCCTGCTCCAGCTCGGCGTCGGACGCCGCGGGCCGTGCGTAGCGGAGGTTGGCGGCGACGGTGTCGTGGAAGAGGTGGGCCTCCTGGGAGACGACGCCGACCGTGGCGCGCAGGGAGGCGAGGGTGACGCCGCGCAGGTCCTGGCCGGCGATCGCCACACTGCCCGAGGTCGGGTCGTACATGCGGGTGACCAGGTGGCCGATGGTCGTCTTGCCCGCGCCGGAGCGGCCGACGAGCGCGACCATGGCGCCGGCCGGGACGCTGAAGGTGAGGTCGTGCAGGGTGTCGGACGTCGGCTCCTGGGCGGGGACGGCGACGGCTTCGAGGGACGCCAGCCCGACGTCGCCGGCCGCCGGGTACCGGAAGGTGACGGCGTCGAGGGCGATGCTCGCGCCGTGCCGGGTGACGGCATCGCGGAGGTCGGTGGCGTCGTCGGTGTCGGTGACGGTGGGTTCGAGGTCGAGGACCTCGAGGACACGTTCGAAGCTGACGAGTGCGGTCATGATGTCGACCTGCACGTTGGCCATGGCGGTGAGGGGGCCGTAGAGCCGGTTCAGGTAGGCGGCCATGGCGACGACGATGCCGACGGTGAGGGTGCCGGCGATGGCCTGGAGGCCGCCGAGTCCGTAGACGACGGCGATGGCGAGGGACGCGGTCGTGGTGAGGCCGACGCGGAACCAGGTGCTCAGGAGCGCGCGGCGGACGCCGATGTCACGCAGGCCCTCGACCGGGCGGGCGTACTCCGCGGATTCGCGGGCCGGGTCGCCGAAGACCTTGGCGAGGTGGGCGCCGGCGACGTTGAAGCGCTCGTTCATGAGCTGGCCGACGTCGGCGCTGAGCTCGTAGGTGCGGTGGGTGTAGTCGGCGAGGCGGCGCCCGAACCAGCGGGCGGGCAGCACGAACAGCGGGGTGACCAGTAGCGCGAGCAGGGTGAGCTGCCAGGACATGGCGAACATGGCGGCGAGCGTGAACACGACGGTCAGCGCGTTGGAGACGACGGTCTGCAGGGTGGAGGTGAACGCCTGCTGCGCGCCGAGCACGTCGCCGTTGAGGCGCTGCACGAGGGCACCGGTGCGGGTGCGTGCGAAGAACGCGAGGGGCATGCGCTGCACGTGGTCGAACACGGCGGTGCGCAGGTCGACGATGAGTCCCTCGCCGATGCGGGCGGAGACCCAGCGTTCGGCGACGGCGAGCCCGGCGCTCACGAGCGCGAGCGCGGCGGCGGCGCCGGCGAGGGTCACGACGAGGCCGGTGTCGCCCGTGGCGATGCCGTCGTCGATGAGGTACCGGAACAGCAGCGGGACGGCGGTGCCGGCGGCGGCGTCGAGCACGAGGAGGATCGCGAAGAGCACGAGCTGCCCGCGGTAGGGGCGGGCGAACGCGAGGATGCGCCGGACGGTGTCGCGCCCGAGCCGGTGGCGCGCGACGGTGGGGTCCTGCATGAAGCCGCGCATGGTCCTGCCCTGCCCCATGCCGCGCGACGAGTTGTTCATGGTCACGCAGCCACGCTAGTCGCAGGCACTGACACGGCCGGAGATCCGCCGCGCCTGGGCCCCAACGATTCGGGGGCGCCCGACGTAGTGACATGTGGGTGCGGCGGCCTGACCCCCAATGACGCCGTCGCACCCGCCACTCCGTCGGCACGGGTCCCACCCCGGTGTCAGACACTGCGCATAGCCTTCAGGGCATGTCATCACCCACGGTTCTGTCCCCGGATGCCGCCCGTCGGCTGCGGTTGCGCGCGCAAGGACTGGTGCCGCGCGGCGACCTGTCGCCGGCCGAGGTGGTGCGGCGCATGGTCGCGCTGCAGGGGCAGGATCTCCCGGCGGTGCTGCGGGCGATCGCGATCCGTTCCCGTCCCGGCACGACGGTCGACGACGTCCGCGCGGCGTTCGACTCCGGCGAGCTCGTGCGCGGCTGGACGCAGCGCGGCACACTCTTCGCCACGACGCCCCGGGATCTCGCGGCGCTCATGTCGCTGACGGCCGAGCGCGTGAAGCACCAAGGACGAAAGGTCCGCGAGGAGGAGGGGATCGACGACGTCGTCGCGGCGCAGGCCACGGCGGTGGCGCGCGATGCCCTGGCCGACGGCGCGGTGTCACGCGCCACCCTGATGGACCTGTGGCAGCAGGAAGGCGTCCCCACCGGCGGGCAGCGGGGCTATCACCTCATCGTGCAGCTCGCGCTCGACGGCCTGCTGCACTGGGGACCGTTCGCGGGGACACAGCAGCTCATGGTCGCCACACGTGGCGCGGCCACGGCCGTCCGGACGCCGGCCGCCGAGGGTGCGCAGGTCGCCGGCCCGCCGGGCACGCCGAGCACGCCCGACAAGGAACTGGGCCGCATCGCCCGCGCCTACTTCGCCACCCGCGGGCCGGCCACGGTCGACGACCTCGCCTGGTGGCTCGGGCTCCCCAAGACGCCCGTGCGCGGGGCAGTCACGGAGGTTCTGGCCGAGCACGAGCCCGGTGGAATCCGGGAGTTGCACGAGGTCGAGGTGGAGGGCACACCGATGCTCGCGGCACGGGAGCAGCTCGGAACCGAGGACGGGCTCGGGCCTGGGGAACCCGAAGCCCTCGTGAGCGGCACCGTGGTCCCGGACAGGGCGGCTCGGCACACAGATCCGGCCCGTCACCGGCCGTCCAGGGCCGAGGTCACGCTCGTGCCGGCCTTCGACGAGATCGTGCTCGGCTACCAGGACCGCGGACTCGTGGCCTCGAAGGAGGCGATGAGGACGGTCGTCCCGTTCACGAACGGCGTCTTCCGCCCGGCGATCCTGCTGGACGGCCGTCTCGTCGGCACCTGGCGTCGCACCCCGAAGAAGGACGAGCCCCCGTTCACGCTGCTCGACGGGGTCCGCGCCCGCGACCGCAAGGCGATCGAGAAGGCGATCGCCGCCTGGGAGCACGACTGACGGGACCAGGGCCCCTCGCCCAGCCCCTCACCCGACCGACCGCCCCGCGTCGCGGAACGCGTCCAGGACCGTGCGCACCGCCAGCCGTTCGGCCCGGTCAGGGCGCGCCATCGCCACGATGTGCCGGCCCGCCGCGATCCCCGCCACGGGCCGGAGCGCGAGCCGCGGGTCCGACGTCGTGTAGCGCGGCAGCACCGCCACCCGGTCGCTCGCCGCGACGAGCGCCTCGATGAGCCGGTTGTCGCGCAGCCGCTGCACGACCGTCAGCGGCAGGCCCGCCGCCGTCTCGACGGCGAGGCGCAGACTGTCGAACGGGTATCCCACCGGCACGCCGTACCACTCGCAGCCGGCCAGCTCCACCGGGGTGACCTCCGGCCGCGCCGCCAGCGGACGCCCTGCGCGCATCGCGATGTCCAAGGGCTCCCGCAGCAGCGGGATCGTGGTCAGGTGCTGGGCTCCCTCGGGCACGGTGGAGGTGAAGCTGTGCCCGATCACGACGTCGTGGTCCGTCACCAGTTCCGCGTACGTCGTCTCGGCGACATCGACGTCCGTGCACTCCAGCCGGACGTCGGTCCCGGCCAGCCGGTCCAGGACGCCCGGCAGCAGGATCGTCGCCGCGCTGGCCAGCGTCGCCACGGCCACGGTGCCCGACGGCGCGCCCACGTACGCGTCCCACCTCGCCTGCACCTGCGCGACGGCCCGGGCGAGGTCGCGACCGCCGTCGGCCAGGAGCCGGCCGGCCTCGGTGAGCCGCACTCCCCTGCCGTCGGCCTCGACGAGCCGCGTCCCGCCGAGCTCGCGCTGCGCCGTCCGGAGCTGCTGCGACACCGCCGACGGGGTGCGGAACGTCGCCGCCGCGACCGCCGTCACCGAGCCTCGGTCCGCGAGCTCGCGCAGCAGGTCCAGGTGCCGCGGATCGACACGGCTCAGGTCGATCCGGCGCGGCCGGCCCGCGCCTCCGTCTCGCCGAATGTCCATGAAGGCAGGCTACACAGAGATGTAGCAAGTTTCACTTGTCCTACAGAGCACTGGCCCGCAGACTCGGGCCATGCCGCTCACGCACCGCCTGCTCGCCTTCTCGGTCGCCCTCATGTGGGGTCTGAACTTCATCGCCATCGACGCGTCCCTGCAGCAGTTCCCGCCCTTCCTGCTGGCCGCGCTCCGGTTCACGGCCATCGCGGTGCCCACGCTCCTCCTGATCCCGCGGCCGCAGGTATCCGTGAAGTGGCTGGTCGGTTACGGTCTCGGATTCGGCACGCTCCAGTTCCTGTTCCTGTACTGGGGCATGGCGGCCGGCTTCCCGCCGGGGCTCGCGTCGCTGGTGCTGCAGTCGTCGGCGCCCTTCACGGTCCTGCTCGGCGCGACGGTGTTCCGCGAGCGCGTCTCGGGCCGACAGCTCGCCGGGCTGCTCGTGGCCACCGCGGGGCTCGCCGTCGTCGGCTGGCAGCAGGCGGCCGAGGCCGCGTTCGCACCTTTCCTGCTCGTCCTCGCCGGCGGGTTCGGGTGGGCGATCGGCAACGTGTCCAACGCCCGTGCCATGGCCGGGGCGGCGCGGCGGCCCAACCCGCTGCACGTGACGCTCTGGATGTCGGTGGTGCCGCCCGTGCC
Source organism: Myceligenerans halotolerans (assembly GCF_054782975.1). Lineage (NCBI taxonomy): Bacteria > Bacillati > Actinomycetota > Actinomycetes > Micrococcales > Promicromonosporaceae > Myceligenerans > Myceligenerans halotolerans. The sequence goes on from NZ_BAAGRL010000021.1 coordinate 257,494, forward strand.
GATGGCGCTGCTGTCGCTGGTCGTCGAGGGGCCGACGGCGATCGTGCGGTCCTTCGCGCCCGGCCCCGGCCTGCTGCCGGCGCTCGGGGGGCTCGCCTACACGGTGCTCGTCGCGACACTCGCGGGCTCGGGGATCTGGACCTGGCTGATGGGCCGGCACCCGGCGGGCATGGTGGCGCCGTTCTCGATGCTGGTCCCGGTGGTCGGACTGAGCTCCGCGGCCCTGCTGCTGGGCGAGGAGGTCGGCCCGCTGAAGCTCGCGGGCGCCGCCCTCGTCATCACGGGCGTCCTGTGGGGATCGCGGCCGGCAAGGACGCCACGGCCGGAAGGCGATGCGCCGGCCCACGGCCCCCGCGAAGAGGAACCGATCGGAGCCCGCTGACCAGCACGACCGAAAGCCGCCCGGGCCGGGCAGGTGCACCGCGCCACCGCCCGGCGCCCGGGAGTGACCACCGCCTACCCGGCGCCGGCCGGGATCTCCCACCGCAGGTCGGCGACCATGTCCCCGGTGCTGTCGCCCCGGGCCGTCAGCGTGAGCAGGTACTCGCCGGTGGGCCCGTCCGGACGGACCACCCACCAGCCGTCACCCTCCGGCTCGGCCGGGACCACCGACCAGTCCGCGTCCTCGTTCGCGGTGCCGTCCGGCCGCAGGTCGTCGGTCGAGGACACGGAGAACTCGTCGAGGTCCCGCGCGGTGACCTGGACATGGATCTCCCCGGGCGACCCGATCGACGGCGGGTCAGGGTCGAACCCGTCCGCGCACTCGTTCCCATAGCAATAGGTGTACGGGCCGAGCTCCAGCTCATGACCGTCGTACACCACCCGGAACGGCGAGGGCTCCGCGCCGCCGTTCACGCCATGGGAGATCGTCATCGTCGGCGAGGGCGCTGACGCGGAAGGCGGGCCACCCCGCGCTCCGCCGGTGCACCCGGCGGCCAGGGCCCCGATCAGAAGAACCGCAGGAAAGGCCGGGACGACCCGGTGTCTGTTCATACCGTCTCTATGTCACCGGATCTCCCCGAATTGCACCGCACCGGAAGCGTGGCCCGGGCCGTGGTCGGTACGACCGAACGAGGCACGCCCGGCGAGCGGGCCGCGATCCGGCCGGTGCCGATCGCGAGTTCGAGGGCGGGGCCGCCGCCCGCACCCCATAGCATCGTGGCAGCAGAGCGACGCCGCGGAGGGGGAGATCGACATGAACGGTGCGGACCTGCTCGTGGACGCGTTCGGCCGGATCCGCGAGGAGGTGCACGCCGCGGTCGAGGGGCTGACCGCGGACGAGCTCGCGTGGCGCGCCGACCCCGACGCGAACTCGGTCGCCTGGCTCGTCTGGCACCTCACGCGGATCCAGGACGACCACGTGGCCGACGTCGCGCGCGCGGACCAGGTCTGGTCCCACCAGGGCTGGGCGGAGCGGTTCGCCCTCCCGCTCCCGATCCGGGACACGGGCTACGGGCACCGCACCGACGAGGTGGCGGCGGTCCGCGTCACCTCCCCGGACCTGCTCACCGGCTACCACGACGCCGTCCACGAGCGCACGATCGACTACGTCTCCGCCCTCACGGACACCGACCTCGACCGGATCGTCGACACCTCCTGGGACCCGCCGGTCTCCCTCGGCGTCCGCCTGATCAGCGTGTTCGACGACGAGGCCCAGCACGCGGGCCAAGCGGCACTACTGCGCGGGCTGCTACTACGCCGACGGGGCTGACCATGCCGGCCGCCAGGCCGCCCGCTTCCCCGGCCTGACGACCACGCCATCTTGGCGACCACGCCATTCCGCCCCGTGGCCGCGCTCCCACGAGGCAGAAGCGCGTGGTCGCCAGAATGGCGTGGTCGCCGCGGCCCCGGCCCTGCGGGTCGTCACGCCGCGCCGAACACGACTGGGTCGTCCGGGCGGCGGGGGCGCAGGGCCGGCGGCGTCGGCCAGTCCAGCTCGACGCGTTCGACGACGGCGTCCAGGGCGCCGAAGTCGTCGGTCTGCACGACGACGCGCCCCGGGCGCACGTCCACGATCCGCACCCGCAGCGGGTCACCGTCCGGGCGCTCCAGGGTCCAGACCTCCGCCAGCCAGCGAAGCCCGAGCCCCTCCAGGGCCTCCTCGGCCTCGACCCAGCCGACGGTGTCCGACGCGTCCCGACCGAGCAGCGACACCGCCACCCAGTCGTCGCCCGCCGGCCGGATCCAGCCGACCAGTTCGCCGTCGTCCCGCCGGTGCGGGATCCATCCGTCAGGAACCATGCCCGCGACCGTAGCGGCGGCCGCGACCCACGGCGAGCGCTTTTGCCCGGAACCCCCGCTCCCTACCCGCCGGACCGCCACGTGGTCAGGTGCCCGCCAGCCGCGCCTTCAGCCGGTCCACCGCGCCCCGGTATTCCGACGGGTCGATCGGGAGGAGCCACTGCTTGACCTTGACGCTCCGCGAGACGTTCAGATCGATGTCGTCGAGGGTCTCGTCGACGTTGTGCATCGAGAACGGGATGACGCACGTCCCGCGCGCGTGATGCCCCTGGGTGCGTTCCTCGGTCCAGCGCAGCCGGGTCTCGACGAACTGCCGCCGCTCCCCCAGCGGCGGCAGCGGCACCTTCCCCGCCAGGTGGGCGCCGATCCAGAGGGCACCGGCCTCCGCGCTCAGCGGGCTGAAGTACGAGGAGTTGTAGCCGTTGAAGGTCAGGTTCGGCACGTCGTGCGGGAGGATCTGCCGCCACAGGTGGAAGTTGCCCTCGTCGTCGTGCAGCCGCCGCTGGATCTTCTCGTCGAGGAACGGGACCCGCTGGTGCCATCCCGTCCCGCACACGACCAGGTCCGCGCGGACGACGCGTCCGTCGGACAGCTTCGCGCAGGGACGCCCGTCCTTGACGAGGAACCGCTCGATCAACGTTTCGCGGTGCACGATGATCTTCCCCTTGGCGATCTGCTCGAAGAACTGGTCGCTGACCAGGGAGACCGACTGCCGGGCGATATCTGTGAACACACCGTGCGGCACCAGCCCGAGCTTGCGCAGCTTCAGCTGGCGGGTGGTGATCCCCGCGATGGACCCGATCATCGCGCGCGTGACGGGGTACCCGCGGCCGTGCAGGAAGTTCTCGATCCCGACCGGCGTGATGTAGCGGAACAGCCCTTCGCCGAGCCGCGTCAGCAGCAGGTACTTGAAGTTCAGGACGTTGCCGATCCGCTTCGGCATCTTCCACAGGAGGCTGCGGGCGATCACGCGGGTGCTCGCCGCGATGGGCCCCAGCGACGTCGCGATGTCGCACGCCGACTTCCCGTACCCCACGACCAGGACGTGCTTGCCCGCGCCCTCCGAGATGTCGTTGAGCTGCGACGGCGCCAGCAGCCGCCCGCCGTTCCGCACCAGGTCGGAGTACCCCTTGTACTGCGGCAGCACCGCGTCGGAGAAGATCCCGTTGGCGACCACGAGGTGGTCGAACCGCTCGGGCGCTTGCAGCGAGCCCCCCGCCGGACGTGCCGTGACGAGCCAGCCGTCCTCGGCATCGGTCAGGTCCGTCCGTACCACTTCCGTCGACAGCCGCAGGCCGGACGCGAGGCCGAACTTCCGCACGTACGCCTCGAGGTACGCCTGCACCTGGGCGCCTGTCGGCCACTCCGGGTACTCTGCCGGCATCGGATGGTCCGAGAACGTGTAGGTGTCCTTGTTGTTCTGCGTCGTCAGCCCCGAGTACCGACGCGTCCGGCTCCACACACCGCCCACGTCCGGCGCCTTCTCGAAGACCACCACCTCGTGCCCCAGCTCCCGCAGCACCTTGAGTGCCGCGAGCCCTGCAAACCCTGCTCCCACGACCGCGACCCGCACGTCCGCTCACCCCATCTGGTCGACGCTTCCGGATGTCAGGCTCGAACCGTAATGATTCACCAGAAAGCCCGATACCACGGCAGCAATTGACACGCAGCGATTTAGGCGATATGTCCAAGCCCTGCCATGCACCGCCCCAATCCCCCGGTGTGACGACCGTCATGGCAGACGACCTCGGACCGCCTGTCACATTCCGCTGAGCCACCCTGTCGTCCGGGACATGGACACGATCCGCGCCCGCACCGCCGTCGGTGGCGGGGAAGATGGCCCCATGACCCCGACGATCGACGACGACGTGCTCGACCGGCTCCGGCCGCTCGCCTTCGCGGTGGCCTACCGCATGCTCGGCAGCGTGGCGGAGGCCGAGGACGTGGTGCAGGAGGCCCTCCTCAAGGTCGCGCAGCAGGCGGCCGAGCCCGGCGGCGTCCGCAACCCCGAGGCGTTCGTCACGACCGTCACCACCCGGCTGTCGATCAACGTGCTGCGTTCGGCCCGCGTGCGGCGCGAGACGTACGTGGGCCCGTGGCTGCCGGAACCGCTCGTGCCGGGGACGACGGCGGAGTGGCCGGGTCACGAGGCGCCCGCCGTCGCGCACGGTGCTCCCCCGCCCGACGCCGCCGCGCACGCCGAGCTCGCCGACGACCTCTCCACCGCGTTCCTCGTGGTCCTGGAGACCCTCACGCCGACCGAGCGGGCCGCCTTCCTGCTGCACGACGTCCTCGGCTACCCTCACGGCGAGGCCGCCGAGATCATCGGGACGACCACCGTCTCGGCCCGCCAGCTCGCCTCACGGGCGCGGCGCCGGATCGAGGCGAAGCGCGCCGAGACGCTGCGGCGCACGCACGCCCCCGCGGACAGGGAGGAGGCGAACCGGCTCGTGAGCCGGTTCCTCGCCGCCGTCGAGGACGGCGAGATCGAGGCGTTCGTCGACATCCTCGCCGACGACGTCGTCTTCACCGGCGACGGCGGCGGCAACGTCCCGCCCGGGTTCGCCATCACCAAGCCGATGTCCGGCCGCGAGCGCGTCGCGAAGCTCCTGGCCGGCTTCACCCGGCGCGGTCTGCCGGGCCTGGCGCACTACGTGCCGGAGGACATCAACGGCGCCCCGGGCCTGCTCGTCGTGGCCGACGAAGCTCTCGGCGGGGGCGTGCTCGCCACGCTGTCCTTCGAGTTCGGCACGGAGCCCGACGGCACCACGCGGATCGTCGCGGCCCACGGCGTGGTGAACCCGGCCAAGCTCGGCCACGTGGGCCGGCTCGCGGACCTGGACGGCATCGCGGCCTACCTGCGCGGGAAATGACTGACATAGCAGGACATTGGGGTACCGTTCCCCGGTGACCCGCGCGCGCCTCCCCTGGACACGGATCGGATTCGTCGGCCTGGTCGGCGCCTCACTCGCGCTCGGCGGCTGGGGGCTCGCGCTCGACACCGCCGACGTGCCGGGCCGCACCTGGCTCGACGTCCTCTACCACGACCTCCAGCTCTTCGTGCTGGGCGCCGATCCGGCGAGCGACGGCGGCAGCCTGTCGTGGCAGCTCCAGGCTGCCCGTTTCATCGCCCCGGCGGCGGCGGTCTGGGCGATCGTCGAGGCCGTCCGCGCGCTGTTCGCCGAGCGGCTGCGGCGGATGCGGGAACGGCGGACGCGGGGCCACGCGATCGTCGTCGGGCAGACCGATGCCGCCCTCGCGGTCGCCGACGCGCTCCGGACCGGAGGACACACCGTCCTGCGCGCGTCCGAGCAGGACGACCTGGACGACGCCGGCCTGCGTGGCGCGGCCGTCCTGTACGCGTGCTCCGACGACTCGGGCAACCCGAGCGTCAACGTGCTGACCGTGGCCGGCGTCGCGAACACCGTGCGCGAGCGCGGCCGCGGCCCGCAGCGGCTGTACGCGCACGTCAGCGACCCGGAGCTGGCGATCGCGCTGCAGGCGCGCCACCTCGCGTGCGCCACCTCGGGCATCGACTTCTTCACGCTCGACGTGCTCGCCGCGCAGAGCCTCGCCGCACGCGAGGCGGGGTCGCTGGCCGCCGCGTCGGCCGTGGCGGTGATCGGCTCGGGCGACCTGGCCCGCGCCCTCGTCGTCGCACTGGCCAGCGAGTGGGAGCTCGTCTCCGGCGTGCGGAGCCGGCTGACGATCGTGCTCGTGGCCGACGACGCCGCCACCGTCGCCGAGGAACTGACCAACCGCTGGGGCGCGGTCACCGACACCTGCGACCTGCGGGCGATGACCAGCCTCCCGGACGGGATGGCGCTCGACCGGATCTACGTCTGCCCCGACGACGAGGACGCCGCGCTGCACACCACGCTGACGACCCCGGCGCTCTGGCACGGCGCGCCGGGGTCGCTCGTGCTGGTGCTCGACCGGCTGTCGGGCCTCGCGGGCGTGTTCGACGGCAACGGGACGCGCGTGCTGGACGACCTGGACGGGCGCCTGCGGACCGTCGTCGTGCACGACCTGCTTGCCCACACCCGCCACCCCGAGCCACGCGTCCACGAGGACGTGTACGAGCGCCTCGCGCGCGCGGTGCACCACGTCTACCTGCGCAACCAGCTCGAACGCGGCGTCGTCTGGGCGAGCACCCCCGCGATGCGCCGGTGGGAGGAGCTGACCGACGACCTGCGCGAGTCCAACCGCCGCTGGGTCATCGGCCTCCCGGACCGGCTGGCCCGCGTGGGCGGCACCGTCGCGCCCCGCGACGGCGGCACGGACGTCACCATCGCGGGCCCCATGCTGGACCGCCTCGCGAAGGCCGAGCACGACCTGTGGGAGGCGGTGCGCCTCGAGCTCGGCTGGCGGCACGGCCCGGTCCGCGACGACGAGAAGCGGCTGCACCCCATGATCGGCGTGCCGTGGGACGACCTACCCGCGCCCGAGAAGGAGAAGGACCGCGACCTGATCCGCAACCTCCCGGAGATCCTGGCGGAGTTCGGACTCGAACTCGTCTTCTACGCCGCCTGAGCGGCACGGCTCCTACGACGTCGCCCCGTCCGCTCCCAGATGACGCAGGGCCGCCAGGACGCGGCGGTGTGCCGCCGCGTCCTGCGGCAGGTCCAGCTTCGTGAAGATCGCCGCGACGTTCTTCTCCACCGCGCCGTACGACAGCACCAGATCCTGCGCGATCGCGCCGTTCGACCTCCCCTGCGCCATCAGCGCCAGCACCTCCCGCTCCCGCGGCGTCAGCCGCTCCAGGCCCGGATCCGCGCTGCTGCGCGCCGCGCCCAGCAGCTGCGTCACCACCTCCGGGTCCAGCACCGTCTCCCCCGCCGCCACCCGCCCCAGCGCCGAGACGAACTCCCGCACGTCCGCCACCCGGTCCTTCAGCAGATACCCCACGCCCCGGGCGTCCGCCTCCAGCAGCCGCGACGCGTACGTCGTCTCGATCCACTGCGAGAACAGCAGCACCGGCAGGCCCGGCAGCCGCTCCCGCAGCGCCAGCACCGCCCGCAGCCCCTCGTCGGTGTGCGACGGCGGCATCCGCACGTCCGCCACCACCACGTCCGGTGGCGCACCCGCGTCCGCGAGCGCCCCCACCGCGCCGACGAGGGCGTCGCCGTCCCCCACGGCCGCCACCACCTGGTGGCCACGGCGCAGCAGGAGCGCGCCGAGGCCGTCGCGGAGGATGACGGAGTCCTCGGCGATGGCGACGCGCAGGCCGCTCCCGGCCGTCACGGGCGGGTGCTGGTCGGGAGGGTCACGGTCACCACCGTAGGCCCTCCCGCTGGACTGACCAGGTCGAACGCGCCGTCCACGGCGCGCACCCGTTCGGTGAGGCCGGCCAGTCCGGTCCGCTCACCGCCTCCGTCCCCGACGACGACGGCCCCGCCGCGCCCCTCGTCACGCACCTGGACGCGCAGGGTGCCGTCCAGCCGGTCCACCCGGATACCGACGGCGCTCGCGGCGGCGTGCTTGGCGGCGTTGGTGACGAGTTCGGCGACCGTGTAGTAGGCGATGGACTCGACGGCGGGTGCGAGGCGGGGTTGTTCGACGTCGGGTGCGATGTCGACGGTCACCGGCAGCGGCGCCCGGGCGGCGAGCGTCCGCAGCGCGACGGCGAGCCCGCTGTCGAGGGCGGCCGGGTGGATGCCGCGCGCGATCTCGCGGAGTTCGGCGAGGGTCTCGAGCGCGGAGGCGTGGGCGGTGTCGAGCAGGCCGGACGCGAGGGCGGGCTCGCCGTCGGCGAGGTGCTCGCGTGCCTCGTCGACCTGCATGGCGACGGCGACGAGGCGGGCCTGCGTGCCGTCGTGGAGGTCGCGTTCGATGCGGCGCAGGCGGGCGTCGGCGCCCTCGACGGCGCCGGCCCGGGAGGCGCGCAGCTCGGCGACGCGCAGGGCGCCGCGGGTCGGGCCGAGGAGGGCCTGGGCGAGGACGCGCAGCAGCGTCGTGAACAGGCGCATCACCCAGGGCCACACGAACAGGAGCACGACGCCGGCGGCGGCCGTGAGCGCCAGGCGCGCCGGCTCGTCCGCGAGCCAGTCACCGAACGGGGCGGCGCTGTCCTGGGAGCTCTCACCCCCCGGAGGCAGGAACCAGCGGTCCCAGAGCGAGTACGCGTCGCTCGTCTGCTGCGGGAGCAAGCCGTACCACGCCGGGTAGGTGATCGCCCCGAGCGTCACGCAGACGAACACGGTGCTCACGACGAACCCCATCACCGTGACCGGGAACGCCACGAACAGGAACAGGAGCGCGCGCCAGCCGGTGCTGTCGGCGAGCAGGGATCCCATGCCCCGCCAGAACCCGCGCCCGCGCCGGAACGGGGGCGGCTCGGCGATCTCGGTGCCCAGTGTCTGCAGCATGAGCCCGCGGTGCATGGCGCCCCAGCCGCGCGCTGCCGCCACCATGCCGCCGCCGGCCCAGAGTCCGGCGACGGTGACCGCGAGCCCGGCGGTGAGCGCGATGGTGGCCAGCATGTACGCCAGGCCGAACGGGGCGACGAGCAGCGCGAGCCACAGGTAGCCGTACTCGCTCCAGGTCCGTGTGCGGAAGGGCGCGGTGAGGAACCCGGCGCGCGGGGCGAGAGGTGGCGCGGGCCTCGCGCCGGAGGGCAGGGTCATGGTGGTCATGCTCCCAGCCTGCGGTCCGCGACTCGGCCGGGACCATGGTGCGTGCCGGTGCACCCGGGTGGGGTTGTCCCCCCACCCCGGTTCAGGGGGCTCCCCCAGTGACCGGTGGGGGGCGGGAGCCTAGGGTCGAACCATGAGCAGTGCAGAGAGCCAGCCGCCCCAGTCCGTCCCGAGCAGGCCGGAAGGCCCCGTCCCCGGCGCGTACCCGCCGCCGCAGCCCGCGCAGGGCTCGGCCGGGCGGGTCGCGGCGCTGGTCGGCGGGATCGGCGCGCTGGTCCTGGCCGCGGCCGGGGCGCTGTTCTACGCCGACGTGTCGAACGCCCGGACGGAGAGCTCGCACCAGTCCTACGATCCGGCCGGCACGGTCGAGCTGGTGGCCGACGGCGATGTCGCCGTGCGGGCGGCCGAGGGTGACGTGGAGGTCGAGGCCATCGCGCACAGCGGCCTCACGAGCCCGGACTACTCCACCCGCGAGGAGGGCGACCGTCTGGTCGTCACGCACGAGTGCCGGCCGTTCCTGAGCTTCCCGCGATGCGCGGGCGAGCTCGACGTGACCCTGCCCGCCGGGACCGAGGTGACGGTGCGCACCTCCAACGGCGAGGTGATCGCCGCCGGGCTCGCCGGGACGCTGGAGGTGAGGACGACCAACGGTGACCTGGAGTCGTCGGACAACTCGGGACACCAGACCCTCACCTCCAGCAACGGTGCCGTCGTCGTGCGCGATGCCGGGGGCGACGTCTCGGTGAGCACGTCGAACGGCGACGTCGAGGCGGAGCGGATCGCCGGGACGTTCGACTCCTCCACGAGCAACGGCCGGACCAGCGTCGTGGACGTGGGCGGGGACGTCGTCGCCGAGTCCAGCAACGGGCGGATCGAGATCGACGGCTTCGGCGGGGACGCGCGCGCGGAGACGAGCAACGGCGAGGTCACCGTGATCGGCGACGACGAACCCGTGCGGCTCACGATCAGCACCAGCAACGGCTCCGAGACCGTCGAGGGGCCGACCGATCCGGACGCCGACCGGACCGTCGAGATCTCCACGAGCAACGGCGACGCCACGTACCTGGGCCGGTAGAGACAGGCCGCGGCACGAATCGTCGTTATCCGCCTTAATCGAGATATGGTGCGGCCATGCTGATTGCCGAAGACCTGCTGCTGCTTGCCGTCGACGACGAGTCCGGCAAGACCGCCAATGTCGACAACCTGAACGCCCGCCTCGCCGGCGCCCTTCTGGCCGACCTCGCCGACGCCAACAGGATCCTCACCCAGGGCGGGCCGGAGGCCGGCGCCACGAAGGAGGAGCGCAAGGAGGCCGCCGAGGCCAAGATCCTCATCACCAACCCCGACCCCACCGGCAACACGGCGCTCGACGCGGCCCTCGAAGCCGCCAAGGGCGAGGAGCGCCGCGCGCACAAGGTGGTCGAGCGGATCGCCGAGAACGCCGAGGAGAACCTCCTGGACGGGCTGGTCGAGCGCGGGATCCTGGAGAAGGAGGAGACCAAGCTCTTCCGCATGCTCCCGCAGACCCGCTGGCCCGCCGCCGACTCGACGCACGAGGACACCCTGCGCGCGACCCTCAAGAAGGTCCTCGTGGAGGGCGCCGAGCCCGACGAGCGCACCGCGACCCTGATCTCCCTGCTGCACGGTTCCGGCCTGGTCGGCAACGTGGTGGGCAAGGAGGACCGGAAGGCCGCCGAGGCTCGCGCCGAGGAGATCGCCGGCAGCGAGTGGGGCGCGGCGAGCGTCGCCGCCCAGGTCGCCATCGCCGCGTCGGTCGCCGCCGTCGCGGCCGTGGGCGCGGTCGCCGCGGCGCTGATCATCGCCGCCGCCAAGGAGGGCGAGGAAAAGGCCGAGGCCACCTCGCAAGCCTGATCCGCCCGCCCGGACCCAGCTGGTCCGGGCTCCGCCGACCGGACACCGGTCGGACGCACCCGAAGCCGGGCACCGCGATCGCCGGTGCCCGGCTTCGGTCTACCTCGGCCGGAGGAACTCGCGTGCAGTCGCGACCAAGAGGTCCTTCTCGCCGAGCGCGGTGAAGCCCGGCTCCACCGCGACGCGCTCCAGGAAGCCGTCCGTCAGCAGCATCAGCCACGACACGATCCGCCCGGCCGCCAGGTCCGTCCGCACCTCGCCGGACTCCTGTCCGCGCTCCACCCACGGCCGGATCCTCGCCCGCTGCGCCTCCGCGTCCGCCTCGAGCGCCGTGGCGACCTCGGGCAGGTGCATCACGCCGGCGGCGGCGCGCACGAACCCCGGCATCCTGGGGTCGGCGGCCTCGTCGGCGCCCTGGCCCACGATCTCCAGCAGCACCCCGAGCGGGTCGTCACGCCCCTCGTACGCCGCGGCCGACTCCCGGACCTCGCGCGTACCGTACTCGAGGATCCCCAGCAGGATGGCGAGCTTCATCGGGAAGTAGTGGAAGAGCGTCCCCGACCCGATCCGCGCCTGCCGGCAGATCGCCGCCGTGGTGGCGCCGTCGTACCCGCGGGCGGCGAAGACGGTCAGCGCGGCGTCGATGATGACGAGGCGTCGCGCCTCGTGGCGGGCCGGATCAACGGTCCGCGCCACGCACGCCCTCGCGCACCCGGCGCACCTGCAGGCGGTCGCCCCTCTCCCGCACCACCAGGCCGGCCTCCGCGAGCGCCGCGTCGGTCTTGCGCCGCGCCGCCTTGTCCTTGCGCTCCCCGCGGCGCTCACGCAGCAGCGCGTGCTCCTCGGGCGTGAATCCGGGCCGGCCGTCGGCCCATGGCTGGAAGTCGGCGTCGTACGGGTCGTCGTCGCGAACCGGCCAGCCGTCACCCGTCAGGGCGGCGTGGATCTTCGCCCCGGGCAGGTCGGTGGTGTCGAGCCGTGCGCGCAGGCCGCCGTCGGCCCCGAGGAGCACGAGGTCCGTGCGGTCGCGGAACGCGGCCGCGGTCTCGGCGCGCTCGACCCAGACCTCGCGGTTCTGCTGCCGGTGCTCCAGGTGGTCGCGGGCGATCTCCAGCTCGGGGGCATCGCCGGCGGCGACGATCGCGAGGAAGATCCCGCCGAGCAGGCCGGCGCCGCCGAGGATCGGCAGGGACCAGGCCTGGTCGATCTGGCCGAGCCGTTCGACGAGGCCGTGCACCGGGAACGGCGTCCGCTCGATCAGCGCGGTCAGGCCGCGGGCGAGCTGCGGGCCGAACAGGCCGAGCAGGATGCCGAGCGCCGTTCCTCCGCCGACGAGCAGGACGGGTACGGCGGGCGACTGGCGGATGCGCGTCGTGGTCATGCGCCAATAATAGAGCAACCACTCCAGTAATCGAGGAGGCGACTCACCGGCGGCCCGCTCACCACGACCGGCGCGTGTTCCGCGCCTCCCCCAGGATCCGGATCGCCTTGGGTCCCACTCCGTGCAGGCTCAGCAGTTCGTCGAGCTCCTCCGGCAACTCGGCGAGCGCGCGATAGCCGGCGTGCCGGAGTGCGCCGGCCGCCGGCCGGCCGATGCGGACGCCGTCGAACATCGGGCCGGAGTCCGGGGCCTCGCCCGTCACGGTCGCCATGGATCCATCCTGGCACCGAGCGGGCTCGCACACATCACGTGCGCGGGTCACCACGGCCGCCACCTGGGTTTCTCGCGGGCCTTGCCACGGCTGCCCTCGTCGCTCCCGCGAGACCGTCTCGTGCCGCGCCGGGCGGCGTCCGACGTCGCCCTCGCCGCCGGGGCCGTCCGAGACTCCCGGCGCGCCTCGCGGCGCGCACGCCACTGCGCGACCTCCGCGTCGACGTCGCGGGTGGGGGTCACGGGCAGCCGCGGTCCCGTCGTCCGTGTCGGTGTCCGGTGGCACGATCGGTCCCATGAGCACTCTCACCGGAAAGCAGATCGACAACCTGGGGCTGACGGGCTGGGTCTTCCTCGGGGACGCCCTCTACACGCGTGCCGCCACGGGCACCTTCGCGGCGGGCCTCGCCCTGGTCGACGCCGTCGACGCCGCGGCCGAGGAGGCGAACCACCACCCCGACGTGGACCTGCGCTACCCCCACGTCGACATCCGCCTGACGAGCCACGACGCCGGCGGCGTCACCGAGCGCGACATCGCGATGGCCCGCACCGTCACCGATCTGGCTCGCGAGGCCGGCGTAAGCCTGGACGGCACCGGCCTGTCACGCGTGGAGCTGGCGCTCGACACGCCGGCTCAGGACGGCGTGCTGCCGTTCTGGCGCGAGCTTCTCGCCTACGAGGACGGCGCGGCCGAGGGCGCACGGCCGTGGGCCGGGGACGAGATCGGAGACCCGACGGGCCGCCTGCCCGTCGTCTGGTTCCAGGCCTCGGGCAGCGAGGAGCCGCGGCAGCGCTGGCACCTGGACGTGTGGGTCGACCCGTCGCAGGTCCAGGACCGTATCGACCAGGCCGTCGCCGCAGGAGGAAGGGTGGTCGACGACAGCGAGAAGCCGTCGTTCGTGGTACTCGCCGATGCCGAGGGCAACCGCTCCTGCCTCTGCACGTGGCGGGACCCGGACAACGAAGGCGGCGAATAGGGCCGCGCGTCCGCCCGGACGGCCGTCAGACGCGGCGCGGCAGCGGCTTCAGGACGCCGTCCTCCGTGCGGGCCTGGACCATCGACTCCGGGGCCGGGGCGGGCGGGGCCGCCAGCTCCGAGGCGTCGGCCGTGGCGCGGCAGTAGACGCCGCCCCGCACCTCGCGGCAGAGCGTGTGCAGTTCCGCGGCGAAGCGGTACAGGTCCTCGCCGTTCGACACGCGGCGGAAGCGGCGCGACATCGACCACTGGTCGACCAGGAGCTTCACCGTGTCCGGCTGCACGCGCCCGTACAGCGACAGGATGTGCGCGGAGAGCCGGATCACCAGGCGCGCGCCGTCCTCGCTCTCGGCGATCATCTGCGCGCTCAGCAGGCCGTCGTCGTCCCGGCGAGCGCCGAGCAGCCGCTCGAGCTGGCCGAGCACCGATGCGGGGTCGACGACGTGCGACTGCACGGTCGCGCCGAGGGACCGCCCGTCGATGGTCCCTGCAGCGGTCTCGTCGTCTGGGCTCGCGAAGTACTCGAACAACATGCGGAGCATCATCCCCTATGTCCGAGCCCTCTCCCAAACCCGGATGACGCGGCGGCTACTCACTCCGCGACCGGCCTGACGGCGCACCACCGATCGACGGCCATGATGAGGCCATGAGCACTGAACCTGCCGGCGCTGCCGGCTCGCGGCACCGGGCGATCGTCGTGATGGGCACCGCCGGGTCGGGCAAGACGACGGTCGCCGCCCTCCTCGCCGGTCGCCTCGGCGCGGCCTTCGCCGAGGGCGACGACTTCCACTCTCCCGAGAACGTCGCCAAGATGGCGGCGGGCCGGCCCTTGGACGACGACGACCGCCGCCCCTGGCTGCGCGAGATCCGCGACTGGCTGGCCGGGGAACTGCGGGAGGGCCGCACCGCCGTCGTCCCCTGCAGCGCCCTGCGCCGCGAGTACCGCGACATCCTGCGCACGGCCGGGCGGGCGGGAGCCGGGGACGACGTGTGGTTCGTGCACCTCACCGGCTCCTACGCCCTGCTCCGCGAGCGCATCCAGGGCCGCGCCGGGCACTTCATGAAGCCGGCCATGCTCGACAGCCAGCTCGCCACGCTGGAACCGTTGGCGGACGACGAGCCCGGGATCAGCGTCGACGTGGCGCCCGGCCCCGCCGAGATCGTCGACGAGATCGAGCGCCACCTGGGCACCTGAGGTGGGTCAGATCCTCTTGCGGTAGGTGCGGAGGGCCAGGGCGTAGCAGAGGGCCCCGATGCCGACGATCCAGGCCAGCGCGACCCAGATGTCGTCGCCGGCCGGCCGCCCCTCGAACAGCGCCCGCAGCGTCTCGACCACGGAGGTGACCGGCTGGTTCTCGGCGAACCAGCGGACCGGGCCGGGCATCGACTCCGTGGGCGCGAACGCGGAGCTGAGGAACGGCAGGAAGATCAGCGGGTAGGAGAACGCGCCCGCGCCCTCCATGGTCGTGGCGGTCAGGCCGGGGATCACCGACATCCAGGTCAGGGCCAGCGTGAACAGCGCGAGCACGCCGAGGGCGGCCAGCCAGTCGAGGAGGCTCGCCTCCGGGCGGAAGCCCATCGCGAACGCGATGCCGACGATGAGGACCGCGGTGACCGCGTTCGACACCATCGAGGTCAGCACGTGCGACCACAGCACCGCCGAGCGGGAGATCGGCATGGTGCTGAGCCGGGCCGTGATGCCCTTGCTGGTGTCGTTGAAGATCCGCAGGGCCGTGTAGGCCACGCTGGACGCGATGGTGATGAGCAGGATTCCCGGCAGCAGGTAGTTGGTGTAGTTGGCCCCGCCGGTCTCGATCGCCCCGCCGAACACGTACCGGAACAGCAGGAAGATCGCGATCGGGGTGATGGCGACCGTGATGATCGTGTCGGGGCTGCGCAGGATCTGCTTCATCAGGCGCCCGGTGAGTGTCGAGGTGTCGCGAAGCATCAGTTCGCCTCCTTCTTTCCGATGATGGCGAGGAAGATCTCCTCGAGGGTGGGCTGCTTCTCGACGTACTCGACCGTGGCCGGCGGGAACATCGTCGTGAGCTCGGCGAGCGTGCCGTTCGCGATGATGGTGCCCTCGTGCAGGATCGCGATGCGGTTCGCGAGCTGCTCGGCCTCCTCCAGGTACTGGGTCGTGAGCAGGATGGTGGTGCCGTTCTCGGCCAGTCCCTTGACGGTGCGCCAGACCTCGAGGCGCGCCTCGGGGTCCAGGCCGGTGGTGGGCTCGTCGAGGAAGATGATCTCCGGGGAGCCGACCAGGCTCATGGCGATGTCGAGGCGGCGCTTCATGCCGCCGGAGTAGGTGCCGGCGCGGCGGTCCGCGGCGTCGGTCAGGCCGAACTGCGCGAGCAGGCCCGTGGCGATCGTCCGCGGTCCCGGGACCCGGCGGAGCCGCGCGATCAGCTCGAGGTTCTCGCGCCCGGTCAGCACCTCGTCGACGGCGGCGAACTGCCCCGTCAGCGAGATGGAACGGCGGACCTTCTCGGGCCGCGCGACGACGTCGTGGCCGGCCAGGGACGCGCGGCCGCCGTCGGGCCGGAGCAGCGTGGTGCAGATGTTCACGGTGGTGGTCTTCCCGGCGCCGTTCGAGCCGAGCAGGGCGAAGATCTCGCCGGGCCGGACGTCGAAGGTGACGCCCTTGAGGACCTCGTTGTCGCCGAACGACTTTCTCAGGCCGACGACGTCGATCGCCGGGGCGGACACTGGGGTTGACATGATTCCTCCAGATGGGTGGGGGGCGTTTCCGGGCGCGCTCGGGTAGGGATCGGACACGATGGGGCCTCTCGGATGCGGGTCTCGGGCGGTGCGGTGCGGGTTTGGCGCGGGACGGGTGGTGTCACCCGCCCCGCGGGATCATCCGGCGGACGTTCAGGGCCGGCGGACGATGATGTCGCCGTAGCCCGTGCCGGCGTGGATCTCGGCGGTGGCCTCCTCCTCGCCGGGAGCCTCGGCGGGGGTGAGCTGGTTGCGGACCGCGCCGTGCTCGGAGGCGACGTCGAGGAACGCGGCCGTCCCCTCGGGGACGCCCACCTCGATCGAGCCGTAGGACGTGTTGAGCGTGACGCTGCCCGACACCACGTTGTTCACGCGGATCCCGGCGTGGGCCGACTTGGCGATGAGGGTGCCGGTCACGCGGCTCACCGCGATCTCGGCGTGCGCCCCGGTCACCTCCAGCGACCCGGTGACGTCGCCGACGGTGACGGTGCCGTTGGTAGCCCGGACCGTGCCGTCGCCCGCGAACTCGTCGATGCGCACCGAGCCCGTGCTCACCTTGACGCTCGCGGTGCCGCTCACCCGGCCGACGACGGCGTTGCCCGCCGAGACCTTGAGGTCGACCCGATCGGCCCCGTCCATTCGGGCATCGCCGGCCGACGCGGTGAGGTCGACGACACCGAAGCGCCCCTCCCCGAAGAACGAGCCGATCTTGCCCCGGACGTCGGACCCCTCGGGCAGCTCGACCGTGATGTCCGCGGTGCCGGCGGCGAACGGGAGCACCCACTGCTTCCAGGAGCCGGGGTAGGTGATCTGGACGGACTCGCCGTCGCGCTCCACGCGGACCTCCTCCGCGGCACGCACGCTGCCGGACTTGGCCGGGTCGGTGGGCAGGACGGTCACGACGACGTCGTCCCGCTCGCTCGCGACGACGCGCAGGTTGCCGAAGGGAACCTCGACGACGACGGGGACGGGGCTGGTGGCAGGGAATGTGGGCATGGGAACCTCCGGGGTGGTGTCGGCGTGGTGTCAGGCGGGTCAGGAGATGGTGTCGCGGCGGGCTCAGCGCACCCAGCCGGTGTGCCGGTTCCGGGCCTGCCGGCCGGTGCCGGCCTGCGGGGCCGGGCCGCCGGCGGACGGTTCGAGCGCGGCGGCGACCGCGCGCACGAGCCACGTGTTGACCGAGACGCCGTCCCGAGCGGCGGCGACCTCGGCCTGCGCCTTGAGCCGGTCCGGCAGGCGCAGCGTGGTGCGGGTGGTGGCCGCACCGTCGACGTCGGCGCTCGCCGCGGCAGGCGCCGCGGCAGGCTCCGCAGGAGCGGCCGGCGCGACGACGAACTCCGGCTCCCCGCCGCGCAGCCGCACGTCGACCGAGCCGGGCGCGAGCTCGGCGGAGATCTCGCCGGCCGCCTCGGAGAGAGCGTCCAGCAGGACGAGGCGGACGGCGGCGTCGAGCGGCGCGGTCAAGCGCTGCGCGAGCTGCCGGGCGTCGTCACTCCCGGCCTCCGCCGCGATGACAAGGCGCCGCTGAAGATCGTCGACGTAGTGCGTGATGTCCATGGCACCACTATGACACCATCCGTGGTGTCACACAACCCCAAGTTGGTGTCGTGGTGTCAGAGCGTGATCGGGATCCGCGTCGTCAGGAGTCCGACGTCGGTCAGGAACCGTTCCAGCGCGATCGCGCCGACGCCCGTCGCGACCGGGTTGCCGCGGACGGTCGAGACGTCGAGGCGCAGGTCGTCGGCGGACCGGCCGGGCGCCTGCTCGACGAGCCGGGCGCGGGTCGCGGGCAGCAGATGCTCGCCGAGCGCCCACGTGGTCCAGCCGGTGAGCGTCACGATCTCCGGGTTGATGATCGCGACGAGGTCCGCGAGCGCCGATCCCAGGTAGTAGGCGGTGCGCTCGATGGTGCGCCGGACGGCGGGGTCGGGGTCGGGCCGTGCGGCGGCGTCGGCCATGGCGCTGATGAAGTCGCGCTGCATGGTGAGGTCGGCGAGGGGGTGGCCGGGCTCGATCTCGCGGAGGGTCTGCTGGATGCCGGGGGCGCCGACGTAGGCCTCGACGCACCCGCGGCGCCCGCAGCGGCATGCGCGTCCGTCGAGGACGAGGAGGGAGTGGCCCCATTCGCCGGCGGAGTTGGTCGCGCCGCGCAGGATGCGGCTCTCGAGCACGATTCCGGCGCCGACGCCGGTGCCGAGGTTGATGGTGATCATGCTGGAGCCGTACCGGCCGCGGCCGAGCCAGAGCTCGGCGGTGGCGATGACTTTGAGGGGGTTGTCGACGATGAGTGGCAGGCCGACGCGTTCTCGCAGGCGTTCCAGTTCGACCTTGTGCCAGTTCCAGTGCGGTACGACGACGGACGCTCCGGAGGCGCCCTGGACGAGTCCGGGGAGGGCGATGCCGACGCCGAGGACGTCGGCGCGGGTGACGCCTCCCTGGTGGAGGACGTCGTCGAGCGCGCTCCCGATGCCCTCGACCACGGTGGCGGGGTCGAGGACGTGCTCGTCGCGGGGTTCCTCGACGGAGGCGATCTGGCCGAGCGCGGCGTCGAACATGACGGCGCCCACGTAGGTCTCGGCGACGTCGATGCCGACGACGCGTCCGCGGGCGGCGTTCATGGTGAGGGTGGCGGTGGGGCGGCCGACTCGTCCGGCGGTCAGCTTCGTCTCGGCGACGATGCCTTCGGCGATCAGTTCGCCGACGATGGTCGCGACCGTGGACGGGCTCAGGCCGGTGACCCGGACGATCTCGTTCCGCGTGGTCTCTCCCGCGACGAGGACGGCGTGGAGGACGTCCAGCCTGGACTCGCTGCGGATGTCGCGCGACGTCCTCCTGGGGGTGGCCATGTTCACTCCTGGGCCGCAGTGGCTCGCACGCGTCCGAGCTGCGGGGACTCCTTCCCTCGCGTGCCACGGACCATGAGTCGGACCGCCCCAGTATTCCACGCGGCGGGCAGCCAGAGCCGGGTGGGGTCGCCTCCGGTGAAGCGCGGCCGGGCGTCGTCGTCGAGCCAGACGCGGCCGAGCAGTTCGCCGCCCGCGAACGCACTGACGCGGACCTGCCGTCCCTCGAACCGCAGTGAGAGCCCGCCGGCGGGGACGTCGGCGTCGAACCAGGCCTCGTCCCCGGGTGCGAGGTCGAGCGGGAGGCTCACGGGCTCGCCTGTCGCGGCGGTCGCGGCGAGCGCCAGGAGGGCGCCGTCGGGCTGCGGCTCGACGTCCCAGCCGCGTACCGGCTCGACCCGAAGGAGCTCGGCGCGCAGCCCGGCCCCCGGCCTGTGCGGCACCGTGACGGCAACGTCCGTTCCCTCCCCGGGTGCGAGGTAGAGCCACGGTTCGTCCTGCGTGACGACGTGCGTGACGCCGTCGACGACGACGCTCGCCGAGCCCTCGAGCCCGTCGAGGCGCAGCGCGTGGTGCGACCGTCCGTCGACCGGCAGGCCGCGCCGGTAGGTGACGGGCCCGCCGACGCGGGTGCTGCTCCAGCCCGCCAGGGCCCGCAGAGGCGCGGGCTCACCGGGCCAGGCACCCTCCCCCGTCACTTCCCACAGCGCGGACACGTCGGCGCGTCCGGCGACGGACCACACCTGCCCGAGCCCGCGCAGCGATCCCATCCGCAGGGCGGGCAGCCGCACGTCGTCGAAGTTGGCGTGGCCCCAGGTCTCGACGGTGGCCTCCAGACGGCGCGCTCCCGCGACCGGCACCAGCGTCGAGGCGCCGAAGCGCGCGAGGGTGGGCCGGACGTCGTCGTCCAGGGTGAGGTCCACGATGTCCGAGGCACCCTGCAACAGGAGCTCGGTAAGTCCCCCGACGTCGGCGCCGTAGTGCGTGCGTCCGCGGTAGACGCCCAGGCTCTCGGACGACGGCGGCAGGTCGTGCCGGGTCGTGGCGCCGCTCCGGGTGGCGAGGCCGAGGCGGGTGGCCATCGCGATAGGCAAGGGCTCACCCTCGGCAGGCAGGGCGGCCGGAAGGAGGGCGGGTAGGTCCACGGCAGGCGCGACGGGCGGGGCAACGACGTCGTCGGGGTGGAGGACGACGACATCCCACGTCGCGCCCCCCGCTGTGAGCGTCGCCCGGAGGGGTGTGCCGGGCGTGGGCGCGGCGAGGTCGGCGAACGCGAGGCCACCAGTAGCGCCTCGTCCTGCGGCGGCGGGATCAGGCGTCTCGAGCACGACGACGCTCGCGCCACGCGCCGACAGCACGAGTCCGTCCGGCCCGGCCCCGACGAGGTCGGCCGTCGCGAGACGAAGCGTCCCGGCCAGGCCGTAGGGCGCCAGCGGCAGGTCGCGCAGCACGAGGAGGCACGACGCCGGGGGCAGCGGAACCGTCACGTCGGCGGCAGGCAGCGTCACCGTCCCCCACTCCTCGGTGAGGTTCGGGACGCCGAGGAGCTCGCCGCCGCCGTCGAGCACGAGACGCGAGGGTTCCGCGCTGGTGGCGACGTCGCAGGTGTACGCGCCGGGCGCGGCTTCGGCGGTGGCGCGGGCGAGCGCCGGGCCGAGCGTGCGCAGGACCGCGGACAGGACGCGCGCCTCCGCGTGCTCGGGGCGCGGGGCGCCGACGGGGTCGAGGTAGCCGCCGAAGTCGTAGTCGTGCGACATGAAGCTGCCCGGGTCTCCCCAGTTGCCGACCGAGGGCGTCCAGCCGAAGTCGTACCCGGACGCCTGGAGGTACGGCGCGACGACCTTGGCCCCGCTGACGACGAGTCGCCGGAGCGTGGCGTGCCGCCGGTTCGTCTCGGTGACGAGCAGCGGCAGGCCGCGGTCGGCGGCGAGGTCCGTGTAGCGGCGGACCTCGGACTCGATGAACGCCGAGCTGTCGTCCGGGTAGAAGTTGACGGCCGGTACGACGTCGTCGACGTCACCCGTGGCGCCCGCGAGGTCGCCCTGCCCCGCACAGGCGACGAGCGGGACGCTGATCCCGTGCGCCACGGCGAGGTCGCGCAGCCGGCCGATGTACCCGGCGCGGTCCGCGCAGTCGAAGAAGTCGAGCTCGTTCTCGAGCTGGACCGCGACCACTGCGCCGCCGCGGCCGTGCTCGCGCGCGGCGAGCAGCGGGAGGACCTGGTCGAACCAGGCCTCCACGTGGGCCAGGTATTGCGGCTCGGCCTGGCGGAGCCGCAGCCCTTCGGTGAGGGTGAGCCATGCGGGCAGGGCGCCGCCGTCCCACTCGGAGCAGATGTAGGGGCCGGGGCGGGCGATCACCCCCAGGCCGGCGTCGTGGGCGAGGTCGAGGAAGGCCGCGACGTCGCGGCGTCCCCCGAAGTCCCACCGCCCGGGGGCGACCTCGTGGAAGTTCCACGGGAGGTAGACGTCGACGAGGTCGTAGCCCGAGGCCCGCACGGCCTCCAGGCGGGAGGCCCAGGACTCGCGGGGGACGCGGAAGTAGAAGAGGGAGGCGCACAGGCGCACCCGCTCGCCGCCGTCGAGCACGAGCCCTGAGGGGAGCAGTTCGATCACGTCAGCCTGCGCTTTCCATGGGGATGTACTTGCCGAAGACGCCGGTGAACACGACGGCGTTCACGAAGGCGATCCCCGCGAACCCGATCAGGAACCAGAGCAGGCCGTACCCCGCGACTGCCGGGTAGAAGGCCGTGACGACGACCGGCAGCGCGGTGACGACGAGGACGGCCAGCGACGCGAACAGGTGGCGGACGGACAGCTTGCGCGAGTTGTTCAGCACGTCGAGCACGCTGTTCTCGAACTTCGCGAGGTAGGGGAACGCGTACAGCGCGACCAGGACGACCCGGAACGCGATCAGGTAGCAGATCGCCTGCAGGACGAACCGGACGACGACGGAGATGCCGAGGATCTCGGCGGCCACGTACCACGCCGCGAGGACCAGCCCGAGGAACGCCACGGCCAGCCCGAGCAGGGTCGCCTGCCGGAAGTTCGCCCGGAACGACCGGAGGTAGTCCCCCGTCACGGATTCGTGCTCGTCGGTCAGGATCTTCATGGCGGTGTAGTTCAGGGCCGTCAGCGACGCCCCCAGCGTCACGACCGGGACGGACGTGACGACGAACAGGAGGTTGAGGATCATCAGGTCCGCGACCCTGGTCAGGAACCGCAGGAGCGGTGAGTCCGGGTGGAGGATTCTGCTCACGAGCGCCTCGTCTCTCGCGGACGGGCTGTGCGGGCCCGGCGCACGGGCCCGCACAGCGGGGATGGTGGACCTCGGGGCCTACTTCAGGCCGCGCTCCTCGGCCCAGGCATCCAGGTCGGCCTGGATCGAGTCCCTGGCATCCTCATAGCCGGCGTCGGTCAGCTTCTGCCGCATCTCCGCGATGGCGGCCTCCGGGTCGTCGAACTTGCCGTACTGGAGCTGCGGGATGTACTCGGAGAGCACGCCGCCCATGGCCGCGAGCGTCGGGTCGATCTGGTTCTTGTTCGGCACGAACGTCGAGTACGGGTAGTCCTTCGCCACCGCGTCGAGACCGTCGTAGATCTCCTGCTTGTTCGGGGCGTCCGTGACCCTGTCCAGCTCGAACTCGTCCATGCGGCCCGCCCAGAAGTTCGATCCCAGTGCGTCCGTGGTCTCGTCCCAGCCCTCGGGGCGGTCGAGCTTGCCGTCGTCGGTGACGATGTAGTCGGTGCCCTCGATGCCGAAGTTGAGGAGCTTGTAGGCCTCCTCGTCGTTCCGGATGACGTCGTAGACCTCGAGCGCCTTCTCGGGGTTGCCCGAGGTGGCGTTCACGGCCATGGCGCCGTGCGTGAGGATGTCCCTGAAGACGTTCCCGTTCTCCTGACCCCAGTAGAAGAACTTCGGGTCGGACGCGGGCTGCTTCTTGGTCATGTTGTCGACGATCGAGCCGACGAAGGTCTGCGTGTGGTGCTGGTCCGCGCCGGAGAGGCCGGCGTACATCTGCTCGCGCGTGACGCCGTCGTAGTTCAGCGCGTCCTCGCGCCAGACGCCGATCTCGTTCCACTCCTTCGCGAGCTCGGCGGCCTCCAGGAGCTCGTCACCCTCCATGTACCAGGACGTCACCGTGTACGGGTCCGATTCCGTGGTCTGGAACGGGAAGTAGTTCCCGGCGGTGAGCTGCCCGATCGTCTGGCCGTCGGTGTGTCCCTGGAGGTACCCGGTCAGCGCGGCCTCGTTGGCTCCCGCGATGTCCCAGGGGTAGGCGTCCTCCTGGTTCTCCTTGACCCACTCGAAGTAGGTCGTGAAGTCCTCGAACTTCGTGATCGTGCCGTCCTCGAAGCCCGCCTCGGTGGCCCAGTCGCCGCGGTAGAAGAACCCGTGGTTCGTCCACTGGGTGTAGTTGTCCTCGGGAATGAAGTAGATCTGGCCGTCGTCGAGCTTGGTCAGGTCCCAGTGCCCCTCGGCGTCCACCTGTTCCCAGGTCCGCGGCGCGTGCTCCTGGAGCATCTCCTCCGACAGCGGGAGGAACGCGCCCTTCTCGGCGTTCTCCCAGGCGAAGAGCCAGTCGGTCGCGGTGGTGATCAGGTCGATGCTGTCGTCGCCGGCGAGGAGCTGGGTGTTGTACTGGGTCTGCCAGTCGGCCCACTCGACGTAGAACAGGTCGAGGTTGGCGTTCGCCTCCTCCTCGAGCCGCGGGTTCAGCTCCTCCAGCATGGCCTCGAGGTGACCGTTGGTGGGCTTGTCTCCGAGCACGAGCATCGTGATCGTCGTTGGTTCCCCGGGCTCCGTGCCGTCGCTCGGGCCGCAGGCGGCGAGCGTCGCCGTCGTCATGGCCAGGGCGAGAGTCGCGGCCCCGGCCTTGGTGAGTGAATTTCTCATCGTTGAGACTCCATCGTTGTTTCGGTACTACAGGTCTTCCGTGAATGTTCCGGGCGCTGCAGATCCTTCTGGATGTGCCGGTCTGCAGGCCGCTTTCCGTCGCCGGCGCTCAGCCCTTGACCGCTCCGACCGTGATGCCGCTGACGAAGTACCTCTGGACGAAGGGGTAGACCAGCACGATCGGACCTGTCGCCACCACGGCGCTCGCCATCTTGAGCGTGTTGCTCGGAAGCTCCGTGATGCTGACGTTCGAGCCGGCCACCGAATTCCTCAGCGCGTTCGCGGTGTTGATGATGTTGTACAGGTGGTATTGCAGGGGCTTGAACTCCACCGTGCTCCCGAGGTACAGCGAGGAGAGGTACCACTCGTTCCAGTAACCCAGGGCCAGGAAAAGGCCGATCGTGGCCAGCGCCGGCTTCATCATCGGGAGGACGAGCCGGAGGAAGATCCGGAAGTCCCCCGCACCGTCGATCTTCCCGGACTCGACGATCTCGTAGGGGATCGACCGCATGAAGTTCTTCATCAGGATGATGAGCCACGGGGTCATGAGCAGTGGGAGGAACACCGCAAGGTAGCTGCCCCTCAGCTCCAGGTAGCGCGCGACCCAGATGTACGTGGGCGCCAGCCCCGCGGAGAAGAGCGTCGTGAAGTAGATGAAGAACGCGATGCCGTTCCTGAAGGGGAAGTCCCGCCGGTTCAGGGCGTATCCCGTCATGGAGATGATGAACAGCCCGATGGCGGTACCCGAGACGGTCATCACGATCGTGACGACGTACGAGCCGATGATCTGCCGGGGAGCCCGGAAGATGTACTCGTAGGCGGCGAGCGTGAATTCCTTGGGCAGCAGGCCGAAGCCGTCCCGCATGATCGCGGACTCGCTGGACAGCGACGCCGAGACGATCAGGATGAAGGGCAGCGTGCAGAACACGGCGAACGTCGTGACCGTGAGATACGAGATCCCCCGCAGCACGTAGTCGCTCCTGTCGAGCCTGACCTTGCGCGGCCGCTTCGTCGCGACGACGTGACTCATCTCGTACCTTTCTGCGTCAGAACAGCGAGTGGCTTCTCAGAACAGCGCATAGTCTTCGTTGATCCTTCGCACGATCCAGTTGGCCAGCAGCACGAGCGCGAACCCGAACAGGGACTGGTACAACCCCACCGCCGTCGACGACGTGAAATTGTTCTGGGACAGGATCATCCGGTACACGGAGGTCTCGATGATGTCCGTGGTGGAGAACAGCGCGGCGTTGTTCCCTACCAGGTTCCAGAACAGGCCGAAGTTTCCCTGCATGATCCCGCCCAGCGAGAACAGGAGAAGGATGATGAACGTGGGCTTCAGGCTCGGGAGAATGATGTGCCGGATGCGCTGCCAGGCGGAGGCGCCGTCGATCGCGGCCGCCTCGAACAGGGAGTTGTCGATGCCCATGATCGCCGCGAAGTAGACGATGGATCCGTACCCGGTGCTCTGCCAGAGCTGGAAGAGGACGATGATGATCGGCCAGGCGCCGGCGGTGCTGTAGATCTTGATCGGGTCCCCGCCGGTCTGCTGGATGAGCGCGTTGACGTACCCGGTGTCGTAGTTCAGCAGGTTGAAGGCGATGACCCCGATGAGGACCACGGAGATGAAGTACGGCAGGAACATCACGGCCTGGCTGATCTTCTTGAAGTACTTCGCCCTGATCTCGTTCAGCATCACCGCCAGCGCGATCTGGAGGATGTTCCCCAGCACGATGAAGGCCAGGTTGTAGAGGATCGTGTTCTTGGTGAGCTGCCACAGCTGCCCGGACTGTATGAGGAACTCGAAGTTCCGCAGGCCCACGAAGGGGCTCCCGAAGATCCCGTCCCGGTAGTTGAAGTTCGTGAACGCGATCCACGCCCCCGGCATCGGGGCGTAGGCGAAGACGATGAAGAACGCGATGGCCGGGAGGCACATGAGGAGCAGCGTCCGGTTCCGGCTGATCCGTCTCAGCAACGACTTCCGGGGTCGCGTCGGCGCACGGTCACGCCGCTCCGCGCTCGTCCGCGCCTCCACGCTCGCCTGCATCACCACGGCGGCCGCCTCTCTGCGGTCCGGCGCCGGCCTCGTTGCCGACGCCGCCAGGTTGCAACGCGGCTAAATCTAACCGTCGGAAAAACCTTGACACAACGGTCCGGGGTCACAGGACGGTCACGATGTTTGCGTTAACTTCCCGGGCGAGGCGGGCGGCGAGCGGCTCTCGCGCAGGCGGTCACTCGATGACGACGCGCGCGACCTTGCCGTCGCGCAGGCGGAACTTCAGCGGGCCGGTCCCGTTGAACCGGTTGCCGCTCACCTTCAGCGTCACGACGTGCTCGTCCGGGCCCTCGCCGTCCTCGCGCGAGACGACCTCGAACCGGCTGGCCATGCCGATGTTGTCGGTCTGGTTCCGCTCCGCGACGCCGTGGACACCGTGGAACTCGCGCCCCCAGTCGTACAGGTAGGCGTCGTCGGTGAACACCGCCAGGAAGCGATCGGTGTCGGCCGCGTTGGTCGCGTCGACGAACTCCTGGATCGGGGCGGGCAGGTCGGTGGTGGTCATCGTCTCTCTCCAAGGCTCGGGCCATCGGCTCGCTCACGACACTCCCACTCTCCCCCACGAGGCCTACGGCGGCGAGGCCTACGGGGTTCTCCTCGGAGTGCTCGTACCTCAAGCTGCTCGGGATACCGGAGGAGGATTTCGTCGCGACGCCGGAACCGGTCACCGCAGACGAGTTCGCCCAGCGGGGGTCCCGGCTGTGTGGCCGAACCGTTCGCGTGCCTCCGCGATCGACCAGACCTTGTCCCGCACGGGCGGCCGGCGCAGGAGCACCGGCTCGAGGATCTGATGGCACAGCGGCGCGAGCCGGCCCAGCACCCTGGCCGCGAGTGCCGGGTGGTCGTGCAGGTAGCGGTGGGCGAACCGCACCACGGGCCGGCCGAACACCGCCAGGAACAGCCTGTCGCCGGGCCCGTACCGCACGCCGCCGAGTTCGTTCGCCCATCGCGGCAGGGTCGAGGCGATGGCGCGCCAGGTGACCTTGTCCAGGAGGCGGCCGGCGACCCGCCCGGCGCGGCTCGGCAGGTCACTCGTGATGGCGCGTGCGCCGTGCACGAGAAACCGGTAGTGGGCCTGGGCGTGCTCCGATGCCGCGTTGCGGGCGCGCCGTTCGGCGAAGTACGTGCGCACGGCCTCGCGGCTGCGCGGCACCGTGTCCGGGTCGATGGTCTGCAGTTCGGCGGCCTTCGCGCAATCCGCCCAGTAGCGTGTCTCGTCCTCCGGGCTCAGCGGTCCCGGGCCGAACTCCTCGTAGCACTTGAGGATCGAGTGCCAGGCCGTGACGTGGATCCAGAGCTGGGACTCCGGGTGGTTCGCGTCGAACCGGGTGCCGGTGACCGGATCGGTGCCGTGGGAGCGGGCGTGGATCTTCTCGAGCTCGTCGGAGAGACGCAGCACGGTCTCGGCGTCCGCGTACAGGACCGCCGCGAAGTACTGCATGGTCCGGTCGTAGCGCAGCCGGGTCCGCCGCATGACCTGGCCGGTCTGCTGCACGGCAGCGCTCAGGTGCGGGTCGAGGAATTCGACGCTCACCGCCCGCATGAACCCGAGCACGGTGGACGTCGGGTAGAGCCAGACCCGGTAGGCGACCGAGCCGGGCCCGAAGAATCCCCGGTCGGCGTGCGGCCCGGCTGGTCCTCGCGCGCGTCCCACGGCCCGAGGCTACCCGGCTGCGGCCCGCACCTCGACCAGGCGGGCAAGCACCTCGTCCGCCTCGGGCCTGTCGAGTTCGGTGTAGATGAGGTGGGCGTACTCGTAATGTGTCCGGGCCTGCTCGGTCGCACCCAGGGCTAGGTACCCCCAGGAAAGTATCGGAGCGATGCCGTGACTCCGGGAGAGACACCATGACGACCTGGCCCACACCGCCGGCCGACACCCCGACCGAGGCCTGCCCGATCACCCGCGCGGTCGACGTCGTCCACTCCCGCTGGACGACGCCGATCCTCTGGGCCCTCCACACGCACGGCGCGCAACGCTTCGGAGAGCTCCAGCGGAGCCTGGAGATCAGCCCGAAGGTCCTCGCCGCGAAGCTGCGGCAGATGGAACGTGACGGCCTGATCACTCGCCGCGCGTATGGCGAGGTCCCGCCGCGCGTCGAGTACGACGTCACGGAACTCGGCCTCACCCTGCAACCCGTCTTCGTGGCACTCAGCACCTGGTGGAGCGAGCACGAGCCGAACGTCCGCGCGGCACGCGAGAGCTACGCGGGGCCGCTTCCGCGCTGATGGGTCTCAGCCGACGTCGAGGACGAAGAAGAGGAAGGACACGAAGGCGGTCCGCTCTCCGCTCGCGATACGTGGCGGGAGGAGCTCGGACGGTGTGTCCGGGGAGGGTGCGGGTTCGGCCATGGATGCGATGCGGAACCCCGCAGCAGCAAAGGCGTCGGTCATCGCGTGCAGCGGCCGGTGCCAGAACGTCAGCGTCCCCGGCCGCCCAGCGAACTCGTACTCCTCCGAGTACTGCCGGATCGCGAAGTAGTCCTCGTCCGGGAAGAAGAAGGGGCGCACGAGCGGGTGGTTGACAGAGAGGATGAGGCGGCCGCCGGGCTTGAGGATCCGGTGCAGCTCGGTCAGCGGCGGGTGCCAGTCCTCGAGGTAGTGCAGGACGAGGGAGGCGACGACGTCGTCGAAGGTGTCGTCCGCGTAGGCCAGCGGCTGCGCGAGATCTGCGACGGTCAGCGGGACGCCGTCGCCGAGCCTGCGGCGGGCGAGCTCGATCATCGTGGGGCTGCCGTCGAACCCGGTCATGTCGGCGCCGCGGTGGCGCAGCTCGGCGGACAGCGGTCCGGAGCCGCAGCCCGCGTCGAGGATCTTGCGGCCACGTACGTCGCCCGCGAGGCGGAGCATGGCCGGCCGTTCGTACCAGGCGTTGAGCAGGCTCCCGGCGTTCTCTACGTCGTAGCTGGCTGCGAACTCGTCGTACTGGTCGGCCTTCATCGGATCCCCTTCGCCGGACGGCCCATATCCTGCGCGACGCTATCGGGCTGGCTCGCCGTGAAGGCCTCGCGGCCAGGCCTCTCCCCCAAGCGCGCCAGGTTCCTCCCAGCCACACTCACGCCGTCGCGCAGCAGTTCGGTAAACCTCCACAACCGCAGCGTCCGCCGTCGGTCAGCGCGACCGCCAGGGGCCGCCTGAGCCGCCCATCCACTCCGGGCCGAGGAACTACGCCACTCGGTGCCGTCGGCCTGGTGACTTTCGGTGTGGAGCCTGACCGCACTCCCTACGCTGGCGCGGTGAACACACAGGCCAGGCCGCTGGTCACGCTGGCAATCGCGGCTCTGCTCGCCACGGCGACGGCGGGCTGTGGCTACTCGTCGCAGGCGAAGAGCAAGAGCATCCACGAGCACTTCGACGGCATGGACGGCGTCGTCAAGGTCGACGTGCAGAGTCACGAACCGCTGCCGGGTGTGGGCGGCGTCGGTGCCACGATCCACCTCGAGCGCGACCTGCCCCTGGCCGACGTCGAGAACATCCTCGACGACGCCAGCCTCTTCCTGGCCTTCATCGAGAGCTCCGAGGGCGCAGTCGTCGCGGACGGCATCCAGATCGAGACCACCACTGACCTGGACGCGCGTGACGTGGCCATGTCCTGGTTCGAGGTGCTGCGCGACGAGCCCACGGCGGAATCCGCTCACATCGTGGCCGACGGGCCGGACCTCGAGGTCCAGACCCTCACATCCGCCGATCTCGCGGCGACCTACGTGGCGCTCCGGGACGGATGCTCCGGCCGTCCCTGTGACGATGTCGCCCTGAACGTCACGCAGCGCGGTACATCCCCTCTCGAAGAGGAAGAGTCACTCTTCGTCTCCGATGCCGTGGGAGTCGACCGCTCTCCGTCGGCACAGCCCGCGGACGGCGGCGCCGGCCCGTCCACGCACCCGCGGGGCGATGCGACGACGGCCGTCGAGGCCTATCGGAACATCTCCGCCGCGACACCGGTCGCGGCGGCGCACCTCACCCCGGGCTTCGCCAAGATCGCCGTCGCTCCGTACGACGACTTCCTGACCGCGCGGGCCAAGGCACGTGAGCTCTCCGCCGAGTACCACGCCCCCAGCATCCTTGTCACAGGCGGCGGAATCGTCACGGGCGAGGTCGGCCCGTTCGACGTCGGACGGATGGACGCGGTGGTGGACGCCCTCCTTGCAGAACGGACGGTCACGACGATCTCTCTCGGAGACCCCGTCACGATCGACGTGCCCGACGTCGATGCCATGGCCGACGTCGCCCGCGCCCTCGAGGAAGCATCTCTCGACGACGCGTGGATCGAGTTCGAGCTTCGCGCCGGCCCGGTCACGGCACGTGCGACAGCCGAAGACCTCGGCGAGATGATCACCATCGCTCGAGCCGCCGATGCCCCGATGACGCTGACGGTCAACGGGGTGAACCTGCTGCGCCAGCCCCGGCTGCACGCCAGGATCGAGATCGGGACTCCCGACGACGCCGCGGATCTCGTCCACGACCTGCGCCCCCTTGTGTCGGACGGCGACACGATCGAACTCGTCACCAGGGAAGAACTGACCGACACCCAGGTCGAGGTTTCCTTCGATGCTCACCACGAACGCGCCATCTGGGTCCAAGGCTCGGAAGAAGAGCTGCTACCTGAGGCCGAAGCCGTGGAGGATCAGCTCGTGACAGCCATCGAAGAGGGCTGGAACAGCTGACGCGCGGCCCGGCCGCACTGGCCGCGGACCGGATGCCACCCCCACTGGAGGGCATTCAGGGCGGCAGGTCTCGGCAATCTGCCGCCGTGACCCCCGTCAGAAGGCCGTCCACGTCCAGGGCTTGGGGACCTCACCGCGGAGGCACGCGATGCGGTGGGCGGCTTCGGCCGCGGCGCGCGAGTCGCCGGCGGCCTTCTCGGCGACGAAAGCGGTCCAGCGAAGCTCCTGGATGTCGGCCATCGTGCGGAACCAGGGCATGTGGGTGACGTCGTGACCGCCGTACGCGCCGACCAACGCGTCGTAGTCCGCGTCGCTGAGCCGCGCGAAGTCGGCGTGGTCGACGGCGACGGGGATCAGGTCCCAGTCGGGGTGCCCGAGCGCCATGGTCTCGAAGTCGAGCAGGACCGGCCCGTCGCCGTCGGGCACGACGACGTTGCCCTGCCAGGCGGAACCGTGGACGACGACGGTCCGGGTAGGCACCACTCCGGCGGTGATCTTCTCGCGCAGGCAGGCAAGGCGATCGAGAAGCCAGGCCCGATCCCTCTGCGCGATCCCGGTCGCACCACCGAGGCGCTGCTCGACCCGCGCGAGTGGTTCGACGGCGGACAGGCCAAGGCCCGCCGGGACCGGAAGCTCGTGCAACCGGCGCAGGACGGTCGCCAGTTCGGTCGTAGTGGCGTGGCGGTGTGGCGCGAGAGGCAGCCACCAGGTGACCGACCGGTCCCCGACGCGAACCGGCTGCTCGATTCCGGGTGCGGGCATGTTCGAGCGCAATCCCTGGTCGGCGAGCCACCCGGCAATCCGGACCTCCCGCTGGGCGACCACGAACGATCCCGGCCGGCCGACCCGGGCGACGAGTTCGGCGCGAGGCAAGAGGAAGAGAGCGTTCGAGCCATAGCGCAGCGGGCGAGCGCCGTCGTCGTCGATCCCGGCTTGGACCGCGGCCTCGTGCCCCACGGCAGCAACGCGATCGGTGGGATCGTGTTCGTGCGGCTCGGCACTCATGCGCTTCTGCTACGGCGGGCCGCCAGGGCCGGGATGTCCTGGATCTTGGCCTCGAGCATACGATCCCAGTCGATTCCGGTCGGTCGCTTGCGGATCGCGGTCTCGATCACCCGCGTCGGCGTGACGACCAGGTCGACGTGGAAGTCATGGTCAGCCTCCAGGATCGCGGAATCAACGACCTGGAGATCATGGACGGTCGTCGCGATCGTGGTCGCGGGCCCGATCAGGCCGGCCTCGGCCAGGATCGCGACCTCGATGTCACCGTAGCCGACGCCCTTTCCGATCCGAGCACCGGCAGTGTCGACCGCGACGCTGCCCGTGACGACCAGGTCGACCGGTCGCATCTGGTCGACGTCGATCCTCCGTGCGAAGCGGACGGCCGCGTGTCGATCCGCCGCGACCTCGATCCGCGGTCAGCGACGATCATCAGCCGTCCGTATCAGCAGCGCCGTGCGTGGGCCACGGTCCGGAAGGTCTGGCCGGAGCTCGACGTCGTGTGCTCCGCTCGGTGGCTGGAGCTGAAGGACTACGTCGAGTCCATCGGCGACGAGCAGCGAGTGCTGAACATGCTCGTCGGGGACACTCAGCGTCTGTGGGTCTACGCCGAGGCCGGATTCGCCGTCCCTGTCGAGGTCCCCGACAACGTACGCGACGCGTACGAGCGGCTCGTCGAAGCGGGATACACCAAGCGGCTGATCGCGAGGTAGTGGAAGCTCCCGGCCGCCACTCGATTCACTTCAGGGCGAAGCCGAACCCGCCGTTTGATGGGCGCTGCGCTGGATCGAGGCGCATCACCACCATTGGCGACGGCGCCACCACGGCGCTTCATGCCTACGACGACGGCCGCGGCGGCCGGGCCATGGCCGCCGCCTACCAGAGGGCCGTGGGGCGTCATCGGCGCCTCGGCCCCCGGCTACCGGCCCCGGGCCCGGGCCCGGGCCCGCGATGAGGGACCGTCATGACGGCGTTGTGCGGGAGGGACGCCGAC